>JBIOJT010000049.1:0-18322 GCA_044451055.1 Methylomirabilales bacterium (SeqCode)
ACGTCAAGGCGCTCCAGGCGGGCATTGTCCTCGAACACGTTCCCCGCCACGAGGGCCCGCCGGACATTGCTCGTCACGCGCTCGTACAGGGCCGTGAAGTAGCCAATCCGCCCTCCCCGACGAAGCGCATCGTCGAGGATCCCGTTGAGACGCTCGATCACCTGATCGATGCTCTGGGGTTCGGCGAGGAAGGGCTGGCTGGGCGGCATCGAACCCTCCGGAGACCGGGAAGGCGGTTGGAGTACGCGTGTAGGCGCCTGACCACGCTTATCTGGATTCGGCATCGGGGGCTCGACCTGGCGTCGGGTCCAGATGAGCCCCCGCCCCTCGGTCTTCGGGGCGACACCGATAGGGGTCCTGCCTGCACTCTGGGCGAGACTGCCGACTCAAGGGCCCGATGACCTTTTCTCTTCGGTGGGGAATCCACCGGAGCGGCACTCCCGCGACATATGGAGAGGTCTCGGGAGGTCCGGGCGGAAGCCTATCCAAGGGGTGGCCGGGTGTCAACGGGAAAGGCCGACCCGGTCGTGGTTGTGGAAGGCAGGACTGGCTTCTCATGCCGGATGAACGTGGGCACAGGGAGGAGACGCGCCTGCCGATCTGGAGGCCTGGCGGTCGGGCTGCGGCCCGACACTCGGCCGGCGGCTTGGCGAAAAAGGCGCGAGGGGCTGGATCCGCACTGGAGGAAGACGGTAACGGCAAAGCGCAGTTGCCGGGGCTGGACCTGCGAGCTCGAAGTCCGGAGTCGGCTGATGCGGCCCCGGTGTGCTGCCGCGTCCGGTTGGGCCGGCAGAGCCGACCCATCCGTCTCACTGACGAACAGCGATGATCTCGAGCACGGCGGGCGTCACCATGAGCGTGTGAGGCGCGGCCTGGGTCGCCTTCCTGGTTTCAACAGGGTCGGGAATCAGCGCGCCAGAACCATGCGCGGGGATCTCACCGGACCCGTTGTTGAGCGGGATCTTCGTCCAGCGAAGGGTGTCGGGTTGTGGCATTCTTCTGATCCGTTCCCGATTGGACTACGGCCCGCGACGGTCGCGGACCGTCCCTCGTGAGGTTGACGCCCCGCCCGCTACCCGCCGCGCGTTTCAGCGGTCGGGTGCAAGCGCTGGTGAGGCCATACGTGACCACGGGCAGCCGGTGTCCGGGCGACTCACGATCCGTCCCCAGCCTCGGCCAGGAGCGACGCGAGATCGAGCCGTTTCGTGTACATCGCCAGCCGCCCGTCCGCGGTCCGGGGCCACTCGGCCTCCGGCCGGTCCCAGTACAGTTCCACGCCGTTGCCATCCGGATCGAGGAGGTCAAGGCCTCACTCACGCCGTGGTCGCTGGCTCCCTCCAGGGGGACCCCCGCAGCCTCCAAGCGCCGGAGCGCATCTGCCAACGTCCGCCGCTCCGGATACCGAATGGCCAGGTGGTAGAGTCCCGTGGTGCCCGCGGGTGGCGGTGGGGCCCCGCGACTCTCCCACGTATTCAACCCGATGTGGTGATGGTAGCCCCCTGCGCTCACGAAGGCCGCCGAAGCGCCGTACCGTTGTGTCAGTTCGAACCCGAGAACCCCGCAATAGAACGCGAGCGCCCGTTCGAGATCGGCCACCTTCAGGTGCACGTGGCCAATCTGAACCCGCGGATCAATGAGTGAGGTCATGGCTCCTCCTACTCCGACCGAGCCTGGGCGGCCGAACGTCCCGCATCGGGCGCGGCGGCCGAGCGCGGACGCTCCCTGTCCGGCGCGAGCGGGCCACTGGAGCGAAGCGGAGGCGGCGTCGGCTGCAGGCGGGGTCAGCCGCTCGTGACGCGCCCTTGTAGAACTGCGCTGGTGGCCTGGTCGAGAATTCCCCAGATGCGATCAATCCATTCGCGGTGCTCCGGCTTCATCAGGACAGAACGCAGACACGTGACCGTGTCGCCATCACGCTCCATCTTGGCGGCGGGGAGATCGAAGAAGTCAACCGGCAAGTCAGCCAAGGCCAGGTGGAGATGGCGCCGCGCGGCCTCGGCGAAGATCAGCCGCGCCATCTCGGAGGCTTCACTCACTCGCGCGGCACGCGGGGTCCAGACCACGATGTCCAACTCGGGGGCGAACGCCGTCAGGAATCGTCCATCCGTTCGGACCTTGTCGTAGAGCGCCAGTGCTGCCGCCCGCCCGCTGCTCAGCCCTCGAGCGAACTCGCCGCCTCCGACGAGTGGCAGCAATTTCTGCGTCGCCCACAACCCAACCGCAGCCGCTCCAGGTCGGGAACATTCGAGGCTGATCTCGCCGAGGTGCAGTTCGGTCGAACTGAAATACGTGTACGGCGAGTCGTGTCTGTAGAACCTCCCCACTGCGGGGTCGCGGAAGAGCACGCAGCCGCACCCGTAGGGCTGGAGGCCATGCTTATGCGGATCAATCACGATGGAATCCACTTCGCTGAACCGGTCATACGTGCGGCGCGTCTCGGCCGTCAGGTTGTCGGCCAGGCCAAAGTAGCCGCCATAGGCCGCATCGGCATGTAAGCGAAAACCGTACCGGTCGCGCAACTCAAGGAGGTGTGGCAACGGATCGACAGAACCGATGGCGGTCGTCCCAATGGTCGCCACGACAGTGCCGATGCCGCCCTGATCCAGCCGTCGTCTCAGCGCCGTACCATCTAAGCGCCCGCTCCGGTCACACGGTATGGCTTCAAATGCCAGGCCGAGCGCGCCGCTGATGCGCTTGTGCGTATAGTGCGCCTGCTGGGAGGCGACAATTGTGGCGCCGGGACGCAACTGCCCGGCCACCCACAATGCCTCCAGGTTGGCCATTGTGCCACCACCGCACAGGTGACCGAGGTGCGTCACCCAGCCGATCATGCGGGCGATCTCGGCTACCGCCTCCTTCTCCATCTGCGAGCTGGCCCGTCCGCCATCCAGCGCGTGGTTATTCGGATTGATCCACATCGCCAGCGCATATGCGAGCCGCGCCACGGGATGGGGTGGTTTGAGCATTTGTCCGGCATAGAGCGGATGAAAGTAGGGGTAATTGTCCTGGAGGCGTTCGGCGACTTCGGCGAGCACGCGTTCGACTGCCTGCGCGTCCAGGAGCGGACCGGTCACCGGCGGCAGCGCTGCAAATCCCGCTTCGAGCCGGTCCAGGGCGGCGCGAAGAATGCGCAAAGAATCCTTTTCCAAGGTGAAAGATGCCGAGTCTTTCATGAGTGTACCCCTCGCGGATACGGATATGAAGAAACTCAAGGCTGTCAGGGGTTCGTGCTGGCAACCCTGTAGTCCTTATCCCCCGAGCCGTTGGCGTCGCCGGGCCTCGACATAGCGTTCACGAGCGGTCTTCACCTCGGGGCGCGTCGAGACCTCGGAGACCGCCACATCCCACCAGGCGCCGCCGGCCGCTGTCGTCGAGACAGGATCGGTCTCGATGACGATGACGTATGTCCGATCCGCCCTCCGTGCCCGGACCAGCGCCGCCTCGAGATCGGCGATGCTCTTCACCTGCTCAGCCCTGGCCCCGAGGCTGCGGGCGTGCCCTGCGAAGTCGATCCTCGGAGGCGGTCCGTCATCGCCGAGGAGATTGTTGAACGGGGCGCCCCCGCAGGCTTGCTGGAGCCGGTGAATGCAGGCGAAGCCGTGGTTGTCGAGGAGGATGACCACGAGCTTCTTGTTCAGCTTCACCGACGTCGCGATCTCCGAGTTCAGCATCAAGTAGCTGCCGTCTCCGACCATGACGAACACTTCCCGGTCGGGCAGCGCCATCTTGACGCCAAGCCCCCCCGCGATCTCGTACCCCATGCAGGAATAGCCATATTCGAGATGATAGCCCTTCGGATCGGTCGTTCGCCAAAGCTTGTGCAACTCGCCGGGAAGTCCGCCGGCGGCGCAGACGACGACGTCCCTGGGGCCGGCGGCGCGGTTGACGGCGCCGATCACCTGCCCGTCGGTTGGCGGAATGGTGTGGCTGGGTGCGGTCGCCGCGTCCACGGCCCGGTTCCACTGGTCCATCAGGCGACGGGCCGACGACATCCACTCCGCTGGTGCCCGCCAGGTCCCGAGGGAGGCGCTGAGCTCGGTCAGGCCGCGGCGGGCGTCGGCGACCAGCGGGAGCGCCCCGTGCTTCCCGGCATCAAAGGCTCCGACGTTGAGGTGAATCAAGGTCAGCCCCGGGTGCTGGAATAACGCGCGTGAGCCGGTGGTGAAGTCCCCCAGCCGCGTCCCCACGGCCAGGACCACATCTGCCTCTGCCGCCAGCGCGTTGGCGGCGCTCGACCCGGTCACGCCGAGCGACCCGACCGCGCACGGATGGTTCCACGGCAGGGCGCCTTTGCCGGCCTGCGTCTCGGCCACCGGCAGATCGTGCCGTGCGGCGAACTCGCGGAGGACGTCCGCAGCCAGGGAGTAATGCACCCCACCGCCGGCGATGACGAGCGGTTTGCCAGCGCGCCTCAACCGGTCCGCTGCGGCCTCCAACTGGCCCGGGTCGGCGCCCGCTCGGCGCAGCGTGTGGACTCGGGTGTGGAAGAAGTCTTCGGGATAGTCGCAGGCTTCGGCCTGGACGTCCTGGGGCAGCGACAGGGTCGCCGGGCCGCACGCGACCGGATCGGTAAGCACATCCACGGCTGCGGGGAGAGAGATCAGGAGTTGCTCAGGTCGAGTGATTCGATCCCAGTACCGCGAGACCGGCCGGAAGCAGTCGTTGGCGGTCACCGTCGGGCTGTCAAACACCTCGACCTGTTGAAGCACCGGATCGGGCCGCCGGCTCGCGAAGGTATCGGAGGGGAGCAGAAGCACGGGCAGCCGATTGACGTGAGCGACCGCCGCGGCGGTCACCATGTTCGTTGCTCCTGGACCGATCGAGGTCGTACACGCCATGATGCGCCGACGGTCGAGGGCTTTTGTGAAGGCGATCGCCGCATGCGCCATGGCTTGTTCGTTGTGGGCCCGCAGGGTCGGCAGCTCAGCGCGCGCCGTGTACAGCGCTTCCCCGAGGCCCGCGACATTGCCGTGCCCGAAGATCGCGAATACGCCAGCGAAAAGCGGAACGTCCCGGCCATTCATCTCAACTCGCTGCGCGCAAAGGTACTTCACCAGCGCTTGGGCCATCGTCATTCGTAGGGTGCGCATTCCTCAGACCTCCCATAGTGCCAGGGCGTGCCCCTGATAAATCTCCTGGAGAGATTCCGTTTATCCCAAACAGGCATCCTGGACACCCCGAGGCCAGACGGTCGCGCCTCTGGCGAGGGGATCACCACGATCGGATATCCTTCCTCGGTGCCCTCAGCGTGGTCCGGCGTCGCCCATTTCGACGACCCGGAGACCCGGCTGGCAGCATCCCTCAGGCGAAGGCGGGGGTGGGACCGGCTCCTGGCCGCGTTCTTTCGGCCGGGCTGCAACGGTGAGGTCTTCTATTACTTACACATCAGTCATTAATTGCCAAGCTGGAATGCAGGCCCCCGACATCCTGGCCATTGGCGCTCGGACAACCGCAGCCCAGCCTTGCCTTCACAAGAAACCGTCGGCGGAAAACAGGGGAGGGAGGTTCTAAGGCGACCCGGCAATCTCAGGGCTGGCGGCCTCATTCGGAGCCCGGGAGCTGGGCGGAGACCTTCTCTCCGAAGAGAAAGGGGAGCAACGCAGCGTCCGACGAGAGGATCTCTTAGCAGGCTGCTGAAAAAGACCCATCTGCGGCGTTGGCGCGCTCGCGCGGCGCTGCGACGTACGGACTAGGTACGCCTCGCACCTCGCATCGCGCGCCGCCTTGCATCTGGGCCTTTTTGAGCAGCCTGGGCGAAAACGGGTTTTTCAGCATCCTGTTAGAACAGTTCGACGGTCCAGAGGTCGTGCAGGTGGACGACGCCGCGGATGCGGTTTTCGGCATCCACAACGACGACCGAGGTGATCTTGCGCCGTTCCATCAGGTTCAGCGCTGCGCTGGCCAGCTCATCCGGGGCGATGGTGACGGGGTTCCGTGTCATGCATTCTCCCACGGTGAGCTCGAAGGTTTCGCCCTTGCGCTTCTGCATCTGCCGGCGCAGGTCCCCGTCGGTCAGGACGCCAACCAGGCGGCCCGAGTCTTCCACCACGGTCGTCATGCCCAGCCCCTTCTGGCTCATCTCGTAGATGACGTCCGGCATCTTGGCGTTGACATGGACCCGCGGCACGGCCTCACCCGCATGCATCAGGCTTTCGACGCGCTGAAGCTTCTTGCCGAGTCGCCCGCCGGGATGCAGGACAGCGAAATCGGCCGGCCCGAAGCCGCGCCGCTCGAGCAGCGCGATGGCCAGCGCGTCGCCCATAGCCATGGAGGCTGTGGTGCTGGCCGTTGGAGCGAGGTTAAGCGTGCAGGCCTCCTCTTTCACGCTGATGTCGAGCACGACGTCGCTCGCGGCGGCCAGGGTCGAACGCGGATGGCCGGTCAGCGTGACCAGCGGGATGCTGAGCCGCTTGACGGTGTCGAGCAAGGTGATGATCTCTTCGGTTTCGCCGCTGTAGGAGATGGCCAGCAGGACGTCCTCACGCACCAGCATTCCCAGATCGCCGTGCAACGCCTCGGCCGGGTGGAGGAACAGCGACGGTGTGCCGGTGCTCGAAAACGTGGCGGCGATCTTGCGCCCGATCAGGCCCGACTTGCCCATCCCGGTGACGACGGCGCGGCCCTGGCATTGAAAGAGCAGCCCGACGGCGCGGTCGAAGCGCTCGTCCAGCTGCCCCAGCATGCCCTCAATGGCCTGCGCCTCGATGCGCAAGACTCGCCTCGCGGTCTCGAGGCTCATGGCGAGCTCCAGCCACGCACCAGCGCGGCCAACTGCGTCAGCTTCTCCAGCACACCGGGCAGCCGATCCAGCCGCAACGAGTTGGAACCGTCGGAAAGGGCCCTCGGCGGGTCGTCGTGAACTTCGAGGAAAATCCCATCCACACCCACCGCGGGTCCCGCACGCGCCAGCGCTTCGATGAATTCGGGCTGTCCGCCGCTCGACTTCCCCTCCCCGCCGGGGAGCTGCAAGGAATGGGTCACGTCGAAGACGACCGGACAGCCGAGGTTGCGCAGGATGGGAAAGGAGCGCATGTCCACGACCAGATTCTGATAGCCGAACGAGGTCCCGCGCTCGGTGACAATGATGTTCTCGTTCCCGGTGCTCGAAACCTTTTCGACCGCATGTGCCATCTCGCCGGGCGAGAGAAACTGACCCTTCTTCAGGTTGACGACGCAGCCCGAGCGGCCGGCGGCAACCAGCAGGTCGGTCTGGCGGGAGAGGAACGCCGGAATCTGGAGAACCTCGCACACCTCGGCGGCCGGACCCACCTGGGAAGTCTCGTGCACGTCGGTGAGGATGGGCAGATGAAAACGCGTCTTGATCTTGCTCAGAATGCGCAGACCCTCGACCAACCCCGGCCCGCGGTACGAGGATATTGAAGAACGATTGGCCTTGTCGTAGGAAGCCTTGAAGATCAGAGGCAGCTTCCGTTCGGTCGCAATCGCGGCCAGACGCTCCGCGATCATCGCACAATGCTTCTCGCTCTCGATCACGCAAGGGCCGGCGATCAGGAACAGCGGCTGCTTGCCTCCGACCCTAAGCGGCCCGACCGATATTTCGCGCGATGGCTTCATTGGCAATCTTCAGGCTGCGGCCACGCGCCCAGGCGCATCCTGCCGCTCAGGTCACCGATGCCGAGCAACTGGCGCAGCTTCGACATGACGCGGTGCGGAGTGCGGGGTACGAATTCCGAACTGTGGGCCTGTTCGAGCCCACACATGGTGCGCGCGTATTCGATGGTGGCGCGCTGCCTGCCCGGGCGGATCCCAGCAAACGGAACCTTGCTCTCGCGGGCGTATTGGATGGCGTGAAGCCGAGGGAAATTTGCTTTGTGGGCCCGTAGCGTCGGTCGCCTCGAAAGGCTAGCGCAGATCGGGGCACCTCACGAAGGCGATGCGAGCATGCCGCAGCGGGGGCAAGAGTGTCAAGCCAAAACTGGCCGGCAAGGGTGACGCGGAGCGCGAGCGACGATCGGAGACTTCCCGTAGGACCGAGGGCGGGAAGACACTTCGTGCGGGGGTGGGTCATACCGTGTCCGGGAAAATGGGTGGCCTCTTTTCATGTGGGGCGAGCCTTGTCCACCGGAGGACTCCGCACGCGTCACCCGTGTCTGTTTCCGACTATCTCCGCGGCAGTTTTGGCTTGACACCGCTCTCCGGGCTGCGCGATGCTGTTCTCGCTCTCGTCTCGGGCCCGGCTGCGAGCCGCGCTCGCGAGGTCCCGCGGTCCCAAAGGAAGTCGCTGCGGCCCGAATCGCCACGTCGGTGGTCTCGGCGCATCTCACCAGAGGCAGGATGTAGCGCGAAGGCACGCAACGGGAAAGCCACGAGGTGACATCCGCGTCTTCGGGCCTTCGTGGCGATCAAGGGAGGACTGACATCATGGAACTCAAGGGTTCGGTCGCCCTCGTCACCGGCTGCACGGGAGGGCTCGGGCAGCGCATCTGTCGGGCCTTCGCCGAGAACGGGACCCAGGTGGCCGGGGTCTACGTGCAGTCGAAAGAGCCGGCCGAGGCGTTCGCCCGGGAGTGGTCGGCCCTCGGGCCGCGCTGCATCGCCGTCCAGGCCGACGTCAACGCGGAGGCGCAGGTCACGCGCATGGTCGAGCGCGTGCTGGAAGCGTACGGCCGGATCGACATCCTCATCAATAACGCCGCCTACAACCAACTGGTCCCATTCAAGGATCTGGACGGCCTGACGATGGACATCTGGGATCACATCCTCCTCGCCAACCTGACCTCGCCCTTCATGTGCGTCAAGGCGGTGGCGCCGATCATGCGCAAGCAGAAGCGCGGCCGGATCGTGAACATTGCGTCCATCGCCGGCCTCGCGCCGCTGGGCAGCAGCATCGCCTACGCCGTCTCCAAGGCGGGTCTCATTCACCTGACCCGCTGCCTAGCGGTCGCCCTCGGGCCGGACGTGGCGGTGAACGCGGTCGCGCCGGGCACGATGCTGGGCACCCGGATGACGGCGAAGCTGGATCCGGCGCTGGTCGAGCGGACGACCAAGAACGCCGCGCTCCAGAAGCCGGTGGAGCGCGACGACGTGGCCCACCAGATCGTCGAGTTCTGCCGGAGCGACAGCACAACCGGCCAGGTGCTGGTCCTCGACTCGGGCGTGGTGTACCACTAGAATGCCATCTCCCGTTTGGCGAAGAGCCATCGCGCCGCTTCGATTGTGAGGTGCCGGGAGGCCTCTCAGGAGTCAGAACGAAGGGCACGCCCGGATCATCCGCACCCACAAGGGGTCGGATGGAGCGGATGATGAGCGGTCTGCTGAAGGACCTCGCCACCTTGGCCTCTGCCGTCCGGATCTGGGTGGAACACTAAACTCGCGCGGCAGTGCTCGTCTCGACGCCAGATCCCGCCAACAGCCAGAGCAATCCCGCCTGCCAGCGTCTGCGGCATGGACAAGGCCCCCAAGAATGGATTCGCGCCTTTACAGAATCGGGGGGGTCGGGGCCAAAATGGTGCCCGGTACCTTTGCAGAGGGGCTCCTTTCCAAAGGCATAACTGCCTTTCCCGTTATCTGATTCCTGAATCGTCACGGAGGCGTCCATGAAGATCACGAACGTGCGGAGTGTGCTCGTCCGAATCCCCTTGCAGCGCCCGGTCCGAATCGCGACGCGGGAGGTCCGCGGACGGGAATTTGTTCTCACCTTCGTGCAGACCGAGGATGGAACCCAGGGGGTGGGGTACACGTACGCGGGCACGGTGGGCGGGACCATGGTGCGGACCGCCGTTGACGACGTGTTGAGACCACTGCTGCTGGGAGCCGACGCCGGCCTCATCGAGCGACACTGGGCCACGATGTTCCAGGATGGGCTGTTGGTCGGGCGCCGGGGAGCGCTGCTCCGTGCGATCTCGGCTGTGGACATTGCGCTCTGGGATCTGGCTGGCAAACGGGCCGGGATCCCTCTCTCCCGGCTGCTCGGAGGGTATCAGGCCGAGGTTCCCGCATACGCGTCGGGCGGATATTACCTGGAGGGCAAGGGACCAGACGGCCTGGCAAGGGAGATGGAGCGGTACCTGCGGGCGGGCTTTACCTCGGTGAAGATCAAAGTCGGCGGCGCCTCCATCGAGGAGGACGTGGCCCGCGTCAAAGCCG
The DNA here is from genome assembly GCA_044451055.1 of Methylomirabilales bacterium (SeqCode). Lineage (GTDB taxonomy): Bacteria > Methylomirabilota > Methylomirabilia > Methylomirabilales > 2-02-FULL-66-22 > 2-02-FULL-66-22. Next base: position 10,108 of record JBIOJT010000049.1, read on the forward strand.
CCCGGGATGCCATTGGGCCGAGCGTCCGCCTGGCGCTCGACGCCAACAACGCCTACAGGAGCGTGTCGGAGGCGGTGCGGGCCGCGGAAGCCTTCCAGCCCTATGACATCTGGTGGTTCGAGGAGCCCCTTGCCCCGGACAACATCCCGGGGCAGGCCGAGGTGGCAGAGGCAGTGGGCATGCCCGTGGCAACGGGTGAGATCCATCAGACCCGCTGGGATTTCCGCGACCTCATCATGGGTCAGGCGGCCCAGATCCTGCAACCGGATGCCGGCGTCCTGGGCGGCATCAGCGAATGGATGAAGGTGGCTCACACCGCGGCAAGCTTTGACATCCCGGTCGCCCCCCACTGGCACGCCGACCTGCACGTGCACCTTGTCGGCGCCGTTTCCAATGCCCTGACGGTCGAGTACTTCTTCCTCGAAGAGGATATTTACAATTTCGAACGGATCCTCCGGGAGCGCCTCGTGCCCTCCAAGGGGTCGATCCGGATCCCCGACAGGCCCGGGCTCGGCCTGGTACTCGATCAGGCGGCCATCGAGCGGTTTACAATTCGCTGAAGAGATCGACGAGACTTACGCTGGCAGGCTCCAGGTCTCGCCGATGGTGTGGAGGGCGATGCGGCGGGCGGAGCCGTTCACGGCCGTCGTGAGCCGCTCGTAGGGCTCGAACGGGCGCTCGCGGGACATGCGGAAAGTGCGCCAGTGCATGGGAATCAGGTAGCGAGCCCGCATCTCGTGGAAGAGGTCCCAGGCCTGCTCCGGGCTGGCGTGGTTGGCGATGTAGGGGTTATAGCCGCCGATGGGGAGGATGGCCACATCCAGCGGGTGGCCGTTCGTGGCGGCGGGCAGCCGCTCGGTGTAGGCGGTGTCTCCCCCGAAGAGGATGCTGCGCTTTCCCTTCGTGAGCAGGAGCCCGTTGTACCCACGGTCCCTGTCCCACGGGTACCGGCGGCCCCAGTGTTTGGCCGGGACGGCCTCGATCCGCACGCCTTTCACCTCGGCTGTCTGCCCCCAGTCCAACTCCTGGAGCTGTGTGTAGCCCAGGTCCTCCATGAACTCCGTGGTGTCCCGTGCCAGGATCGTCGGGATCCCCGGGGGAAGTTTCCTGAGGGACGGGATGTCGTAGTGATCCATGTGCGCGTGGGACACGAGGATGAGGTCCAGCGGAGGCAGATCTGTGATCGTCAATGCCGGCGGGACGAAGCGTTGGAGCCCTATCGTCTTGAGACCCAGGAGGCTGACACCGATCTTGTCGCTGAAGACCGGGTCGGTCAGGATCGTCGTGCCCTCCAGGTTGATGAGGAAGGTGGAGTGGCCGATCCAGCTCACGGTGATGCCGCCATGCGACCACGACCGAGGCACAGGGCGGACCGGAGAGACGAAGCGGGTCATCTCCTTGGCCTCCAGGTCCCCCTCATCCGACTCGCGGTTTATCCGATCCCACCAGTTGCGGACGAAACGCATCGTCCGCCCGAAACTGCCGGGCTCCGGTTCCTGCGCCCAGACTCTCCGGGGCATGCACGCCAGTGCCGCTGCCATGACAGTCAGGGAGAGTAGACGCCGCCGAATCCGGTCGGGGCGATCTGAGTCCGTCTTGAGATCGAGGACGTGTCGCATACTGAAACCCTCAGCTATCAGCGTTGAGAAAGCAGTGGGGCAGGTCGTCCGATGCCGGCAGTCCTGACGTCACCCATCGGGGTGCTGCGATGAACCGGCGGGAAACGCTACTGCTGAGGGCTGAACGGTTCCTCCCAGGAGGAGTATGCCGGAGCAACGAGCGGGGCGCAACCGGAAAACTGTGGCGGTGCCTTGCCCTGCATCGCTGCCGTCAAAGCATTCTGGGAAACCTACGTAATCTGCGGATTAATTTCGATTCGAGAGCGACCGCAGCGGCTCCCAGGATGCCGACATCCGGTCCGAGGGCGGCAGGGAGGACGGGAATCGACTCCACTGCGACCAGCTTGACGCGGCGGCGGACCTCGCGCCGCAGGGGCTCGAGCAGGATGTCCCCCGCCTGGGCCACGCCGCCCCCGATGACCACGCGTTCGGGGGCCAGGATGGTCACGATCGCGGCGACGCCCAGCCCGAGGTACCTCACGGTGTCGTCCCACACCTCGCCGGCGAGGACGTCCCCCTCCCGCGCCAACTGGACCACGTCGACCGCGGTGAAGTCCCCCACCTCGCGCAGGCGGCTCGGCCGCTCCGTGGCCAGCGCCTCGCGCGCCCGGCGGGCGATGGACGGGCCCGAGGCCAGCGCCTCCAGACATCCCCGGTTCCCGCAACCACAGATCGGCCCATCGGGGAGCAGGGTGATGTGCCCGACCTCTCCCGCGCCGTCCTTCACGCCGTGCCAGATCTTCCCATCCAGGATGATCCCGCTACCGATCCCCGTACTCACCGTCAAATAGACGAGGCTGCTCGCCCCCCTCCCTGCGCCATACCGGAATTCCCCCAGGGCAGCAGCGTTGGCGTCATTCTCCAGGACGGCCGGGTGGCCCAGCGCCTTCTCGATGCGTTCCACCAGGGCGACGCGAGTCCAGCCCGGGAGATTCGGAGGTTTCAGGATCAGCCCCGCCCCTCGATCCACGGGGCCGGCACAGCCGATCCCGATCCGTTGAATCGAACCGGCCGAAACCCTGGGCGCAGCCAGCACGTCTTCGCAGAGCCGGACGATGCGATCCAGGACGCGCTCCGGCCCCTCGGCAGCCAAGGTCGGCACCTCCCCCCGTGCCAGGATCGTCCCTGCGGCGTCCACGACCCCGGCGGCCAGCTTGGTCCCACCGATGTCGATGGCGAGGACAGCCCCGGTCATGCCCCTTTACCCGGGTCGACGAACGGGCGGGAGAGGGAACACACGGGACTCGCCCAGTTGCGCTCGCTCATCATGATATGTTCCCTCCCGGCTTTCGGCCGTCATGCCGCTCAACCGTTGTCCAGGTCTGATTCCGAGACACACCGCCGAACGCGCGGAACTCGGAGGCTCCAGCAAGCGCTGCAAGCGACCAGTCCGGAAGGCGCATCGACAGATCAATCAGCATTGGCATCTTTCCTCGAGCAGGCGATCACATGGCGTGAGTCGCCGGGCTCGCCTCCCTGACCCCCAGGATCTCTGCCCATCGGGCTTCAGGTATCGTCAGCGCAGCCTCCACGATGCGCGGGTCGAATTGCTTCCCCGCCTCGCGGCGCAACTCATCCAGCATTTCGGAGAGCGGGCGCGCGGGCCGATAGGGTCGGTCGTGGGTCATGGCGTCCATCGCATCCGCCACGGCAAAGATCCGGGCCGTGAGGGGAATGGTTTCGGCCTTGAGGCCGCTCGGATACCCGCTCCCCTCGTAGCGCTCGTGATGCCCGGCGACAACATCCAGAGCGGGCGTCAGGAGCGGCACCCTCTCCAAAATCTCCACTCCCCACGTTGGGTGTTGCTGGACGATGCGCCGCTCCTCGGGGGTCAAGGGACCGGGCTTCTGCAGCACGGCCTCAGGCGTGCGGATCTCCCCGATGTCGTGCAGGAGCGCGCCGAGCTCCAAGGCTTCCCGCTGGGTCCGGGTAAGATCCAGGTGATCCGCCACCGCCAGTGCCGCTCTCGCCACCCGCGAGAGCGATCCGGTCTCCCCGCCGCGTGCCTCCAGCGCCCGCACCAGGACGTCCGTCATGCTGCGATGTGAGGCGCGAAGGCGATCCACCATGAGGTAGAACACGTTCCCCAACATGCCGATCTCGTCCCGCGCGTGGATGTGCACCCGGGTGCTGAGATCGCCCTCGACCACTCCCCGCGCGAGGGCCGAGAGCTGGGCTAGCGGTCGCGTGATGCGCCGGGCCAGGAGGAGGCCGGCCGCCAGGGCCAACACTGCCGCCGCCAACGAGTGGAGGTAGAGGCGGCGCCGGACCTTGGCCAACTCGGCCAGGTACACGTCGGCCCGGAAATCCACGTCCAGGGCTGCGACCGTCTTGCCGGCCGCGTTCCTGATCGGGGCGAAGGCCGTGATCCAGACGCCGTGCTCGTTCCGGTAGATATCCGTGTAGCCCGGCGCGCCATCCGTCAGCACGCGATGCAGGATGGGTTGGATCTCGGGGACGAGCCGGTACGGCTCGCCCACCGGAACATTCCACTGGCTGATGACGGCGAAGCGAGCCATTCCGCCCTCGATGTTTGACAGCGTGTAGACCGCATCCTTCAACTGGTTCGTCTCCTGGATTCGCCGCAATTGCTCCTGAATGACGGCGTAAGCCGGCGTATCGTTCCGCCCCGCCTCGACCACGGCCTGGTGCCTGTCGCCGTCTATGAGCAGTGCCCCCGTCCGCGCGATGTTCAGGAGGAGCGAGCCCAGGGACTGGCGCAGCAACCGATCCTGTGCTCGGTATTGCAGGAGGCCGCTCAGGAGGATTCCCAGCGCGGTCAGGAGAATGAGGCTAGCGCCCAGGCGCCATCCCAATCGGCGCCAGACCGGTAAGCGAACGTGCGTGGCCGATTCCATCGTGTACTCCTGCATTGCATGCCCCTGTTCTCAGTCCACCGTGAGCTCCGAGACATCCCGCTCGAAGAACAGCTCGACCGACCAGTCCAGGACCACGCGGACACGGGCCGCCACGGTCGGCAGCTTGAGCATGTAGACCGTCTTCCAGAGGAACCAGGCGGGGAAGCCATGGAGCTTGACCCCCCGCAGATCGGCCACCGCGGTCCGGCGGCTGAGAGGCACCATCTCGCCCAGCAACCGGAAGCGGAAGGGCTTTCTCTCGTGACCGGTCAACTCGGCCTCGATCTGCCAGGCCAGTGCACGCGCCTGGCGGATCGCCACCTGGGCCGTCGCGACATAGGGCGCGCCCGCGTGCGGGTCGGTTTGAGCCGCGTTATCCCCCAGCGCGTACACGTCGGGCGCCCCCTTGGCCTCGAAGAACTCATTGACGAGCAGTCGCCCGTCCCGCGCCTTGGCGAGGGGCAGATCGGCGATCACCGGGCTCACCCGGTTCCCGGCCGTCCAGATGACACACTCGCTCGGGATGACCCGCCCGTCTTGCAGCTCCAGACCATCAGCCCTGACCCTGGCGGCCCGGCTCGTCTCCAGCTCGATCCCCCGCTTGATCAGCTGCTCCTTGGCGTATGCGGCCAGGTTCGTCGCCGTCTGGGGGAGGACCGCGCTGCCCACGAGGACCAGCCGGATCGCTTCCCTGGGAATGGACGGGTAATGGCGAATGAGGATCCCGCGCGTCAATTCCTCCAGCGCCGCCATCAGCTCCGTGCCCGCGTGGCCCGCCCCCACCACGACGAAGGTGAGGAGGCGTTTCCGGACCCACGGGTCGTCGGTCAGGGCAGCCGCCTCGAACAGGTCGATCACGCGGTTTCGGATCTGCACGGCATCGCCCACTCCCTTGAAGGTCAGAGCGTGCTCTCCGGCCCCGGGCGCCATGTCGACGTTTGGCGTCGCTCCCAGGGCCAGGACCAGCTTGTCGTAATTCACGTGCTGGCGAACCTCGGAGCGGCTATGCCGTGCCACCACCCGACGTCGATCGAGGTCCACGGTCTCGATGAACATCTCGCCGAACTCCACGCCGAGCTTGCCACACAGGGGTCGAATCGGATAGAGCACGTGCCGGGACTCCACGGCGCCCGTGGCGGCCTCTGCCAGCATCGGGGTGAACAGGAAAAAGTTGTGAGCGCTCAGCAGGGTGATGTGGACCGGCAGGACCCCCGCACATCGCTTGGCCAACTCCAGTGCGGTCGTGACCCCGGCAAATCCCCCTCCGAGGATCACGATCCGCGGTGCCAGCGAGGTCGAGGGTCGCGCCAGCACCCGGCCCGCGGCGAGATCAGGTGTTTCCTGCGTCGTCAGCATGGCCCGTCGGTTCCTTCGTTGGAGGCGTGAAAAACGGTGCGGGCGAGTCGGGTCGTGCGGCTTTTACTTCCTAGGATGAGGGGTACCGGCGCCTCCCGCGATTTCCATCCAGGCCCGCAGGGTCTCCGAGACGCTCCAGGCCTGCGCGATGCAGCCACGGGGGGTAAATGGGGGATCCCCATCGAAGATCTCGGCGATGCTTCCCACCCCGTAATCTCCGAGATGATGGGCCAGCGGCTGAAGAAAGGCAAGCGCCATTTCAGAATCCTTGTAGACTCGCAGGTGGGCCAACGCAAACGGGCCCAAGAGCCACCCCCACGCCGTGCCCTGGTGGTAGGCGGCGTCCCGCTCCCACGGTCCGCCACCGTACCGCCCACGATACTGGGGGTGGTCGGTCGCCAGACTCCTGAGGCCGAACGAGGTCAGCAGGTGTCGCGCGCAGGCATCCACCACCTGCCGCTGCTGATGGGGAGAAAGCGGGCTCGTGGGGAGCGAGACGGCGAGGATCTGGTTGGGACGGAGCGAGTCGTCGTTCCCGTCGGGGCCATCCAGGACGTCGTAACAGTACCCGCTCCGCTCGTTCCAGAACCGAGCGAATCCCGTCCGCACCTCCCCCGCCAGACTCCTCCACGCCTCATCCGGACGCCCCAGGCGCTGGGCGAAGGCGGCCATGGCGCACAGGGCGTTGTGCCAGAGGGCGTTGATCTCCACCGCCTTCCCCGTCCGCGGCGTGACCACCCAGTCCCCCACCTTGGCATCCATCCAGGTGAGTTGGACGCCCGATTCTCCGGATCGAAGGAGGCCGTCTTTCGGATCCATCACGATCCCGTAGCGGGTGCCCCTCTGGTGCCAGCGGACGATCTCTTCCAGCACGGGAAAGAGCCGCTCGAGAAGCGCAGCGTCGCCGGTCGCCGTGTGGTATGCGCGGATCGCCTCGAAGTACCAGAGCGTGGCATCCACGGTGTTGTACTCCGGCGCCTCACCCGCGTCGGGGAACCGGTTGGGCAGCATTCCCCGGTCCACGCAGCGCGCGAAAGTCGTGAGGATTTGCCTGGCCACTTCTGGGCGACCCGTCGCGACTGAGAGGCCGGGCAGGCTGATCATCGTATCCCGCCCCCAGTCCCCGAACCAGTGGTACCCGGCGATGACGGACATGCCTTCCGGATCATCAGGCAGGGGGCGGCGGACCACGAACTGATCCGCAGCCAGGACAAGCTGACGGACCCACTCCGGCGCCTGCCGTGCGACCCGATGGGCCCGCTCCCAACGAGTCAGGAGTTCCTCCTCATGGCGCCGTCGCCTTTGCCAGGCTGCCACCCCGTCCAGCGATGGCGTCGGCTCGGAAGACACCGCGACGGTGAGCGCCTCACCCGGCTGCAGGGCGGCCCGGAAGGTGGCGGCATGCAGGTGGTCCTCGCGGGCATCCAGCCCACGCTCCCGCTCGGCGGCCAGATCGAAGCCGTTGTACCAGTCATGCGTCGGCCCGACCTCAACCCCATCGGCCAAGATGAAGAACGGCCGGGCCCCGGAAAAGGCGACGACGCGCGCGCCTCCTGATACTCGCTCGACCCCCATGTGCCAGCCGGCGCCCCGCGTCGTGGCATGATAGTCGCGGTAGTTCACCAGCGCCTTCATCTCCAGTGCGACCGGCTTGCGGCCTCGAAGCAGGCGATACCGGACGTACGTCGTGTTCGCACCCTGCTCCATCCAGACGCGCTTCTCCAGCAACGCGTCCGCGCACGCGTACGTCCAGACGGGCGTCGTTCCCTCCATCCGGAATTGTTCGAGAAAACGGTAGCCGCGGGGGGCCACCGTGCCGTCGGCCCAGCGATTGGTGAAGAGGGCGCACCGCAGTCCATCGTACTCCATGGTCTCATCCAGCTTGGCCACGAGGAGCGTCCGCCCCAGGGGTGGCTTGAGGGCCGCCGTCAAGAGGCCGTGATAGCGCCGGGTGAGCATTCCTGCCACGGTCCCGGAGGCAAAGCCCCCAATGCCGTTGGTGCAGAGCCATTCGCGCGACTCGGCCGTCGCGAGATTGCCGCAGATCTCCCGACCCCAACTCAGGCTCATGGGGACTGGCCGTCCATAGCGGGCCTACCGCTCGACGATATGCTGGACGTGTCCTTAAGAGTCACGGCCACCGCACCTCCACGCTCACAGGATGGCGCGAACCACTCCGCCATCCACCCGGAGTGCCGCCCATTGGTCGCCGAAGCTGCGGGACTGCTCACATACACAATCAGGCTCCCTTCCCAACAGTGTCAGGGGAGTGGGAGCCCCGCACAGCAGTGGTAGATGTTCGCGATATACGTCCACGTCGTCCGGAAGCCGAACGCCCGATGACTGATCGCCTTCACCTTGTTGTTCATGCCCTCCAGGGCG
>JBIOJT010000050.1:0-18279 GCA_044451055.1 Methylomirabilales bacterium (SeqCode)
ACTTCCTGATAAACGTTTCCAGGCGCATCGGTCCTTGGCCTCCTCTCTCTGGGTTGCGAGCCCCGAGGAGGATAGCCGAGTTCCCCGATGCGCTTCTACGTATCGAGGCTTACATACTCAGACACTATTGGGATAGCAGCCTTCTTCTCCGGTTCGTCGTACCGCTCTTTATCCCCGCCGGATCCGTGACCAGCTCAACCTTCGCCCTCAAGGCTATCCTCGGAATTGGTTCCGTGGCAGCACCGTTTATTGCTTTGGTCCTCCTACTTCCGGCTCCGCTCGCTGCTTTCCGACAATATCGCAAGCGTCGGCTGCTCGATAAGCAGAAGGACCTCGGAAGCATCCGCTCCCTGTCCTGGCGGCGATTTGAGACGCTGGTAGGGGAGGCGTATCGTCGACAGGGTTACGCGGTGTCAGGTAACGCCAGCGATTGCCCGGACGGTGGGGTAGACCTGGTCCTGAAAAGGGACGGGAGCACGCTGCTAGTGCAATGCAAGCAGTGGAAGGCTTGGAAGGTCGGCGTCAAGGTCGTGCGCGAGATCCTCGGCGTGATGACCGATCGACACGCTGACGGCGCCATTATCGTCACGTCGGGTCTCTTCACCCAAGAGGCAAGAAGTTTCGCGGCCGGGAAGCCGATTGAGCTTATCGAGGGGCAACAGCTTGCCGAGCTGGTACTCAGCGTCCAGGACGGGCCGGCCGCGACGGCACCACATGCGGGGACCGCATCTCGGAAGATCTGCCCCAAGTGTGGGGCGGACATGGTCCTCCGGACGGCGCAACGGGGCACGCATACCGGCCAGCAGTTCTGGGGTTGCTCCCGCTTCCCCGCCTGCAAGCAAATCGAGCAGACGTAAGGTGGGACCCGGTCCCTTCTACGAAGGGGACCGCTTGATTCGGGTGGCATGGTCACGCAGACTAGGCAGGGGGCTTCTCCTTCTGTTAGGGGTGCGGTGGCCGTGCTCGTCACACGCCTCCGGTTCTACAGAACAGAAGCCCCTTTTTCTAGCTGCCATTTTCGGAAGAAGGGGATCAGACTCTGGGAGTCTACCCTCGTGAGTCGCTTTCATGTGAGAGATACTACGCTGCATTATACGTCAAATAGTTGTTCCCTCACCTCGCGTTGCCCAGCCCGCCAACGCGGTCGCCTCTGGGTCACCCCGCCGCTATGCACCCGGGCCTCCGTATTGACAATCCAACCCGCCGGGCGTAGCGTCTCGGACGGGCGAACGCGCTCCGAGCCCTCCTGGAGGCAGAGCAGCAGCGCGGCCCGGACTTCTTGCGCCTGGCCAACGCCCTCTCGGCCCTGTATCCTAGAGACAGCGAAGAAAAGCGTCTCCTGGACGCCATGCTTCTCGCGGTGCCAAGGTAGGAGGCGAGTGTGACACCCCATTCGATTCAGCACTTCGTGATTGGCCCTCATGCTGAGTTCGAAATGGGGAGGCGTGGTCTGAGTAAAGAGACAATTCGGCAAATTCTCTCTGCCCCTGAGCAGCGACTAGAGATTCGCCCGGGGCGCGTCCTGCTGCAGTCCAGAATAGCAATCGGCGAACCGGCTAGGATGTATCTCGTACGGGTAGTTGTGGACATCGAGCGGCAACCTGCGGAGGTTGTGACCGCATATCGCACCAGCAAGATGTCGAAGTACTGGAAGGAGGAAGCATGAAAGTCGCCTATGATCCAAGGACGGACACGCTCACCGTGATCCTGAAGGAGAATACGCCGGTGGCTGAGAGTGACGAGGAGAAGCCGGGCGTCATCCTTGATTACGATGAGGTGGGAAATCTGATTTCCCTCGAGATTCTGGATGCATCGAAGCGGGTGACGGAAACGCGAAGGATGGAGTTTCAATTGGCAGAGTAGGGGCCAATGAGGATCCCTTACGACAAAAGGGCGGATGCGCTATATATCCGCCTGCTGGAAGGACAGCATCAATGCCGGGTCGTCCGGCTTACCGACGACATCGCATTGGATTTCGCCGCAGGCGAAAAACTCGTTGTGTAATGCGGGACCCGGCCGTTTTTTCGGTCTCAAGGTAAATCCCTCCTCTCGGCCTCCGTGCGTCGCCGGTGTCCGTTTGTTGCCTCGCTTCCCAGGGAGCCTCTCCTGATTGTGGTGCTTCCCCGCCTCACATTGGCGGAGGTGTACCAGATGGTGTATTTTACCCGTACGATAAAAATCCGCCATCTGGTAGAAATGTACCGACCGAGAACGATGGCATCGCCGATTGGCGGATTACCGGAGGCGTGGGAGTGCGCCGGTTCAAGCTGATCCTCGAGTACGAAGGGACGGCCTACCACGGCTGGCAGATCCAACCCGGCCTCCCGACGATCCAGGGGATCCTCCAGGGGCTGCTGGCGCGCATTGCGGGAGTCCCCGTGCAGGTGACCGGAGCGGGGCGCACCGACGCGGGCGTCCATGCCCTCGGGCAGGTGGCGAGTTTTGCGGCCGATCTCAGGCTGGATCCTCTGACCCTGCGCAGGGCGCTCAATGCCAGCCTGTCGTCGGACATCGTGGTCTGCCACGTCGAGGAGGCGCCGCCCGAGTTCGACGCGCGCCGCTCGGCCCGTTCCAAGATGTACCGGTATACCTTGCTCCGGCGTGACTACCCATCGGCCTGGCTGGCCCGTCACAGCCTGCATGTCCCCGCGCCTCTGGACGCGGAGGCGATGGCCGCGGCGGCCCGGGCGGTGATCGGCACCCACGACTTCTCGGCGTTTCGCGCCGGGACCTGCACGGCAAGAACGCCGGTGCGGAAAATTCTGGAGGCGGCGTGGCGGACCGAGGGTGACCTCTGGCACTTCGAGATCACGGCGAATGCGTTCCTCCAGCACATGGTGCGGATCCTGGTCGGCACCCTCCTGGAGGTGGGGCGGGGGAAGCGTCCGCCGGCGGAGGTCGCGGACATCCTGGCCTCCCGCGACCGCCGGCGCGCCGGAAAGACGGCTCCCCCGCAGGGCTTGTGCCTGGTCCAGGTTCACTACTGACCGCTATCCTCCCGGATGCACTCGCTCTTGCCAAGGCGCAGGTCTCGTGCTACATAAGGCCGGCAAACGGCCGGAGGACCTCATGGCGCGCGCGTATGATTTCGCCCGCATCGAGCGGAAATGGCAGCAGACGTGGGAGGCGGAGGGCGCCTTTGCCGTCACGGAGGACAGGGCGCGCCCGAAATACTACTGCCTCGAAATGTACCCGTACCCCTCGGGCAAGATCCACATGGGGCACGTGCGCAACTACTCCATCGGTGACGTGGTGGCCCGGTACCTCGGCATGCGGGGCTACAACGTGCTGCACCCCATGGGCTGGGACGCCTTCGGCTTCCCGGCGGAGAATGCGGCCTTCGAGCACGGCGTGCACCCCGCCAAGTGGACCAGCGACAACATCGCCTACATGAAGTCGCAGCTCCGCCGCATGGGCTTCTCCTACGACTGGGCGCGCGAGGTGACCTGCTGCGACCCCTCCTACTACCGCTGGAACCAGTGGTTCTTCCTGAAGATGTTGGAGCGCGGCCTGGCCTACCGCGGGCGCGCCCCGGTGAACTGGTGCGAGCGGTGCCAGTCGGTCCTGAGCAACGAGCAGGCCGAAGGGGGCGTCTGCTGGCGACATGTGGACACGCCGGTGGCCCAGAAGGAGCTGGAGCAATGGTTCCTCAAGATCACCGCCTACGTGGAGGAACTGCTGGGCGACATCGACACCCTGTCCGGCTGGCCCGAGCGGGTGCGGGTGATGCAGCGCAACTGGATCGGGAAGAGCGTGGGGGCCGAGGTCGAGTTCGCCCTGGCGGAGGGGGGAAGCCTCCGCATCTTCACCACGCGGCCCGACACGCTGTTCGGCGCGACCTTCATGGTGCTGGCGCCTGAGCATCCGCTGGCGCTCTCCCTCTCGGCCGGCACCTCGCAGGAGCGCGCCGTGGGGGTTTTCGTCGCGCGGATGCGGCGCGCGGACAAGATCCTGCGGACCGACGCCGCGACCGAGAAGGAGGGTGTGTTCACGGGCGCCTATGCCGTCAACCCCATGACGCGGGAGCGCATCCGCATCTGGGTCGCCAACTTCGTCCTCATGGAATACGGGACGGGAGCGATCATGGCGGTGCCGGCCCACGACCAGCGGGACTTCGACTTCGCCCGCAAGTACGGCCTGCCGATCCGCGTGGTGATCCAGCCCTCGGGGGAGAGCGTGGCCAGCGAGGGGCTGGAGGCCGCCTACGAGGGCGAGGGGACCATGGTCCAATCCGGCGCGTTCGACGGCATGGGCAGCCAGGAGGGCAAACTGGCGGTCTGCCAGTTCCTGGAAGAGAAGGGGAGCGGGAAGCGGGCGGTGAACTATCGGATCCGCGACTGGCTGATCTCGCGCCAGCGGTACTGGGGGACGCCCATCCCCGTCGTCTACTGCGACGCCTGCGGCGTCGTGCCCGTCCCGGAATCCGACCTCCCCGTGATCCTGCCCCCCGATGTGGAGATCACGATGATGGGGGGCTCACCCCTGGCACGGGTCGAGGCCTTCGTGCATACCGCGTGTCCCGCCTGCCAACGTCCGGCGCGGCGCGAGACCGACACCATGGACACGTTCGTGGACTCCTCCTGGTACTTCCTCCGCTTTGCGAGCCCCCAGGAGACGTCGCGCCCCCTGGACCCGGCCAAGGTGCAGTATTGGCTGCCGGTGGACCAATACATCGGCGGGATCGAGCACGCGGTGCTGCATCTCCTCTACGCGCGCTTCTTCACCAAGGTGTGCCGGGATCTCGGCCTCACCACCATCAGCGAGCCCTTCACCAATCTGCTGACCCAGGGGATGGTCTGCAAGGAGAGCTACCGGTGCCCCGAGCACGGCTATCGCCTGCCCGGCGAGGTGGACAAGCAGGGCCGGTGCACCGAGTGCCAGCGTCCGGTGGAGATCGGCCGGACCGAGAAGATGTCGAAGTCCAAACGGAATGTGGTGGACCCGGACGATCTCCTGGAACGGTACGGGGCCGACACCATCCGGCTCTTCTCGCTCTTCGCGGCGCCCCCGGAGAAGGACCTGGAGTGGTCGGACGAGGGGGTGCAAGGCTCCTTCCGATTCCTTTCACGCATCTGGCGGCTCGTGGAGGATCAGGCGGCGTGCGTCCAGGCCGGACGGGGTCTCACCTGGGGAGGTGACGCCCAGGCGGAGCAGAGCCGGCTCCTCCGGCGGGTGACCCACCAGACCATCGCCAAGGTCACCCATGACCTCGAGGATGCGTTCCACTTCAACACGGCGCTCGCCGCCCTGATGGAGTTGCAGAACGCCCTGACCCGATTCCAGGACGACCTGCCCGCCGGGCCAGCCGGGGCGGCGGATCTCACGCCGTCTGTCCGCGACCGGATCCTGGCGTTCACCGAGGGCGTAACCGCGCTGCTCCTGATGCTGGCCCCGTTCGCGCCCCACCTGGCGGAGGAGCTTTGGGAGACGCTGGGTCACCGGGGGAGCATCTTCCGCCAGCCCTGGCCGGTGGCGGATGCCGCGTTAGCCCAGGCGGACACGGTCGAGGTGGTCGTTCAGGTGAACGGCAAGGTCCGGAGCCGGCAGCACGTCCCGCGGGGGATGGCGGAGGATCGGCTCAAAGAGCTGGCGCTCTTGGATCCGCGCATCCAATCGTGGACGGCCGGCAAGGCCGTGCGCAAGGTCGTTGTGATCCCGGACAAACTCGTGAACATCGTTGTCTCTTCGTGACGAAGCCTGCATCGTGACTCACGGCTTGGATGCTCGCGGTTGGACGCCCCTGGTACTCGCCTGCCTCCTCCTGCTGGCCGCTGGCTGCGGCTACCAGCCACTCGGGACCGGCAGCTTGCCGGCGGAGATCCAGCGCCTCCACCTCGCCCCGCTCACCAACGACACCTTCCGCCCCGGCCTCCAGGGTCTCGTCGGCGCCGCCATCCTGCGACGCCTCCAACAGGATGGTCGGATGCACCTTGCCTCCCAAGAGATAGCCGATGCGGTCCTGTCGGGCAACCTGACTGCCTACGAGAACATCCCCATTGCCTTCGACACAAGTGACGTGGGCCGCCGCTTTCGCGTCCGTCTCATTTTCGCAATGCGACTGACGCAGCGGGGCGAGGAGAAGGTGCTCTTGAAGGAAGAGATCACCGGGGAGGCTTTTTACACGACGGGGAGTGATGTCGTGGGCACCCGCTCGGCCGAGGAAGAGGCGGATCAGCGCGCCGCGCAGGACCTCGCGGCCCAGGTCGTGACGCGGCTTCTGGAAGGACTGTGACGGCGGCTCAGGATGCTGCCGGCTTGGCCAGGCGATTGAGGTGTCGCATGAGGCGGGACTTCTGGCGGGCGGCGGCGTTCTTGTGCAGGATCTTCTTGCTCACGGCGCGGTCGATGACCGGTGTGGCGGCGGCCATGACCTGCGCCGCGGCTTGTCCCTGATTCTCCGCGAGAGCGGCGCGAACCCTCTTGAGATTGGAGCGGAGCTTGCCCTTCGCGGCCCGGTTGTGCTCGCTCCGTCGCGCGGTGCGGCGCAGGTCCTTGATGGACGATGTGATGATCGGCATGAACACGGCTCCTTTGTGCGGTGGCCTCGAAGAAAAGCCGTCCGGAGGCCCACCTGGCAGGCCGGACGGCGCTCTCCTTTTAAAAGAGTGGGGCGGGGATGTCAAGGGTTTTCTCCGTAGGGGCGCGGTTCGTCGCGCCCCTTGCCGTGTTCTGAAGGCCCAATGACCACCCACGCGGGCCACGTCCGGCAGATCGCCTCGGCCGCCAGCATCGTCAGCATTGCCACGCTCGTGAGCCGCGTCCTCGGATTCGTCCGGGACATGGCCATCGCTTGGCTCTTCGGCGCGGGCCTGCTGGCCGACGCCTTTTTCGTGGCCTTCCGGATCCCCAGCACACTCCGCGAACTCCTTGGGGAGGGGGCCCTCTCGGCCGCCTTCATTCCGATCTTCACCAGGACCGCGACGCGGGAAGGGCGTCGGGCGGCGTGGGACCTCGCGGCGAAGGTGATGGGCACCCTGGTCGTGGTCTTGGCAGGCGTGACGCTCCTGGGCGTCATTTTCGCGCCGGAAATCGTTCGCGTCCTGGCACCGGGTTTCGCAGAGATCCCAGGGAAGGTGCCCCTCACGGTCCAACTCCTCCGGATCATGTTCCCGTACATTTTCCTGGTCGGCTTGGCGGCGTTCTTCATGGCGATCCTGAACTCCCTGGGCCACTTCCTGACGCCGGCCCTCTCGCCGAGCGTGCTGAACATCGCTTTGATCGCCGCCGCCCTGCTCGTTGCGCCCCACGCCAGCAATCCCGTCCTCCCTCTGGGCTTCGCGCTCTTGGTGGGCGGTGCCGGCCAGCTTCTGATCCAGGTGCCGGCTGCCGTGGCCCGGGGATGGCGGCCGACGCTCCGCGTGGCGCCTCTCGATCCCAGGGTGCGCGAGGTCGCTCGCCTCATGGCACCTGGAGTGGCCGGATTGTCGATCACGCAGATCAACGTCTTCGTGGGAACATACCTGGCCTCTTATCTCCCCCAGGGAAGCGTGGCGGCCCTCACCTATGCCTTCCGCCTGGTCCAGTTTCCCATCGGGGTGATTGGGGTGGCCATCGCCACCGGCGCTCTGCCGGTGATGGCGGCTTCCTTCGCCAAAGATGCCATGGGGGAGGTGAAGGGCGCCTTACAGGGAAGCCTGCGCCTGGCGATTTTCCTTACGCTGCCGGCGATGGTGGGGCTCTTGGTTTTTCGCCTGCCGATCCTGCACGTTCTCTTCGAGCGGGGCGCCTTCACCCGCCCGGTGACCGTGCTCACGGCGCAGATCTTGCTCGCCTACACTTTGGGGCTGATGTTCTACGTCAGCAACCGGATCATGACCCCGGCCTTCTATGCCATGCACGATACACGAACGCCGGTGACGACGGGGATGATGGCGGTCGGGGTGAACATCGCGACGAGCATTCTCCTGATGCGCCCCTTGGGGGTAGCGGGTCTCGCCCTGGCGACAGCGGTGTCGTCGGTGAGTAACTTCATCCTGCTGTTCACGCGCCTACGCCGCCGGATCGGACCGCTGGGGATGGGGCGGCTGGTGTTCCCGGCCGCAAAGGTCACTCTGGCGTGCCTCCCATGGCCGCGTGGGGGATCCTGATTCAGCGCTGGTGGGACGTCCTCGCCATCTCCCGGGCCGCGTTCAAGGCGGTGGTATTGAGTGGAGAAATTGGTGTCGGCGTTGCGCTCTTCGCCGCAGCCGCTGGTGCCTTGCGCTGCGAAGAGTTCGGCTGGGCCGTGGGCCTCCTGCGACGGCGGCGATCCCGAGAGACCAAGGGGGACGTCTCGTCCCTACAGGTCGACTAGACAGAGGCGTGCCGGGTGCTTCAAGGGCTTGTCGGGGGCGTGCCGTTCTGGTGTTCGTGCGTCCTTCGGCTGAACTTCTCTATGTAACCTCCCGTCATTCCTGCAGTTTCAAACAACTTTTTGATTGACGCAAACTGCGCCTTGTGGTATCTAGCAGCGCCTACAATCCGCCCCTAGGTCCTACCGGTTGGACGGCCGGGCGGGAATCCAGCCAGAAAGGCCGGCGCGAGCGATCCTCGTGCCCGGCGGGGGGGGAGAGTGCCATGCGGCTCACCGGTTCCGAGATCTTCATGAAATGTCTCCAGGCTGAGGGGGTGCACACCGTCTTCGGTCACCCGGGCGGGGCCATCCTCCACGGCTATGATGTCATGCTGGACTATCCCATTCGGCACATCCTGGTCCGCCACGAGCAGGTCGCCATTCACGCCGTCGAGGGGTACTACAAGGCCAGTGGAAAGACCGGGACGGCCATCGTCACTTCGGGCCCGGGGGCGACCAACACGATCACCGGCCTGACGGATGCGCTGATGGATTCCATGGCGATCGTGGTCTTCACGGGCCAGGTGCCGACGGCCGTGATGGGCTGTGACGCCTTCCAGGAAGCGGACGTCGTCGGAACCACGCGGACCTGCACCAAGCACAACTTCCTGGCGCTGAAAACAGAAGAGCTTCCCCGGATCATCAAGGAGGCCTACTACATCGCGCGCAGCGGCCGGCCTGGGCCGATTCTGGTGGACCTGCCTAAGGACATCCTCATGGGCCGGGCCGAGTTCAAGGACTATCCCGAAGAGGTTGACATTCGTGGCTACAAGCCGTCGGTGAATGGCCACCTGGGACAGATCCGGAAAGCGGCCGAGCTGATCGCCTCGGCCAAGCGAGCCGTGATCTACGGTGGCGGAGGGATCATCCACGCCGATGCGTCGGCCGAGTTCACCGAGATGGTCAACATCACCCAGATTCCCACGACGCTCACCCTCATGGGGCTAGGGGCCCTGGACACCTCGCATCCCCTGTGGCTGGGCATGCTGGGGATGCACGGGACCTACACGGCGAACATGTGCATGGTCCACGCCGACCTCATCATCGCCATCGGCCCCCGCTTCGATGACCGGGTGACCGGGAAGCTGTCCGAGTTCGCCAAGAACGCCAAGATCATCCACGTGGACATCGACCCCACCTCCATCCGGAAGAACGTCCACGTGGACGTGCCCATCGTGGGGGACGTGAAGCGGGTCCTGACCCAACTGAACGTCGAGCTCAGGAAGGTCACGCGCGACTGGCGCACGGAGTTCGAGGAGTGGTACGGCCAGATCGCCGAGTGGCAGCGCACGCACCCGCTGACCTATTACCAGCATCCCGACGGGTGCATCAAGCCGCAGTACGCCATCGACCAGATCTACCGGCTGACGGAGGAACAGGACCCCATCGTCTCCACCGGGGTGGGCCAGCACCAGATGTGGGCCGCCCAGTACTACCGGGCTCGCCACCCGCGCCGTTGGATCACCTCCGGCGGCCTCGGGACCATGGGTTTCGGCTTCCCCGCGGCCCTGGGCGCGCAGGCGGCATTCCCGGACAAGCTGGTCGTCGACATCGACGGCGACGGCAGCTTCCAGATGACGATGCAGGACCTCATCACCTGCGTGCAGTACAATCTCCCGGTGAAGATCTTCATCATCAACAACAAGTACCTGGGGATGGTCCGGCAGTGGCAGCAGATGTTCTACGGCAAGCGCTACTCGCAGGTGGACTTGGAGGTCCAGCCGGATTTCGTCAGATTGGCGGAGGCCTTCGGCGCCGCAGGGCTCCGGGCGGAGCGAGAGGGGGACGTCAAGCCCGTCATCGAGAAAGCGATCAGCACGCCTGGCCCGGTGGTGGTGGATCTCGTGTGCGATCGTGAAGAGAACTGTTTCCCCATGATCCCGGCCGGCGGCGCCCTCAAGGATATCATCGACGCCGGGGAGCCGATCCCCGAGAAGCTGTTCCAGGGCTGGCGATGACCGACCCCAAGCATTACCGCAAGCACACGTTGTCCCTTCTCGTGGAGAACCACCAGGGGGTCCTGGCCAAGATCTCCGCCTTGATCGCGGCCAAGGGGTACAATATCGATAGTCTATCCGTGGCGGAGACGTTGGACCCCACCGTTTCCCGGATGACGATGTCGGTCCGCGGGGACGAGTGGGTGATGGAGCAGATGGTGAAGCAGTTCCACCGGATCATCGACGTGATCAAGGTCGTGGACCTGACCGACGAGCCGCACGTGAACCGGGAGATGGTCTTCATCCGGGTCAACGCCGAGCCGATGAACCGGGCCGAGATCCTGCGCATCACAGAGATCTTCCGCGGCCGGATCGTGGACGTCACGCCCACCACCTACACCCTGGAGGTCACGGGGGAGGAAGGCAAGATCCAGGCGGTGCTGGAGCTCCTCCAGCCCTTCGGCATCCAGGAGATCGTGCGCGGCGGCACGCTGGCCATCGCCCGGGGGAACAAGGCCGTCTCGAGACGGGAAGAGAGCAGGCTCCGAGTGGCCGGCCGGAAGCAGGCAGTGGCGGAGTGAAACGAGGAGACCCATGGCCAAACTCTACTACGACAAGGATGCGGATCTCGGCCTCTTGAAGGGCAAGACCATCGGCATCATCGGGTACGGCAGCCAGGGCCACGCCCACGCCCTGAACCACCGGGACAGCGGGCTGGAGGTCATGGTGGGCCTGTACAAGGGGAGCCAGTCCTGGGACAAGGCCAAGGCGGACGGCCTGAAGGTCGGGACGGTGCAGGAGACGGCCGAGGCCTCGCAGGTGATCATGATCCTGCTCCCCGACCAGACCCACCGGCAGGTGTACGAGGAGTCCATCCGCAAGGCCCTGACCCCGGGCAAGACTCTGATGTTTGCCCACGGATTCAATATCCACTTCAACCAGATCGTCCCGCCCCCTGAGGTGGACGTCTCCATGATCGCCCCCAAGGCTCCCGGACACATGATGCGACAGGTATTCACCGAGGGATCGGGTGTGCCCGCCTTGGTGGCGGTGCACCAGGACCCCTCGGGCAGGGCCAAGCAGACAGCCCTGGCCTATGCCAAGGGCATCGGGTGTACCCGGGCAGGCGTCCTGGATACCACGTTCAAGGAAGAGACCGAGACGGATCTGTTTGGCGAGCAAACGGTGCTCTGCGGCGGCGTCTCGGCACTCATCAAGGCGGGATTCGAGACGCTCGTGGAGGCGGGCTACCAGCCCGAGTCCGCCTACTTCGAGTGCATGCACGAAATGAAACTGATCGTGGACCTCATGTACCAGGGGGGGCTCGCCTACATGCGGTACTCGGTGAGCGACACCGCCGAGTACGGCGACTACAGCCGGGGCCCGCGGGTCATCGGTGAGGCGGTCAAGGCCGAGATGAAGAAGATCCTGGGGGAGATCCAGAACGGCCAGTTCGCCCGGGAATGGATCCTGGAAAACCAGGCGGGCCGCCCCAGCTTCCTTGCCGTGCGGCGGAAGGAGGCCGATCACCCCATCGAGGTGGTCGGGAAGCAACTCCGCGGGATGATGAGCTGGCTGAAGGGCCGCCGGTAGCCGGCGCCGGGTCAGCGGAATCGGGAGGGCCTCCACTGGACGCGCAGCGCGGCACCACCACGCGGTGGTTTCAGGGACGAGGGGTGAACCAGTCGGCCCCGGGGAAGATTCGCCTCGGGGCCGTGCTGTTGGTTCTGGTGGTGGTGGCGGGAATCTATCTGGCCATCCAGTTCGTCCCGCCCTACTGGACCTACCTCAGCATGACCGACCCGGTGAAAGAAGCGGCCATGGCCGTCGTCGCCTCACCCGATGAGGCCAGTGCGAAGGCGGAACTCATACGTCGAGCAAAGATTGAGGGTTTGGCGCTCAACGAGGATAATATTGAAATCGTCCGAGAGGGGGGGATGTTGGTCGTTCGGGTCACCTGGGTGGCACCTGTGGAACTGCCCCGGTATCGCTACAACATCCACTTCCAGATCGAGGAGCGGATCCCTCTGCGTTGACCTTCACGGCAGGAGCCCTCGCCATCCCCCTAGCTCTGCTCATCATCGCCGGCCCCACGGCCGTGGGGAAGTCGGCCCTGGCGTTGGCCGTGGCCAGGCGCATTTCAGGCGAAATCATCGTCGCCGACTCCCTGCAGGTGTACCGGGGGATGGATGTGGGGACCGGCAAGCCATCGCCCGCCGAGCGGGCGGCCACCCCGCACCACCTCCTGGATATCTGTGAACCAAGCGAAACGTTCTCCGCCTCCGATTTCGCCGGCCGTGCGCATGCGCTGGTCGCCGAGATCCGCGGGCGCGACCGCATACCCATCATCGTGGGGGGCACGGGCCTGTATCTCCGCGCCTTCCTGAAGGGACGGCTGGCCGGGACGGGCGGCGACCCAGCCATCCGAGCGCGGCTCCGGCGAGAGGCGGAGACGGTCGGTTCCCAGGGGTTGCACGAGCGCTTGGTGGGCCTCGATCCCGCCACGGCCGCCCGGGTGCATCCGCGCGACCTCTTCCGGATCGTCCGGGCGCTGGAACTCCTGGAAGTCACGGGGCGGCGTCCGTCGGAGATCCGGCCGGACCTCTGGGATGCGCCGCGTCTGCACGTGTCGGCCATGCTGGTCCTCGCCCGCGACCGCCAGGAACTCGACCGGCTGATCGACGAGCGGGCGCGAGCCATGTGGGACGGGGGGCTCGTGGGAGAGCTGCGCGAGCTGCTGGCGAAAGGGTATGGACCCGACCTTCCCGCCTTCAGATCATTGGGGTATCGCCAGGCAGTCGCGCATCTTCAAGGGCGCCTGACGGGGGGAGACGCACTCCTCCACATGCAGCGGGCCACCCGACGGTACGCACGTCGACAATTGGTCTGGTTCCGTCGTGAGCCGATCGCCGAATGGGTGACGGTCCGAGGGTGGGATTGGGTGGAACCGCTCGCGGAGCAGCTCGTCGGTCGCCTGCAACCCCAGGTCTCGCTGCCGCAATCCGATTGGCAGGACGGGCGGAGAAGCGGTTCGGACAGGTGAGGAGCGCCGGGCGCACGATGCGAAGCTGGGTGCTGCGCGGGACGCATGGGATCCGGGGGGCCATCCGTGTCCCGGGGGACAAGTCCATTTCGCATCGCAGCCTCCTCCTGGGGGCTCTGGCGGAGGGGAGCACGGAAGTGCGCGGCTTCCTGAGGAGCGAGGACTGCCTGGCGACCCTGGCTGCCCTCCGAGCCCTCGGCGTGGAGATCACGGAATCAGCCGATGGGCGCATCGTGATTCGCGGCCAGGGGCCCGAGGGGTTGCACGAACCCGAGGTCGTCCTCGACGCGGGAAACTCGGGGACGACGTTGCGCCTCCTGGCTGGGCTCCTGGCGGCCCGGCCCTTCTTCAGCATCCTCACCGGAGATTCCTCCCTCCGCTGCCGGCCCATGCGGCGCGTCGTGGATCCGCTGACCGCCATGGGCGCCACGCTGCTAGGACGCGCCGGCGGACAGTACCCGCCCCTGGCCATCCAGGGCCGCCAACTGTCCGGAATCGCGTGGACTTCCCCCGTGGCCAGCGCCCAGGTCAAGTCGGCCATCCTCTTGGCCGGCATCCAGGCGACGGGCGAGACCAGCGTGACGGAGCCAGTGCTCTCCCGGGACCACACCGAGCGGATGCTGGCCGCCTTCGGCGTGGCCGTGCGACGCCAGGGAACCACGGTGAGCGTGACCGGGCCAGCGCGTCTGCGAGCCACCAGCGTCGCCGTTCCGGGAGATCTGTCCTCGGCTGCGTTCTTCCTTGCAGCCGCGGCGGCTGACCCGGGGGGCGAGGTGCGCATTCGTGACATGGGAGTGAACCCCACGCGAGCGGGGGTGCTGGAGGTGCTGAAGGCGATGGGCGCGACCATCACGCAGGCGCGGGCGCGGACCGAGGCGGGTGAGCCTCTGGCAGATCTCTCGGTGCATGGGGCCCGTCTTCGCGGCACGAGGATCGGGGCCGAGCTGATCGCGCGGCTGATCGATGAGATCCCGGCCCTGGCGGTGGCTGGGGCCCTGGCCGAGGGAGAGACCGTCATCTCGGGTGCGGCCGAACTCCGGGTGAAGGAAGTGGACCGGCTCTCCGCGTTGGCCGGGGAACTGACCAAGCTCGGGGCCCAGGTGGTCGAGGAGCGGGACGGCCTGCGCATCGCGGGCGGGCGGCGCCTGCGAGGCGCGGTCGTAGGGAGCCGCGGGGACCATCGCATGGCCATGGCGCTCGCCGTCGCCGCCCTCTTCGCTGACGGAGAGACCCGGGTGCAGGATGTGGCCTGCGTTGAGACCTCGTTCCCAGGCTTTGCCCGGTTGCTGGCCGAGGTGGCGCCAGACTGTGCCATTCGAGAACTCGAGGACGCCGACTGACTCCTCGCGACGTAACGGAAACCGCAGATTGCGCAGATTTCTCCTGATGATCAATCCGAAACAATCTGCGTACTCTGCGAAATGTGTGGTTCAATCGTGGGTGTTTCTGCGTGCTCGATGACTGGACAGAGAAGGCGCCTCGTGATCGCAATTGACGGTCCCGTCGGCGCGGGCAAGAGCACGGCGGCGCGACACCTGGCCGAGGCCCTGGGATACGTGTACATCGACAGTGGCGCGATGTACCGGGCGATGGGATGGAAGGCGATCCAGGCAGGCGTAGACCTGCGGGATCGCGAACGCATCGCGGCCCTGGCCCTGGGCACCGACATCCGGGTGGTTCCAGGTGCAACGGGCCCCCGTGTCCTGGTGGACGACCGAGATGTCACGGTCGAACTCCGGACCCGCGCGATGGATGAGGCCTCTTCTGTGGTTTCCACCTACCCCGAGGTCCGCCGCCGGCTCGTGGCGCTCCAGCGAGCGATGGCTGAGGCGGGTGGGATCGTCATGGACGGCCGGGACATCGGGACCGTGGTCTTTCCCGATGCCGATCTGAAGTTCTACCTGGACGCCGATTTCACCGTGCGCGCAGCCCGCCGCCTGCAGGATCTGCGGCGGACCGGGACCGATGCCGATCTCACGGCGGTCCAGGATGACGTGGCCCGCCGGGACGCGCGCGACCGCGGCCGTGCGACCTCGCCTCTCGCGGCGGCGGCCGATGCCATCCGGATCGATTCCACGGGCCTCGATGCCGACGAGGTCCTGCGCCGGATGCTGACGGCTGTCGGACGGTTCGTGAAACCGGATAAGTCCTGAATTTCTGTGAGGATACGGAAGTTTTTCCTTGCCTCGGTGAGGGCGGCTGTGTATCATGCGTACCTGTCGCGGCCCTCCCCGAGGTGACCGCGGACGATGATATACGCGATCGGGTACCACCTCAGCCGCTGGATCGCCCGGACCTTCTTCGCGCTCTCCGTCGAGGGGCAGGAGCATGTTCCGGAGAGCGGCCCGGTCATCCTGGCACCCAATCATGTGAGTTATCTGGATCCGGTGCTGGTCGGGATCTCGGTGTCCCGCCGGGTCCACTTCATGGCGAAGAAGGAGCTGTTCCGGAACCCGTTCATGGGGTGGCTTCTGCGCGCCGTTCAAGCCTATCCCGTCACGCGGGAGCGCGTCGATCCCTCCACGCTGAAGCGCACACTCTCCTTCCTAGCAGCCGGGCGGGTCGTCCTGATGTTCCCCGAGGGAACGCGGGGGGACGGTCGCGCGTTGCGTCCAGCCAAGCCCGGGATCGGTGTGGTCGCCGCCCGCTCGGGGGCGACGGTGATTCCGGTGTTTCACTGGGGGGCAGAGCGGGTCTTGTCTCGCGGCAGTCGCCGGGTGCGGCGAGTGCCCCTGCGGGTCCGATTCGGCCCGCCCCTCACGTTTCCAACCGGCGGCCGTCCCGACCGTGAGGCCGTCGAGGCCTTTTGCCTGGAACTCATGGAGGCTATTGCGGCGCTCCGCCCGCCGGCGGAGCAGCCCATCCTGGCTTCTCGCTGAGGCGGCATGGTCGCCTTAGTCCGCTTCCGTTAGCGCACCCCGCATGCGCGGGGCCGGATCGGCAGCGACAATTCACAGCCGTGTGCAGGAGGTAAGTGTTCGCATGTCCTCACAGTCGGTTCAGTCAGAAGCACCGTTTTCGACGGATCCCGAAGAGGCGGAGCGCTCGGGCCCCTCGGCGGAGATGCGGGAGATCTACGAGCAGAGTGTCCGTGACATCGTCGAGGGGGAGATCGTCAAGGGGACCATCCTGGAGATCAAGGATGATGCCGTCCTCATTGACATCGGCTACAAGTCCGAGGGCCTGATCCCCTTGCGGGAGTTCCGTTCACCTTCGGGCGAGGTGATCGCCAAGGTCGGGGACGTGGTAGACGTCTACCTCGAGCAGAAGGAAGACAGCGAGGGCCTGATCGTCCTTTCCCGCGAGAAGGCGGAGAAGATCAAGATCTGGGACGAGCTGTCCCGGGTGTACGAGAAGGGCGGCGCCATCACCGGCACGATCCTGGGCCGCACCAAGGGCGGCCTGATCGTGGACATCGGGGTGCGGGCCTTCCTGCCCGGCTCGCAGGTGGACCTGCGCCCGGTGCGGGACCTGGACAAGCTCATCGGGAAGGCCTTCCCGATGAAGATCATCAAGCTCAATCAGAAACGGGGCAATATCGTCCTGTCCCGGCGCGAGCTCCTGGAGGAGGAACGCAAGCACCTCAAGGAGCAGACCCTGGCCAATCTCACCGAAGGTATGCGCATCAAGGGGAAGATCAAGAACATCACCGAGTACGGGGCCTTCGTGGACCTGGGTGGGCTGGACGGCCTCCTGCACATCACCGACATGTCCTGGGGGCGGGTGGGCCATCCCTCCGAGTTGTTCCAGGTCGGCGACGAGGCGGAGGTCGTGGTCCTGAAGTTCGACCGGACCAACGAGCGGGTGTCGCTGGGGTACAAGCAGCGGCTGCCCGATCCGTGGGAGGCGGTGGAGCAGAAGTACCCCGTCGGTTCGAAGCTGAAAGGCAAGGTGGTCAGCCTCACCGACTACGGCGCCTTCGTGGAGCTGGAGGAGGGGATCGAGGGCCTGGTCCACATTTCCGAGATGTCCTGGACGCAGCGGGTCAAGCATCCCTCGAAGGTGGTGGCCATCGGGGACGTCGTGGAGGTCGTGGTTCTGGATGTGGATCGCGCCAACAAGCGCATCTCCCTGGGCATGCGCCAGGCGGAGCCCAATCCGTGGAACTTCATCGAGGAGCGGTACCCCGTCGGCACGCGAGTCGAGGGCCGGGTCCGGAACCTGGCCGACTTCGGCGCCTTCGTGGAGCTGGAGGAGGGGATCGACGGGCTCATCCACATCTCCGACATGTCCTGGACCAAGCGGGTACGCCACCCCTCCGAGATCCTGAAGAAGGGGGAGAAGGTGGAGGCGATCGTCCTGCACGTGGACAAGGCCAATCACCGGATCTCCCTGGGCCTCAAGCAGATCCAGCAGGATCCCTGGCAGGGGGCGGTGCCAGAGAAGTATCAGGTAGGCATGGACGTGAAGGGCAAGGTGGTCCGCACCACCGACTTTGGCGCCTTCGTGGAGCTGGAGGATGGCGTGGAGGGCCTCCTGCACGTGTCCGAGCTCTCCCACGACCGAGTCAACAAGCCTGAGGACGTGGTGCAGGTGGGGCAGGAGCTGATGCTCAAGGTGATCAAGCTGGATCCCGAGGAGCGGAAGATCGGCCTCAGCCTGCGCGCCTTCCTCGAAGGGCAGGGCGAAAACGTCGTCGAGGAGGAGGGCAACCGCGGCCGCAAGCGGCGGCGGCGGGAGGGCGAGGAGGAGTAGGAGATCGTGGCCGGCTGGAGTGGACGGCGGCTGGCTGTCGGGGTGATACTCGGGACGCTTCTGTTCGTGGTCGTGGTCGGCCTGACGGCGGCGCTCCTGGGTCCGCGGCTGCCCTTCGGCGGCGACCGCGTGGCGGTCATCACCGTCGAGGGAGTGATCGCGGATGCCCGAGACGTGATCGAGCAGCTCCAGCGCTACCGGGACCTGCCGAGCGTGAAGGCGGTGGTCCTGCGCATCAACAGTCCGGGCGGGGCCGTCGCGCCCTCTCAGGA
>JBIOJT010000051.1:0-18147 GCA_044451055.1 Methylomirabilales bacterium (SeqCode)
CGAGATCGAGAAGGCGCTCAGGGCGCGTGTCCGGGAGCTGGGGATCCGGGTGGTGGGGCCCAACTGCCTGGGGATCATCGATACCAAGAGCCGCCTCAACGCGACCTTTGCGGCCGGCATGCCCCCCGTGGGGGAGATCGCCTTCTTTTCCCAGTCGGGGGCACTGTGTACGGCGATCCTGGACTGGGCCATCGGCAACGACGTAGGATTCTCCAAGTTCATCAGCCTGGGGAACAAGGCGGATACCTCCGAGGTGGACTTCATCGAAGCCCTTGCAGCGGACCCCGAGACCCGCGTCATCATCGGCTATATCGAGGGCGTGGAGAACGGTCAGCGGTTCATGGCAGCCGCCCGCGCCGCCAGCAAGGTCAAGCCCCTCATCATCGTGAAATCCGGCGGGACCGCGGCCGGGGCCCGCGCCGCCTCGTCGCATACCGGGACACTGGCCGGCTCCGAAAAGGCCTTCAGCGCGGCCTTCCGCCAGTCGGGGGTCATCCGGGCGGAGAGCATTGAAGAGCTGTTCAACTTCGCCCGGGCCTTCGCCACCCAGCCGTTGCCGAAGGGGCCGCGCCTGTGCATCGTGACGAATGCCGGCGGGCCGGGCATCATCGCCGCCGACGCCGTCGAGCGGTCCACGGTGAAGATGGCGACACTCCAACCCGAAACGGTGGAGCGCCTGCGCGCCGCTTTGCCGCCCACGGCCGCGCTGTACAACCCCGTGGATGTGATCGGAGACGCCAAGGACGATCGGTATCGAGCGGCCCTGGAGGCGGTGGCGGCCGACCCGAACGTGGACGGGGTGCTGGCCCTCACCACGCCCCAGGCCATGACGGAAAACGACAAGTTCGCCGAGGTGGTCGGCCAGATGGCGAAGCAGGGCCGGAAGCCGTTCTTCACCGCCTTCATGGGCGAGGTGAGTGTGGTCAAGGCCCGCGTCATCCTGCGAAATTACGGGGTCCCCCAGTACCCGTATCCGGAACCGGCAGTCCGGACCTTCGAGGCCATGGTCCACTACAGGGAATGGCAGGAGTACGCGCCGGCGCCGCTGCGCGAGGTCACCGCGGACAAGGGGCGCGTGGCGCTCACGATCCTGGAGGCGCGGCGGGGGGGCCGGATGACGCTAGGGGAACGCGAGGCTCGCGAAGTCATCGCCGCCTACGGCTTTCGCCTCCCCCAGAACGTGCTGGCCCGAACGGTGGACGAGGCGATAGCGGCGGCCCAGAAGATGGGGTTCCCCGTGGCCCTGAAGATCGTGTCGCCCGACATCCTGCACAAGACCGATGTGGGCGGGGTCCGGCTGAACCTCCAGGATGTCGACGCCGTGGCCGAGGGGTTCGCGGCCATCGATACCAGCGTCCGGCGGTTCTTCCCCGACGCGGTCATCCAGGGGATCGCCGTTCAGGAAATGGTTGCCGGCGGAAAAGAGGTCATCCTGGGCATGACCCGGGACCCCTCGTTCGGCCCGCTCCTGATGTTCGGACTGGGGGGGATCTACGTCGAGGTCCTGAAGGACGTTGCCTTCCGGGTCGCCCCCATCGGCCCCGACGAGGCCGAGAGCATGATCCGCGAGATCCGTTCCTTCCCGCTGCTCCGGGGCGTGCGAGGTGAGAAGCCGTCGGATCTCAACGCGATCGTGGATGCGTTGTGCCGGCTGTCCCAGCTCTGCGTGGATTTCCCCGAAGTCCTGGAGATGGACGTCAACCCGCTCCTCGTCAAGCCCGAGGGGGAAGGGGCGGTGGCGATTGACGCGCGGCTGGGGTTAGCCCCGTAATGATCCGCGCACTCAGCCCAAGGCGATAGTCCGAAACGACGTGTGACCCAAATGCGAGAAGGGGGATAGAGCATGCAAACCCTGTTCATCGGTTCGACGGCCGGCAATTCCGGGAAAACCCTGATCACGGTGGGGCTGGGCCTGGCCCTCAAGGAGTGCGGGTACAAGGTGGGCTACGTCAAGCCTCTGGGGAAACTCCCCATCACGGTCGACGGAAAGACGGTGGACGCCGATGCCCATTTCCTCAAGGGCATCCTGAACCTCGCGGAGCCGCTGGAGCAGATCTGTCCCGTCATTCTGACGCAGGACCTGGTGGCCCGGGGGTTGCGCGGCGAGATCCCCGATCTCCGTTCCAAGATCCAGCAGGCCTACGACACGATCTCGGCCGGGAAGGACATCACCCTGATCGGAGGGGCCGGCTCCCTGGCCGACGGCAACTTCCTCGGGATCTCGGGGACGCGGCTGGCCAAGGAGTTCCGCTCGCCAGTCCTGCTCATTGATCTGTACACGAACGAGGTCTGCCTCGACTGCATCCTGACTGCCAAGGAATCGCTGGGGGATCGCCTCATGGGGGTCGTCCTGAATCGCGTGACCCCGCAGAGCCTGCCCGAAGTGGAGCAGATGATCGTTCCATTCCTCGGGAGCAAGGGCGTCGAGGTGCTGGGCGTGCTCCCCTTGGATCGTGTCCTGGACGCCGTCACGGTCCGGCAGATGACGGAGATCCTGGATGGCAAGGTGCTCTGCGGCCAAGATCGCCTGGACGAGTTCGTGGAGCGATTCAGCGTCGGAGCCATGGACGTGGATGCCGCCCTGGGATACTTCCGGAAGCTCCCCAACAAGGCGGTCATCACCGGGGGACATCGGTCCGACATCCAGCTTGCGGCCCTGGAGACTTCGACCAAGTGCATCGTGCTGACCGGGGACCAGATGCCCAACGAGATCATCATCGCCCGGGCGCGCGAAGTCGGCGTCCCCATGATCAGCGTCCACTATGATACCTTGACCACGGTGGAGAAGCTGGAGGCAGTGCTGGGCCGGATTCGCATCCGGGAGGAACGGAAGGTCCAGCGCGCCCGCGAGTTCTTGCGGGACCGGCTGAACTACCGGCGCATCGTCGAGAAGCTGGGGCTGGAGCAGAAGTAAAGTGTGAGAAGGTAGAAGAAGTAGGGGAAGACAGGTTTGCCTAGATCCTGTGCGAAACCCTCGGGCCGGCTGCGGCAACACGGCAGCCGGCCCGACGCATTTTCGGCCCGCCCGGCTGCGTTGGTAATTCGAAACCCGAAATCGGAGCGGCACGCGTCTGCTGGGCGTGTCATCAGAGTTCCGCGATCTTGGCCAGATCAGGCAAGAGAACCTGCCGGCCCTGAACCTCGAAGGCGCCAGCCAGGAGCCCTTCGGCCACCCATGGGATCGAAACAGGCGCCGCACCCTCGGCCTCACCCACCGAGAGAATCTCCCCCACCGAGTCTACGATGAAGCCCACAGGCTCTCCCCGCGGCCCGGGGAGCGCCACGATCATCCGGGTGTGGTGGTCGGTGACCGGGTTCACGAGGCCAAGGCGCTTGCGCATGTCCACCACAGGGATGGTCCTTCCTCGCAGGGTTGCCAGTCCCTCGACGTGATGGGCGGGCCGAGGGATTCTCGTGATCGGCGGGACGGGAGCCACCTCGGAGACTTGATCCACCGGGATGGCCAGAGACAGGTCGGCGACGAGAAAGCAGAGGTATCGCTGCATCAGTGTCGAGGGAGGACCACGATCGTTCTTCCGATGGTTGCCTCGGCCTTGCTTCCCATCAGGGCGAGCCGAGGAGCAGGTCACCCAGGGTGAACAGGAACAAGCCGATGCTCAGGGCTCCGTTCACGTTGAAGAAGGCGACGTCAAGTTTGGCAATTCCGTGCCGGTGGAGCAGCCAATGCTCATACAGAAGCAGGGCCGCAGCCAGGAGGAGGCCCACGGCGTACACGGATCCCAGTTTCAGGAGAGGGATCATGAGGCCCAGGCAGACCGCGGTGAGCGCGTGGAAGAGTCGCGCAAGCACAATCCCACCATCCACGCCAAGGCGAGCCGGAATGGAGAATAGCCCGCTCCGGCGGTCGAACTCGATGTCCGTCAGGGCATAGAGGATATCGAAGCCGGCCACCCAGAACACGACGGCTCCCCCCAAGACGACGGCAGGGAGGGCGACCCGCCCGGTGACGGCGATCCACGCGCCGATGGGCGCGAAGGCCAGGGACAGGCCGAGGATGAGGTGAGATAGGGCGGTGAACCGCTTCGTGTAGGAGTACCCACTGATGATCAGGATGGCCAGCGGGGCCAGAGCAAGGCACAACGGGTTCAGCATCCAGGCGGCCAGCAGGAAGATGCCAAACGAGCCACCCACGAAGGCTAAGGCCTCGCCGGGGGAGATCCGCCCCTGCGGCAGGGCCCGATCCTGCGTGCGGGGATTCAGTCGATCCAGGTCCCGGTCGGCGACGCGGTTCATCCCCATGGCCCCGCTCCTCGCCCCCACCATAGCGACGAGGATCCACAGGAGCTTGTCATGCGGTGGAATCCCTCCCGCCGCCAGCACCGCCCCCATGAGGGCGAACGGCAGCGCGAAGACGGTGTGGGGAAAGCGGATCATCTCCAGGTACGTGCGCAGCTTTCGGAACATCCGCTCTTCGTCCTTTTCCCTCACTTCACACCGACGTGGATCGCCACGATCCCTCCGGTCAGCAGCCGGTAGGAGACCTTCGAGAAGCCGGCTTCTTGCATCCATCCGGCGAGCCCTTGGGGGGAGGGAAAGTCGCTCACCGAGGCCGGGAGATACGAGTAGGCCGACGGGTGTCCCGAGACCAGCCGGCCGATCCACGGCAACACGCGGTGAAAATACCAGAGGTACACCCGGCGAAGCAACGGGTGTGGCGGGGTGGTGAACTCGAGGACGACGGCGCGGCCGCCCGGCCTCACAACCCGGCGCATCTCGCGCAACCCCCGCACGCGATCCGGAACGTTGCGCAGACCGAAGGCCACGGTGGCTGCGTCGAAGGAGTCGTCGCCGAAGGGAAGCGCCTCGGCCGGGGCCAGCTGCAACCGCACCCGTTCCCCGAGACGAGCACGCTCGATCTTGGCTGCGCCCAGGGCGACCATGGGACGGCTGAAGTCCACCCCCACGATCCGAGCGTGTGGGAACTGCCGGGCGGCCTCCAGCGCCACGTCGGCCGTTCCAGTGCATACGTCCAGCAGGATCCCCTGCCGTGGAAGAGCCGTGGCGGCAACCGCCTCGCGCCGCCAGGTGCGATCGCGCCCGGCGCTCAGCAGGCGGTTGAGAAAATCATACCGGGGGGCGATGGCCGAGAACATTCGCTCGACCGCAACCCCCCGGTCATCGACGATCTCCGGTGCGCTCTCGGGCATACCGATCGGTCCTGGACGAAACGCGG
The DNA here is from genome assembly GCA_044451055.1 of Methylomirabilales bacterium (SeqCode). Classification (GTDB taxonomy): domain Bacteria; phylum Methylomirabilota; class Methylomirabilia; order Methylomirabilales; family 2-02-FULL-66-22; genus 2-02-FULL-66-22. Next base: position 5,195 of record JBIOJT010000051.1, read on the forward strand.
GCTTCAGGCGGGGAGCAGCCTCAGGTCACGCAGGGCCGTGCCGGCCCTGAGATGCCACGCCTCGGGAAAAGGAGTCAAGAGGGCGGTGGTGATCCCGTGCGGGCCTCCGGATCCAGGAAAGGCCCACGCGAAGAATCGGCTATTTCTTCTCCTCGACGTTGAGCTCGAGACGGGGGGCTCCGGGCGTATCCTTGACGACGAGCTTGAGGCGAGACCCGGGCGCGGGGACGGCGTCGTCCCGAAGCCCGTTCAGGCTGGCGATCTGGAAACGGCGGCCTTCGTTCCCCATCTCCTCCTGGGCGATGCTGGCCAGGCTGTCGCCGGCCTTCACCGTGTATGCCTTGAGGCGCAGTTGTTCCTTGGTCTCGCCGTACTTCAGCTTGTCGAGGTGGGCCTTGTAGTTGTCAGCTTTCAGTTCCAGGGCTCCTCCCTCGCTGACCAGGAGGGTCGCCATGGTGTCCGCCTTGGCGATTCGGATGGCCGTGTCAGGATGGGTGGCCTCGAAGCCATGATACGTTGACAGGCCGTTCAGGATCTCCGAGCGGCGCAGGTCCCGGAGGAACGCGACCATGCGCCGCGGATCGTAGCCCGCCCGGTGAGCCCGGCGCAGACCCACCTCGTCCGCCTCCAGCTCGTAGTCGCGCCCATAACCCAGGAGGATGTAATTGGTGAGGTGGTTGGAGATCATGGCGACGCCCGCGGCCGCCTGGCCACCGCCGGCTGCCGCAGCGGCCCCCAGCCCGACGAGCGTTGCCAGTTGGGCGCCGAAGGCCTTGGTGAGCAGCTTGGCCCCGTGGCGGGAATTGACGTGGGTGATCTCGTGCCCGAGGACCCCGGCGAGCTGCGCCTCGTCGTTCATTTCCGCCAGTATCCCCCGGGTCACGTAGATGAAGCCGCCCGGAAGGGCAAAGGCATTGACGTAGGCTTGGTCCACCACCTTGAACTGGAAATTGAAGCGGCTATCGCCCGAGGAGGCCGCGAGCAGACCGATCTGGGCAATATAGTTCTGGAGGTCCGGACTGTCATAGTAACCGAATTGCTTGAGGATTTGCGGGTCGGCCTCGCGACCGATGTTCACATCGCCGGCCTCATCGATGAGGGTATAGGCCGCGCCGGATCGGGGGAGAAGCGCCGTGGCAAGGCACGCCTGCCCCAGCGCTGCCAGGAACTGACGCCGACTCCACCCATTCGATCCCGCCGCGCAGTTCACACACCATTGCATGATCCTCACCGCCTTTCGTCGCGCCCCACTGCTACTGGAGTCTCGCCTCCACGGCTTTGATGTTCTGCTTGGCCTTGGCGGCCAGATCCCCCTGGGGGCTGTACTTCAGGTACAATTTGTACTCGGCCAGGGCCTTCCGGTACAGTACCTTGTCATCCGTGCCCAGTTTGGCCTTGGTGTGATACGAGAGCGCCAGGTTGAAGTGGGCCTCGGAGTAGTCCGGCTTCAACTTGACAGCCTTCTCGTATTCGGCGATGGCTTGATCCAGGGATTCGAAGACTCGCTCGTGGTACATGACGCCGAGTTCGTAATGGGCCTCCGCCTGCATCTGGCGATCCGGGGGCTTGGTACCATCCTGCCCCTGGGCAGCAAGCGCCACGGTCATCAGGGCCGCCCCGGTGAGGCCTCCGAACAGCCAGATCCCCCACGCCCTCACGGTCCGAGTCCTCCTCTCAACCGTCCTGCGTATTCGCCTCACCCTGATCCGACGCCAAGAAGTGACCCTCCCACATTGACGGCAGGCCGTTCGAGTGGAGCCGGCGGGCGACTTGAACCCTCGACCTGCTGATTACAAATCCCCACCTGAAGACACTTAAGCATAACAGACACGACTTATCCATGCAAGAATTCGGTGGTGAGGCCGGGGCGGTGTGCTCCTGGTCAGTCCTGGTGCGCGGCATTTGGTAGCAGGAGCGCTAGCAGGTGCGAGAGTGGCTCAACACCAGACGCCTCTGCTGCCATCGATTCCGGAGGGTTCTGCGCGCGTGCGGGCCAGAGCCCGAGATGGCTCAGGATATTTTCAATGCCCTGTGGTTGCTCGATGATAAAGGACATCCAGAAACAACTGGGACCAGAGTGAAGCGAGGCGCAGAAGAACTAGCCTCTCCCCCTCATCGGGCTACGTTCTTTTCGTCCATCTGATCGGCGAAGTCTATGACACACATCTGCTCGTAGGTCTTGTGTGGACCGATGGCGATCCCGACAACCCGATAGTCGGGCTCGAAGACATTCTTCCTGTGCTCCCGACCAGGAACCCCATCATCCACAATGAGCTGGATGACTATTGAACGGGCGCTGCCGGGGCCAAACGCGATCCCCTCCCCACTCGTTGTCCTCGGCGTACCATACCTGCTTATCCGATCTGCAGGTTGACTCTTGTCCGTGCCGGCATGCCCGGTCATCCCCCGGGGTCCGAGGTCTTTGAGGTGGTCCAGCGCCGACAGCGTCAGAGATCGTGAAGCCGACAGAGCTGGAACCGGGTCGGTTTTCTTCAGGAAGGCTATGGCCTCGTCCACGGCTTTCATTCCCTCGAGTGTCCTGCTCCTCCTGCCGTCTATGACAACCACATAGTAGCTGTTGAAGTTTTTCTTGTGTTCCTCCATGTAGTTTGCATAGTCGGAGGGTTTGGTTCGAGCCAGATTCAGTTCCTCCAGCACTGCCTTCTCGTTCTGACCCATGTCACCCGTTGATTTCTCGTCCGGCGCCGCAAAGACCACTGCCGTCACCATGAGACCCACGGCAATCAGACAACCCCGTACTCCTGCGCAACGACGAAACATACACCATGCCATCTTATTGCGACCTTTCCCGGAATTCCGCCAGCGGTTGTTTACCATCCCAACCCATTTGGCTTGTTTTCCATGCTGAATGCAGGCCCCTGGGCAAGGTCTCAGTTACGAGAGACTGCGACCCTGAGCGAACCCCGACGGCTCGCAAAGACGCCCGCCCTCCATCAGTCAATCGGGGGCCTTTCTCGCGCGTGGGGAGCGGAGCTCCATCCGAGCCGCGTCGCATCCCCTGTAGAATTTGCTTTTGGGCCTTGCAGCTCAGATGGCGTCACGAGGCTGGCACAGGGCGCGCCCACGCCGAAATAGAGGGGAGCAGACCGCAGACGGGGTGTCAAGCGAAACCTGGTCAGGCGAGGGGTGGCGAGGGCAACGGACCGTCCGGGGACGAGCACGGGGTGACACAGTGCAGATCCGGACGGACGACACCGGTCGATGATGCCGCGCGAGAATCTCGAGGCTGGGAGTGAAGACAACCCGCCAAATTCTCAATGGTGGGGACTGAGGCAACGGGGCTGGGCGGCGTCTCGCGCGTAGCTGATTTTCTCTGGAGCCGCCGCTCGGACTTGAACCGAGGACCTGCGGTTTACGAAACCGCTGCTCTGCCAACTGAGCTACGGCGGCGATGGGAGTAAGTGTAGTCAACTCGCCGAGCCATGGCAAGCCATTTCGTGGGATCGCCCTCCGGGGCATCCTGGGCGCCCCGCCTATTGACCCAGCCTCCCGGTGGGGATAAGCTCTGCGCTCACATCTCTGACGGTGGAGGAGGGCATAGCCATGCAGGAACGCGTGCGCGTCGGCGCCGCGCAGGCGGCACCGCAGTTCTTCGACAAGCGGAAGACGCTGGAGAAAACCGTCGGCATCATCGAAGAGGCCGGACGGCTGAGCCTCGACCTCCTGGTCTTCCCCGAGACCTACTTCGCAGCCTATCCATTCTGGCGGGGAGCCGTCTCGGTTCGCCGTTCGACCGAGCTGATCGTGGAGATGCAGCGGCACGCGATCCGGGCGGACGGCGAGGAGGTGCGGGTGATCGCCGATGCGGCGAGGCGGGCCAAGGCCCACTGTGTCATCGGCTGCAACGAGCTGGACGACCGGGTCGGGAGCCTCACCCTGTACAACACGCTGCTCTTCGTGGGGCGGGACGGGAAGATCCTGGGCCGCCACCGCAAGCTCATGCCCACCCACTCGGAGCGGGTGTACTGGGGGATGGGAGACGCGGCCGACATCCGCGTCTTCGACCTGGACATCGGGACCGTGGGGGGCCTCATCTGTTACGAGCATCACATGACACTCCTCCGGGCGGCCATGGCCATCAAAGGGGAGGAGATCCATTGCGCCGTCTGGCCCGGCTGGTGGAAGGTGGACAAGCACCTGGGCGGGAAAAGCCCGGAGCCGGGGTCGGAGACCTGCGACATCGAGCCGGCCATTCGCGAATACGCCATCGAGAACCAAGTCTTCGTGGTCAGCTCGAGCTGGCTCCTCAAGCCGGAGGACGTGCCGGCCGACCTCCGCGATGTCATGCGATACAACCTGGCAGTCGGCGGAAGCTGCATCGTGAATCCGGCGGGGCTTTATGTCAAAGGGCCCGTTTTCAACGAGGAGACGATCGTGTGGGCCGACATCGACGCCGAGGAGCGGCGGCTGGCCAAGGCCTACTTCGACTGCCTGGGCCATTATGCCCGGTTCGATCTGCTCTCCTTGAACATCCGGGAAGGAGGGTACGCGCCCACCGGCCCGCGGCGGGTCGAGGCCGAGCCGGCGGAGCCACGGCCCGACCAGGACCTGCGGCGGCTGGCGTACCGGTACGGCGTGCGGGTCGAGGATCTGGAGGCGTACCTTGCCCGGGGGCTGGATCATGCGGAGTAGGCAGTGCGCGTGGGATGCCAGGCGGGTGCGGCGCTGGATCGGGATGGTTATGTGCCTGGCCACCCTGGGGGTCGCTGCTCTGGTGATCCCCCGTCTTGCGCCCCGCTCTCCCATGGCAATCGTCCTGCTGTGCGCCTTGGCGGTTCTCACCATGAAGCTCGTGGAGCACCGGGTCCGTCGGTGGTTCGACCGGTGGGCGGATCGACAGGCGGCCCGAGCCACGCCGCCTGAGGGGCGGACCTAGTCGGGTCGCCGAGAAGCATCGCCCACCCATCATTCAGATTCTTCTCCGTCCGCGAGAGGAGGTCCGAGATGCGCGCCATGCGGAGAATGCGGTCAGTGTCCGGGTTGGTCGTCGTGGCCTTCATCCTTCTGGCGGCGACCGTGGCCTCCGCCCAGACCGTCTCGCGCCTGGACCAGATCGTCCAGCGGGACTACGTGCGGGTCGGCACCACGGGTGACTATAAGCCCTTCAGCTACCTGAATCCCGCCAGCAACCAATACGAGGGACATGACATCGACGCGGGTAGGCTCTTGGCCGAATCCCTCGGGGTGCAGGTGCGCTTCGTGAGTACCACGTGGCCGACGCTCCTCAAGGGCCAACAGGAGGACCAGTACGACATCGCGATGTGTGGGATCACCCGGACCTTGGCCCGGCAGCGGGTGGCCGGCCTGAGCCACCCCTACATCAACGTCGGCAAGTCTCCCCTGATCCGGGCTGCCGATCGCCAGCGGTTCAGGAGCCTGGCGGACATCGATCAGCCCGGGGTGAAGATCGGGGTCAATCCCGGCGGGACCAACCAGGGCTTCGTGGACGCGACCATCAAGAAGGCGACGGTGGTGGTCATCGAGAAGAACCTGAGCATCCCCGAGAAGATCGCGGCGGGCGAGTTGGATGTCATGATCACCGACAATGTCGAGGCCATGCTCGTGGCGAAGCAGGATCCCCGCCTGTACGCCGTGGATCCCGAGAACACGTACACGAAGGACGACTTCGGGTACCTGTTGCCCCGGGACGACCAGGCATGGATCAACTACGTCAACCTGTGGGTGGACCTGATGCGGCTGAAGGGGGAGTTCGCCCGGCTTCACCAGAAGTGGATCCGATAGGGCCCGGGACGTTGCCTTGTGGGGGGGGCCATGCGGAGCGTGCAGATCGGAACCTCCACGCTCGAACTCGTCGAGGGAGAGATCACCCGCCAGGATACGGAGGCCATCGTCAATGCCGCCAACACCAGCTTGCTGGGCGGGGGCGGAGTGGACGGCGCCATTCATCGGGCCGGCGGCCCGCAGATCCTGGAGGAGTGCAAGAAGATCGGCGGCTGCCCCACGGGTGAAGCGCGGATCACTACGGGGGGACGCCTACCAGCCAGATGGGTGATTCACACCGTGGGTCCCGTCTACCGCGACGGGAGGCATCGGGAACCGGAGCTTCTGGCGAGCGCCTATAGGAACAGCTTGCGACTCGCGTCCGAGCGACGGATCAAGAGCGTGGCCTTTCCCTCCATCAGCACGGGCGCGTACGGCTATCCCATGGCGGACGCGGCGCGCATCGCCCTCCGCACCGCCATCGAGTACCTGCAGGGCCATCCGGAGATCCAGTTGGTGCGCTTCGTCTCGTTCGGTCAGCCCGCGCTCCGGGCCTATGAGGAAGCGATCGAGCGCGTGACCCAGCCTGAGACCGAGGACCGCTCCTGACCGCTTCCCTTACGGCGGGGGACAGCTACTGGAAAATTCTCGGGGCCTGTGCTAGGGTCGCTTGCATGAGAAGCGCGCGGGGGTCGCGATCTAACGCGGTGGGGGCATCGCGCGGCGGGCCTGCACCCGGGCCGGATTCGGGCAAATATCTCGGCAGGGGGCGCGTGGGGTTCCTCACGGTCTCGGAGGGCGGACGATCGCTGACAATCATGGTGGGCCCGCTGCGAGGGCCGGAGCACCTGGAGCTGATCCGGCGCGCGCGGTTCTACCACGTCCCGGCCTCCGCCATTGCCGCCTCCCGAACCAGCGTGGCCTATATTGCGTTTTACGAGGGGGCTTCTCGCTTTCACGTACGGACGGGGGTGATCCGGGAATATGCCGCGGTCCATCGTGTCTCGCGCGTCCGTCGGTCTGACCTGCCGGGTCTGACTTGGCCGGCCCGGGGTGCGCCGGATGCTCCCTACTATCGCTTCGACCTGGGACCGATCCAGCGGCTCGCTCGGCCCATCACGAACCCGGACCGGCTTCGAGTGGCGTTCCGTTTCCCGGACTTCGAGCGATTTTGCGAGGCCGCAACGCTCGGGGAGTTGGGGTCCCGGGCGCCCAAGGATCAGAAGACGGGAGGGCGGTAAGAAAGGTCAGTAAAGAGAACCGCGGACGTGTGGGGGATGCATGAGTCATGGCGTCGGGTCGCCCGGGGAGCTGCGGGCCAAAATCAATCTCACGAGGAACGAGATCGCCCACCTGTGGAACGGCGGAGTCCTGTCGCTCAAGGTCGAGGGGCCCGGAGTGGAGGCGGACCTCGAGATCCGATGTCCAGAGGCCGCGTCGGACCGAGGCACCCGCATCCTGATCAAGCGCGTGACGGCCGAGTGATGGGGACCCATCGGTTCGACGGTCGTTGCTTCCTGATCGCGTGGCACGGTCCACTGTCCGGATGAGCGCCGCGGTCCGGCGATGAGGAGCATCCCATGCGCCTGAAGAAGGTCGAGCGGGAGTTCGTCGCGTACCAGAGGGTATGCCGCGTAGCGACGGTCAGCCGAGACGGACGGCCCCACAACGTGCCCGTGTGCCCCATACTGGAAGGGGATCGGATCTACTTTGCCTCGGCCGCCGACGGGGTGAAGGTGCAAAACGTTCGGGGAACGGGCCAGGTGGCGCTGGCGTACGATGAGTACACGGAGGCGTGGCCGGGCCTGAAGGGCATCCTGATCTGGGGCACGGGCCGGGTCGTCGAGGCCGGCCCGTCATTCCGGCGGGTCCGAAAGCTTCTCTACCGGCGCTTCCCCCAATACGAATCCCACGCGCCCTTGGAGGAAAAGCAGTCGGTCATTATCGAGGTGACGCCCACCCGGACGTTCAGCTGGGGCCTGTGACCGTATGGCGGCTCGGCGGCGGAGGACCAATCCCCTCGAGGTCGTCCAGGCTGAAGTGATGGCCTGCCGTCGCTGTCCGCGCCTGGTGGAGTATCGGGAGCGGGTGGCGCGGGAGAAGGTCCGGCGGTACCGCGACGAGGAATACTGGGGAAAACCGATCCCGGGCTTGGGCGATCCGAATGCGCGATTGCTGCTGGTCGGCCTCGCCCCTGCGGCCCATGGAGGCAATCGGACGGGCCGGATCTTCACAGGCGATCGGAGCGGGGACTTCCTGTACCGTGCTCTGTATCGTGCGGGGTTCGCCAATCAGCCCTGGTCTCGTCACCGAGACGATGGTCTCGCGCTCAGGGATTGCTACATCACGGCGGCCGTCCGGTGTGCCCCACCAGGCAACAAGCCCACCCGGACTGAACTCACCACCTGTCGGCCATACCTGGTCGAGGAGATCCGCCTGCTCCGCGGCCTGCGCGTTGTCGTGGCCCTGGGCCGGATCGCCTTCGATGCGTTTCTGAGGGCATGGGGCGATGCCGGTCGCACCCTGCCGGCCCCCCGACCCGCATTCGCCCACGGCGCTATGAGAGAGTTGCCGGGCGGCGTTTTCCTCTTGGCCTCGTATCACCCGAGTCAGCAGAACACGCAAACGGGACGCCTGACTTCTCCTATGTTCCAGCGAATCTTCGCCCGAGTCCGGCGCGTCTTGGCTGGCCCACCCGTGAAACGTCCGGGGGAGGGAAAGCATGTAAAGGTATCAAGCTAGCACCGAGACGCAGAACTGGCTTGCCAAGGGCAGGCTCGTCTGGTATATAATGATGTGGTTGCTGGAGATAGCGAGGAGGTTTCCGTGGACGAACCGTTGGCTCAGCGTATCCTGGACATCATCTATCAAGACCCGGACGTGCGTCGCCTGTACAAGGAGTCGCTCACGGACTGGATCCTGGATACGCAGCCCCGCACGGCACCGCTGGATGCGGCGGCTCTCCTGCAGTACCTGGCGACCCACCAACCGGACCTTTTGAACCGTCTGACGATCAACGTGCGGATCAAGGAGGATCTGGCCCGCGCGTTGGAATCCATCGAGCGCAACTGATCTCCCGCACCGCGCCTGCCATCCCCCCACCCGGCGTCCCCTACGTTGGAGTCGCTTCGAGTCTCTGTGCTCTGCGTCTCGCTGATGGAGACGGGGCGCGCGAAGATTCCGGTCGTCGTACAGGCGTTCGCTCGGCTGGCGTCTCGGGAGAAGAAGGCCATGAGACGACGAGTCATCCTGGACGTCGACACGGGAGTGGACGACGCCCTGGCGATCATGCTGGCGGTCCGATCGCCGCAATTGGAGGTGCTCGGGATCACCACGGTGAGCGGGAACGTCCCGGTCGCGCGTTGCACGGCCAACACGCTCCTGGTGCTGGAGGTTCTCGACGCCTCCAATATTCCCGTCGTCTCGGGCGCAGGCGCGCCCCTGGCCAGAGAGGCATTCACCGCGGCTGAAGTTCATGGCAGGGACGGCCTGGGCAATGTGACGGCCAGGTATCCGAGGCCAGTGCGCCAAGCCGCGCAGGGCGCGGTTGGGTTCCTTCTGGAGATGATCCGCCGCTTTCCAGGGGAGTTGACCCTCGTCGCCACGGGGCCACTGACCAATGTGGCCACGGCAATCCGCCAGGATCGGGAGGCGATGCAAGCTTTGCACGGGATCACGGTCATGGGGGGCGCCATCCGCGTGCCGGGCAACGTGGGGCCCACGACGGAGTTCAACTTTGGCGTGGACCCGGAAGCGGCGGCGATCGTCCTGGGAGCGGGGTTACCCATCAGGCTCGTTCCCCTGGATGTCACGGAACAGGTTGTCCTGTCCCGGGAGGCGGTGGAAAACACGAGAGGAATCGGCAAGCTCCAGAGGTTTATCTGCGACATGACCGCAGCGACGATGGCCTTTCATCGGGAGCACGAGGGCTTCGACGGGATGTTCCTGCACGATCCGCTGGCGGTAGGAGTTGTTGCGGACCCATCCCTGGTTCGGTCGCAGCCGATGGCAGTGGCCGTCGAACGGCGAGGGGAGCTGACCTCGGGGATGGCGGTGGCGGACCTCCGGCGCCGAAGCCGTGCGACTCCCACGGCGGCCGTATGTTTGGAGGTAGAGGCGGCCCGATTCCTGCATGTCTTCACACAGCGCGTCCTGAATTAAGTTAAGACATGGCCCCGTGACAATTCCGGCTGCTCTCTGGGCCCGAAGTTCACGCAGCGGAATCGGACGGTATCGGCAACGACTGGCCGGATTTTCGGCAGGTCTTTCCATTGAGGTCTCCAGTGGAACTGAAACACGAGATGAGTGTTCCTGACATCCTCGCCCCTCGGAACGGAGAGGTTGGCGAGTTGATCCACAAACTGGTCGAAGGGGCTGGGGGCTCCCCCCACACCGAATTCCTCCAGGAGATGATCCAGACAATCCTTCGTTTGGCCCAAGATCACGCGGACCGCGGAGACATCAAGATCTTGAATGTTGCCCTGCGTGAGCTCGTCCAGGCCTTCCGCATGTTCGCTCCCTATCGAGGCATTCGGAAGGTGACGATGTTCGGGTCCGCCCGGACGACCGAGGACCAGCCGGAGTATCTGCAGGCCCTGAATTTTGCCCAGGAGATCAGCCGGCAAGGCTGGATGGTGATCACGGGGGCCGGCGACGGGATCATGAAGGCCGGGCAAGGGGGCGCGGGCCGGGAACGGAGCTTCGGCGTAAACATCCGGCTTCCCTTCGAGCAACCGGCTAACGAATTCATCCAGAACGACTCCAAACTTCTCACGTTCAAGTATTTCTTCACCCGCAAGCTGATCTTCGTGAAGGAGGCCGATGCCATCGCCCTGTTCCCCGGCGGGTTTGGCACGTTGGACGAGACCTTTGAGCTCCTCACGCTGATCCAGACGGGGAAGAGCAATCCGCTGCCCGTCGTCTGCGTGGATCGGCCAGGTGGCGACTACTGGAGAACCTGGGACGGCTACGTGCGAGACGTTCTGGTCGCTCGCGGGCTGATTTCCCCCGCAGATGTTTCGCTGTATCGGGTGACGGATAGTGTCGAAACGGCCATCGCCGAGATCACCGGCTTCTACCGCAACTACCATTCCAGCCGCTACGTGGGAGACCGGCTGGTGATTCGTCTCCAGCATGCGCCGACCGGCAGTGAGTTGGATCGCCTGAACGGAGAGTTCCGCGACATCCTGGTAGACGGCGCCCTGACAGTGAGCCCGGTCCTCCCCGAGGAGACGAACGATCACGCCATCGCCCACCTGCCGCGGCTCACGTTACACTTCAATCGGCGCGACATCGGCCGGCTGCGCCAGTTCATAGACGCGCTGAATCAGCTCTCGTCCGTCTCGTCTGGGGGCTGAGAAAGGGTTCTTGGGGCCGCCGGTTCTGTGCGACGGTCAATCGGCTCGGAACTCTCCCTCTCTCCGTCTGGCCCCCGGGCCCGCACGCAAATCAAGGAACCTTTCAGTCAAGCCCGCGAGTCTGCCCCCTCTGTGGCCCTCCCCTAGTGGTCGGGTGAAGCGAACAGGAGGCACGGGAGACTTGACATGGCCCAGCGAACAAGGTAGCCTCCGTTGCGTTCCCAGGTAAACGTGTCTTTCCGGAGGATTGAACGACCATGGGCGACGAAGAGAAACAAGGAATTTTCGGATCCCTGAAAAACAAGTTCAAGGACTACATCTACGGGATGGCGGCCCACGAAATGACCCGCCAGGCCCTGAAGACCCGTGGGAGCATGGAGCACCTCTTCATCCTCATCACCATGGGGGACCTCCTGGGGGTGCCGATCCTGCCGCCGTACTATTCCCTGCGCTTGCTCCCTTACGTGGTGCCACAGATCTCCACGTGGAAGCGGCGCATGCTCCGCGAGAAGGACCTGACGGACGCCCTGGCCTAGCGCCTGACCGGGCACACACACCGCTCTCGACCCATTGGACGGAAAGGACCAGGCATGAACGGGGGACTCGCCCGCATCTTCAAAGAGCATCCGGACCGACGGTACATCATGTTCGGCGGGAAGGGCGGCCTGGGCAAGACGACCTTCTCGGCCGCCACGGCGTACTATCTGGCCAAGCAAGGGCACCGGGTCCTGGTCTTCTCCGTGGACCCCCAGGCTTCTCTCTCGGACATCTTCCGGCGCGACATCTTCGGCAAGGGGGCCGTCGAGATCATGCCGAACCTCTTCGCGCAGGAGATCGACGCTGACAAGCGCATCAAGGCCTACCAGGATGAGATCCGGAAGAAGATCTTCGACATGTACGGCTTCGACAAGATCCCGGACGAGATCGAGAGCTACATCCAGGCCGCCGCCGCCGAGCCTGCCATGGAGGAGAGCGCCATCTTCGACGAGGTGGTGGACATCGTGGTGGCCGGAAAGTACGACTACTACATCTACGACCTGGTCCCCCTGGGCCACGCCCTGTATTACCTGAGCATGGCCAGCGTCTACGACGAGTGGATCGAGCGGATCACCAAGCTCCGCGAGGACATGCGGCAATACGAAGAGATGGCCGCCGCCATCACCAAGGACAAAGACGTGCAAGAGGACATGATCCTCAAGGAGCTCCAGTACATCAAGCACCGGATCGGCACCTCGTCCAGCATCCTGACCGATCGGCAGAAGACCGCCTTCTTCTTCGTCATCATCCCGGAGGAGATGATCCTCATCGACACGCAGAAGGCGGCCCAGCTCTTCGCCAAATTCAACGTGCCGCTCAGCGGGTACGTCGTGAACCGGGTCATCCCCGAGAGCCTGGCGGCTCAGGACATCCCCGATTACCTGCGGAACCGTCTGCAGATGCAGAAGGGTTACCTGAAGAAGATCCAAGAGCTGTTCGGAAACGAGGTGCTGGCCCAGATTCCCGAGTTCGAGCGCGACATCACCGGCCTGCCCATGATCGAGAAGATGGCCGAGGCACTGTTTGGGCCGAGCCGCTAAGGGTTGTCCCATCTCGCGCGGGAGCGTGATTCCATGACCCAAATTCAGTCGCATCCCTTGGTCCAAGAAAGCATGCAGGCCTTCCTGAAGAAGCATCCCCAGCTCAAATATAACTTCTTCGGCGGCAAGGGGGGCGTGGGCAAGACGGTGCTGGCCGGTGCGGCCGCGGTGGCCTTCGCCCGCCTGGGGAAGCGGACCCTCCTGGCCTCGACCAACCCGGTCCACAGCCTGAGCGGCCTGCTGGATCAGAACGTCTTCGGGCAGGCGGTCCCGGTGA
>JBIOJT010000052.1:0-18122 GCA_044451055.1 Methylomirabilales bacterium (SeqCode)
GGGCGCTGCCCCGGCGCCTCAGGACCACAGCCAGCCTGGACCCCCCGCCTGCTGCGCGCGCTGCGCCACCCCGGTGGGCGCGCTGCGCGCTCGGCGGGCGGGGGCGGAACTGCGGGGAGGATCATCACTGAGAAATCACCCATGACGGCCGGTCTTCCATATCAGAACCATGTGCTGTGTAAGCAAATTTGGCCGGCCCCTTACGCGGGAGGAATGCGAAGGGAAAAACATGAACAATTTTGATAACCCAGGCCTCTACATAATAATAGACATCAGGAACCTGCTCACCGCGGTAGTCATCGCCCCTTATGCAGAGGAATGGTTTGAACTTCTGGTGAGAAGGATAATCGAACTGTCTGATGTAAACGTTCCGGTTATGAGATCATCGATTGAAAACGCCTAGACAAGCTTCTGCGGCCAATAAACTACGCCTTTCATGTGCTGTGATGGGCCTATCCGGGGCAGTCTCAAAGAGGCAGCTTCGTTCGGCATATCGTCAGCTAATGCTTGAGTGGCATCCCGATCTTCATCATGACGATCCCGAGAGGCAGCGCATAGCCCACGAGAAAGCAGTGGCGATCAACAAGGCATTTGAGTATCTGTCTGCATTGCTTGATATTTCCGATCCAATCGCCACGACTTCCGCCGGGCCCACCGCACGATCGCATTCAACCGGCACCGGCTCTTTCCGCTCAGCCCGGTCCGCACGTGGCGACGGTTTCCCTGACAATTCAGTCTTCGAGGTTTACGTTACATCCTCGAACATCCGCTCGATCGGTTACGCGCGTGGAGCAGGTATCCTGTACATTAAGTTCCATCACGGCAGCACCTATCGATACTTCGATGTCCCTGAATCAGTTTTTCGTGAATTCCTCGCCTCCGAATCCAAGGGCCGATTCGCAAATCGTTTCATTTACCGCAACTAGAAGTACGAGTCCTGCTAACTCTGAAGGGTCCTGCGGTTGACCTCGCCGCATTCGCCGGAATTTAAGGTTGCCTCGGTTCTCATATCAGCGAAAGCGTGTCCTGCCAATGCCCAGATTCGCCCTCCCCGGGGAGCCGAGCGGGTCTCGAACCACGCGGCTGAAGCCTGACAGGACCTCCCCGGCTATTCACGGCCGCCACAATCGCACCTTACTCCCTGGCCACCGGCATGGACCTGGTGAGGCGACTCTTTGGTCAGTAGCGGTGGGGGGTCGAGGAGGTCGCGGAGGCGATACCGGGGCGGCGCGGGCACCTCGGCCGACTTCCGCATGAACTGCGTGGCAGCGGTCCTGGAATTATTGACAGAGGTACGCCGCGAGGTACCTCATCTCACGCATGAACCATCGACGCGGTCGAGGCTGTCCGAAGCGGCCCTTCATACCTTGCAGCGTGCTTCGCGCAAGTTCCTTCACAATGAGATGCCCAACGAATATCTCACACGGCAGGAAACGACCGCAACCGCTCTTCAACCCAGACCTTGATGCGGCGGGCGGCTTGGTGGGCTCGTTCGGCCTCCTCCAGGGTGAAATGGGTCGGCCAGTGGACGGGATAGCGCGTCTCGACATAGAAGGTATTCAAGTACTCACAGGCGTCCTGCGTGGACGCCGCGGCTGGCTCGTGCGAGACGCACGTCGCAAGGAGCACCAGTAGGTCGTGGATCTTCCGGAATTCCAGGTCGTGGGCGACGACGTAGGCCTTGAGGTACTTCTCAGCCGCCTGGTGAAAGTGGAAGCAGATCTGCGCGGCGAACGGCTTTCTCTCCTGGAGGTTCACCAAGGCGAATCCGAAATCCTCCTCTGCCTTGGCTAGCCATTCCCGGACAATCGCTGGATCAACCGCCATAGAGGACCGTTCCCTCCCGGAGGATCGCCTTCAGGAAGGGATCGCCCATGGCGACCCGCCGGTTGAACTCGTCGGGCCGATAGACGAGGAAGTCGACTGGTATCCGTCGGTCGATCAAACGATAGAGCTCGCGGATCCGGTCCGCTCCCAGCATCGGGCAGTCCTGTTTGATGATGAGGAAGTCGGCATCGCTGTCGGGGTGAAACTCGCCCCGCGCCGCACCGCCGAAGAGGATGATCCGCTCGGGTGCATACTTGCTGACGAGCTGCGCTGTGATCCGCTCAATCTCCTCGCGGATGTCAATGCTCATGTCGGCCTCTCCGAGTGGTTGTGTCGCTGGGATGCTATCGGTTTCCCTCGGGAGAGTCAAGCTGATGGCGCAGCCCCCCAAACGCTCTAACGAACGCCGACCCGCCCTCCAATCAATACTGGTGCGGGTCGAGGAGATCGCGGAGACCGTCCCCCAGGAATTGATTCCGAGGGTGGTGACGAAAATGGCATTGCCCGGAAAGGTTGCCAGCCACCAGTGCGTCAGCATGTAGACCCTTCCGTCTCCCAGCATCCCCCCCAAGAGGGCGTGGGCGGCTGGACGAACACGGCGAAGGAGGACCGGACGCCGGCCACTGCCGGGAGCGCGAGACAGGCCACGCTCGTGACGGCCCACGCGTAATGGATGCTCGACCCCGCCGCTCGCCCTGTTTGGCGATTCATGATTGCCTTTCACCCATCAGCCGTCCCTGGGGAAATTCCAATGACCAATGACCAAATCCCAATGGGTTCTCGAAACGCATTGGTCATTGGTTCATTGGACATTGGTCATTCATCCATCGCGCCCGCCTGGATATCCCGGCACCTCAACCCCGTCAATCGCTAGTTGGGCCACCCTGGCCCCCCTGTCACACGATGCCTCGATGATCTCTTCGCACTGGCACGTGCTTGGCGATAGGTGGGGACAGAACGGAGTTCCCGCGCGTGCCTTGCCAATAGGCGCTCATTCTGTTAGAAGAAATGCAGGAGAAACACCATGGCCGCTCGAAAGACACCGGCCGCTCGGGCCGAGGAATTGCGATCGCTCCTGCACCATCACAGCTATGGCTACTACATCCTGGACCGGCCGGAGGTCTCCGACGCCGAGTACGATCGCCTCTTCAACGAACTCAAGGAGCTGGAGGCGGCGCACCCGGAGCTGATCACGCCGGACTCTCCCACCCAGCGCGTCGGCGGGGCCGTGGCGGAGGGCTTTGCCTCGGTCCAGCATCGGGTGCCGATGCTGAGCCTGGACAACGCCTACACCACCGACGAGATCCGCGAGTTCGAGGCGCGCCTCCAGCGCGCTCTGCCGGGCGAGACATTCACCTATGTCTGCGAGCCCAAGGTGGACGGCCTGGGCGTGGCCCTGCTGTACGAGAAGGGACGCCTGGTGCGGGGGGCGACCCGCGGCGACGGCCGGCTGGGGGAGGACATCACCCAGAACCTGAAGACGGTCCGGACGATTCCCCTCCGCCTCCGGGGCCCGCTCGCGGCCCTCGATGTCCTGGAGGTGCGGGGCGAGGTCTACATGGCCCACGAGGCCTTCGAGCGGCTGAACCGGGCGCTGGAAGCCGAGGGGGAGGAACCCTTCGCCAACCCGCGGAATGCCGCCGCGGGCTCCGTCCGGCAGAAGGACTCCGCCATCACGGCGAAGCGCCCCCTGGACATCTTCGTCTACAGCGTGAGCCATGCCGCGCCGGATCCCTTCACCACCCACTGGGACGCCATGCAGGCGCTCCGCGAGGCGGGCTTCAAGATCAATCCTCGCTCGCGCCGCTGCCGGGATATCGAGGCCGTGATCACCGCGGTTGCCGAGCTGGAGCGGGGCCGGGTGAATCTCGGCTACGACGCGGACGGCGTGGTGGTGAAGGTGGACTCACTCGACCAGCAGCGTCGCCTGGGCTCCACCACCCATCATCCCCGCTGGGCCGTGGCCTACAAGTTCCCCGCCCAGCAGGCGACCACGGTCGTCCGGAAGATCGAGGTGAGCGTGGGCCGCACGGGGGCTCTCACGCCCACCGCCCTGCTCGACCCCGTGGAGATCGCCGGGGCCACGATCAGCCGGGCTACGCTGCACAACGCCGACGAGATCGACCGGCTGGACGTCCGCGAGGGCGACACGGTGGTCGTGGAGCGTGCGGGTGATGTGATCCCCCACATCCTGCGGGTGATGCAGGAGAAGCGTCCGCAGGGTTCCAGGCCGTTCCCCTTCCCCACGGCGTGCCCGGTGTGCGGCTCGGCTGCCTTCCGCCCCGAGGGCGAGGTCGTCTCCCGCTGCACGAACTCCGCCTGCCCGGCGCGGCTCAAAGAGGGGCTCCTCCACTATGGCAGCCGCCGCGCCATGGACATCGAGCACCTGGGCGAGGCCGTGGTGGAGCAGCTGGTGGACCGGGGGCTGGTCGGGAACTTCGCCGACCTGTACGGGCTCAGCGTGGACCAGCTGGCGGAACTGGAACGCCTGGCGGAGAAATCGGCGACCAACCTGCACACGGCCATCCAGGGGAGCAAGGGACGCGGCCTCGCCCGCCTGCTCTTCGCCCTGGGCATTCGCTACGTCGGCGAGAACGTGGCTCGGATCCTGGCGGCGGAGTTCGGCGGCATGGACAAGCTGGCCCACGGCACCGAGGAGCAGCTGGCCGCGGTGCACGGGATTGGCCCGCGGATCGCCAAGAGCGTCGCCCTGTTTTTCCAGCAGCCGGACAACCGTCGCCTCATCGGCCTCCTGAAGCGGGCCGGCGTGAAAATGGAGGAGGAATCCTCCGCCGGTCCGAAGCCCCTCCTGGGCAAGACCTTTGTCCTGACCGGCGGGTTGGAACGAATGACCCGCGACGAGGCCAAGGCCGCCATCCAGCGCCTGGGCGGCCGGGTGACCTCGTCTGTAAGCAAGAAGACCGACTACGTGGTCGTCGGAACGGACCCCGGTTCGAAGTACGAGGAGGCCAAACGCCTGGGGGTCCTTACGCTGGACGAGGACGCCTTCCGGGCCCTGCTGACCCGATCATAAGCCAGCGTGGCTTCCCGGGTGAGCTCGTTGTCTCCGCATGCCCGCAGGTCTCTTGCCGCTCCGCTGCCTCACCGTGCCTTTGATCTTCTCTGCGCCCTCGGGGGGATCACAACGAGCCGACGCAACGATTGACTTTCTTGACGGTTTCCGCCATGCTACCGCCGCAATCGGGGCCGGCCTCCGGCCTTCCTCTTGGTCTTCTAGGGAGCGCTCATTCCGTATGACACCTGTACTCCGTGACCCGTGGTGCCATCCGGCGCCCCGGCTGTTCCTGCGGCTGAGGGGAGGCTGGCCGGCTCTGTTCCTCCCAGCCACTCTTCTCCTGGCCATCCTTTTCCCCGTCCCTAAGGCCCACGCGGTGGATGTCCTGATCCTCGGCCGTGACGTGCATATCCGGGAAACCCCACAGCTCTCCGCCAAGATCATCAAGACGACCCAACCCGGGGAGACCTACGAGGTCACCGGGCGCAAGCCCGGCAAGGGGCAGCCCCTGTACATTTTCGACGAGCGGGGAAATCTCTGGGTCAAGGTGCGGGTCAGCGACGACGTGCATGGCTTCATCCGCACCGACCTCGTGTCCGTGGCCCACGAAGAATTTCCCTCGCCCCGCGGGGACCCGCTATTGATCGTCAATCTGCGCCCGACGATCGACGGGACCATCCAGCGAGACCTGTGGGTGGTCCAAAAGGACTGGCAGTCCACCCGGCGGCTGGCCCCGATCGAGGGCAAACCCATCTGGGGCAGCCACGGCGAGTGGTTCATCTGCCAGATGGACTCGGAGCGGCCGGTCAAGGACCCCAATGTGGAACGGACGGTCGAGCAGATCGAGAAGTTCTCCGCCGACGGCCGGACCCGCAACCTTCTCGCCATCGGTTCCTACCCGGTGTTGGATGAGGCGCGGGGCGAAGTTTACTTCTATCGCGACGTGGGCGAGCAGGGTGAGGCGGTCCCGCCCGGCCTGTTCGCCGTCAACATGGACGGGACCAACCTGCGTCCCGTGTTCCTCCTGCCCGAACGGTACCGATTCTGGAAGGAAGATGGCGACTTCTACGTGCAGGCGCCTCCGCCGATCCTTCAGGCCCCCACCAATCGCATCTCCCTGCGGGCGTTCGACTCCCGGGGGACCAAGATCCGCTTCACGGTCACCCTGGACGGCCAGCTCGTCGAGCAAAGGCCCGATTGAGACAACGGGGGCTCCTCGGACCGTCGGACTGGCTGAGCCATTGCCGGCGACAGGCTCCTGGTGACGCTGCGAGATGACGGCGCGACAGGCAGCTCTTCTGGTACCACTATTCATCATCCTGGCGACCATCCTTATGGTTTCTCCTTCCGGCTCCATCCCCGCTGCGTCGGCAGCCTCCGATCCCGGGAAGGTGCCTGCCGAGATCCTGACCCACTTCACCCCGGAGGACATCGTCCGCGGGCACGCCTACGCCGTCGGACGGTACTGGCTCTTTGCGGCCGGGACCGCCCTCCGCCTGGCGGCCCTCGCACTCCTCCTCGCGACGCCGGCCTCCGCCGCGCTCCGGAATTTGGCGGTCCGCCTGTCGCCGGCACGCCCGGCAGTGGCCGTGGCCATCTACATCGCCCTCCTGGTCCTGATCTTCGAACTCCTGACATTGCCCCTCGGGTACTACGCCGGCTTCGTTCGAGAGCACGCCTTCGGCCTCTCCACCCAGACGCGAGCCGGGTGGTTCCTGGATCGAACGAAGGGTGCGCTTCTCACGCTTGCCCTGGCCGTGCCCCTGGGTTCCCTCCTCGCCCTCCTCTGGCGGCGGTATCCGGGTCGCTGGATCCTGCCCGCCTGGCTTCTGGGCGGCGCCGCGATGATCGTCCTCGTAGCCCTGGCGCCCGTGGTCATCGATCCGATCTTCAACGTCATCCGTCCGCTGCGCGACCCCAGCATCGTCCAGCGGGTGATCGCCCTGGCGGGGAAGGCAGGGATCCCGGTGGATCAGGTGTACGAGATGGACGCCAGCCGACGCACAGTGAAGGGAAACGCCTACTTCACCGGGCTGGGGCGCACCAAGCGAATCGTCCTGTACGATACCCTCCTCAAAGGCAGCAGCCCTGACGAGGTGGAATTGGTGGTCGCCCACGAGATCGGCCACTGGAAGCGGGCCCACATCTGGAAGGGGATCGGCCTGAGCCTTCTCGGCATGGGCATCGTGCTCTGGTGCAGTGCTGGCGTTCTGGGCTGGGCCGTCCGGCAGGGGAGGTTCCACCTGGCGGGACCTGCGGACGCAGCGGGGATTCCCCTGTTCCTGCTCGTCATCCTCGTCCTGAGCCTCGTGGGCCTACCCATCCAGAATGCCATTTCGCGAATCTTCGAGAGGCAGGCGGATCGAACCTCCCTGGAGCTCACGGGCAACACCACGGCTTTCATCCGGTCCGAAGTTCAGCTGGCGCGATCCAACCTGGCTGACCTCACGCCATCCCCGCTCGTGGTCTGGCTCCTCTACACGCATCCGCCTGTGGCGGAACGGATTCGCATGGCCGAGGCGTTTGCCGGAGGGCGGGAGGCCCGGCCCTGACGTCTCGTAGGCCCGGTGGCCTAACCGTCGTCCGGGAAAAACTTGAACCGCCGGTACCAACGGCAGCGCCGTTGGTGCCAACGGCACCGCCGTGGGTGCGCCAAGGTCTCCGAGATGACTGGCCATTGGGTCACCGGGCGCTCCCAGAGGTTCGCCGGCAACTCGGAACCCCCGATTGCCGAATTGCCGGGTTTCCTGATTGCCTACCCGTGGCGTTCTTGGCGCCTTGGCGGTTCGTAATTTCGAGTCGGGGCCATTCCTTGCGGATCCTCCTCATCAGTAGCAATCGCCATGACCGATTCGCCGGCAGCCTTCCCATCCGGCCGATCCCCCTGGGTCTTGCCATCCTGCTTGGCGCGTTGCGAGAGACGCACCACAGCGTCCATCTCCTGGACCTCATGTTCGTCCGGACGCCACGACAGGCCATCCGACTCGCCCTCCGCGAGTCCTCGCCTGACCTCATCGGGATCTCGGTGCGCAACCTGGATGCGATCGGAGGGCGATCAGCTACGAACTTCCTGCCGGACGTCCGGACATGGATCGGCACGTGCCGCCAGGAGAGCCAGGCGCCCATTGCCCTGGGCGGGCCAGCTGTCAGCCTTCTTCCCCGCGAGGCATTCGCGGTGCTGGAGCCGGATTTCATCCTGGCGGGAGATGCCAGCCGGACGTTCCCCGAGTTGGCGACTCGGTTGGAGAGGGACGATTCGTATGAGGATCTTCCCGGCTTGGCGTTTCGCGCTGGAGGGGATATTCGCCTGAACCCGGCTAGCCCGTGGGAGGGACCGCGGGTCGCACCGCGTTACGACGGCCTCGACCTGCCGAGGTACGAGGCTGCTGGGTACGGCGTCGCCGTCCTGACCAAGGCGTGGCCGTACATTCGCGCTCACGGTCCCACGCCAATGTCAGCTATGGGGGACCCGATCCCACGATCCATCCCTGACCTTCTCGCCGACCTTCGAGAGCTTCGGACACGATTCGGTATCCGGAAGGTCTTCCTCTCCGACTCTGGTTTCAATGTTCCCCTGCCAGCGGCGAAGGCGTTGTGCCGGGCCCTGTGCGATGCACGCTTGAACCTCGCATGGGCCACAGGGCTTCAGCCGGGCTACATGGATGAGGAGCTGGCCAATCTGATGCACGAGGCGGGCTGTCGGATGGCGCTCCTTGCCGGCCCCGGACCTCTCCAGGAGCCCCTCACCGATCTTGACCGGCACCTCACGGAACTGGCCGTGACGGCGGAGCCTCTGCATGCTGCCGGAGTTCCCCTGGTGCTTACTGTCATCCTCGGCCGCCCCGGTGAGACCCGCGAAACCGTGGAGCGGACGCTCGCCCTTGTCGCTCGCCTGGATCCGTCCCACGTTCAGCTTTCGGCGGGTGTGCGGATCCTCCCCTTTACGCCTCTGGCCGAACGGGCCAAGGCCGAGGGCTTGATCCGTACGGATGGCGATTGCCTGCACCCCGTGTTGTATCTCGTCCCGGACCTGAGAGAGTGGCTCCCCCGCCGCCTCCGGACGGCAGCACGGGGCCGCCCATCCTGGCATGCGATCTGAGGGGAGCCTCCATCCGCCAGCCTTCGGCTCCTGTCTGTGAGCCGAGATAGGGGACATCCTGGCAGACCGCGAGTGCCGCCTCCGAGTGCTCGACCCCCACGGCGCACGTCCCGCCTCACCCGGCTGGTCGACTCGCGTAAGGGGTGAGCCTCGCCGAGACCCGATAGCTGGTTTCCGATGGTCGCCAGCGGCGGACCACCTTTCTTCCCGGCAGTTAGCTGGCTATAATACGCTTGGCACGGGTGAGGAGAACCAATTCCAGGAGGGAGCATGGCCAAGACCAAGGAACGATCGCTCAGGTTTTTCCTTCCCGGCTGGGACAACGAGGAGCACGTGAGCCTCGGCCGCAACCGGGAAGGCGAACTGGAACTGCGGTTCACGGGGACGTGCGGAGGCTGCCGGGAATCATTTCCGGACATGCAGCGGACGATTCAGACCATCGCCCAGAAAACATCCATGACACCCCCGGAGGCGACAGCCTTCTATCTGGGCTTTACCGTGGGGGTGGACAGCATCCGCCGGTACCACCGGCTGGGCGATTTCCTGGACGACGACGAGGTCCTGGAGGAATTCTTCGGCGGCAAGCCAACGGCCGGGCGATTTCACTAGGCGCAATGTGGACATGCGCGAGTCACGGCCGCGCACTGTCGCACCGTTGCCGTAACTGACTGCCCCTCACCCGTCACCCAGGCCTTCGGAAGTCCCGGACCATTTGACCCTCTCCGCCGATCCGGAGGTGTGTCATGCCGAGAGAACTGGCGCTTCACACGTGGACGCTTGACACGACGCCTCTCTCCGAGGTGCTGCGCATTGCCCGCCGCACCGGTTGGGACGCCGTCGAGTTGCGACGGATTGACTTTGCCCGAGCAGCCGAGAGGGGTCAATCGGCTACGGAGGTCCTCGACCTCGTGCGAAAGAGCGGCCTGGCGGTGTCCTGCGTGGGGGTCGAGCTCGGCTGGATGTTCGCTGAGGGAGCGGAGCGGCAACGCCTGCGCCAGGCCTTCGCCGAATCCTGCCGCTGGGCCGCAGAGCTCCAGTGTCCGATGGTGATGAGTCCCGTGGATCGCGGGCGCGGCGATCTCGACCGCGCCGCCGCAAGCATCCGCGAGGTTGGAGATATTGCTGCCAGGCACGGCGTGCGGCTCGCCCTGGAGTTCAACTCCCAGGCCGAGCAGTTCCACACGCTTCACCGCGTGCGGGAGGCCGTGGTGCGCGCCGGTCATTCCCACTGCGGCCTGCTGGTGGACAGCTACCATCTCCTGCGCAGCGGCGATGATCCGCGGGTGCTGCAGCCTCTCGCTCCCGAGGAGATCGCCTACGTCCAGTACAGCGACGTGCCCCGGAACGGCCTGCGGCCTGGGGTGATGACCGATCGGCTGCCGCCTGGCCAGGGGATCGTTCCATTTGCGGAGTTCTTTCGGATATTGCGGGAGAAGGGCTACCGCGGTTACCTCAGCTATGAGGCGCCGAACCCGTCATCCTGGGCGCGCGATCCCGAGGAGGTGGCCCGCGAGGCGCTTCTGGCGACGCGCAAGTTGCTGCCGGCCTCGTGACGTGTAACCATCCTGAGGGACTGGCGCGGTACTGCATGGGGAGACAACTGTGTAGTCGAGTCTCGCCTCGGCTCTCCTGCCCTGCCCCCTTGCCGTAATGGGTCTCGGGAGCCCTGGGCTGGCGGGCCACGCCCGTGCGAATCACACGAGGCTCGGAACGGCACATCGTCTCTGCCCCATTTCGGCTTAGCCGATCGCGAGGCCCGCCACGAACACTTCGCTCAGGGCCTCGAATTCGTCTGCTGCAAACAGATTGCGCCCACTCCCGTCGCGGTGTAGACTCCGATCCATTCGGATCCAGATGCCATCCAGCACGTTCTGAACGAAGATCGCGTCGAGGTCCTGGTGGCCCCCAGAGATAACGTTCTCAATCTCGGCGTTCTTCCGCCTGACGGGCTGGTCGGGGTGGACCTCGCACCCTGAGCCGAGCGAGGATGGGATGCCGCGGCTCGTTTCCCGGGCGCTGAAAAACGTGGCCCGCCTCTACCGGGATCTGACCCTCCGCACGAAGTTCGCCCTCCACACCGTCGTCTCCATCGCTCTTTTCTTTGCGGCATTGGTCCCGGGCGTCGTCTACCTGCAGGAGCGCACCGTCCTGGCGCAGGCGCAGGAAAGGGGTCTGCAGCTCACCAAGGTCTTCGCCCACTCCAGCGTGCAGGCTGTTGTGTCCGAAGACTTCCTGGGGATGCTCCAGGTCATCAATAGCATCGCCAGCGAACCGGACGTCCTGTACGTGATGATCCTGGATCCCTCGGGGCGGGCCCTCGTCCACAGCGACATGCGAGAGGTTGGGAAGACGTACACGGATTCCCTGAGCCGGCGGGCGGCGGGCGCCGAACAGCCGCTCGTCCAGGCGGTGTGGCGCTCGGACCTGCACGCCTATGACTTCGCCGTCCCCATCCTCGTCTTGAACGAGCGGCGTGCCGTCGCGCGCGTCGGGATCGCCCTGGAGCGGGAGCTCGCCGGGATCCGCCGGACCCGGAACCTGATCCTCGGCCTGGGCGTCCTGGCGCTCGCGGCCGGCCTGGTGCTGGCGACGTGGCAGGCCCGCAGCATCATTCGCCCCGTTGGCGAACTCGTCCGGGGTGCCCAGGAGATCGCGGCCGGGAACCTGGACCGCAAGATCACGGTGCAGGGGCGGGACGAGGTGGGGCGGCTCGGCGAGGCCTTCAACCGCATGGGGGAATCTCTGAAGGCGCGGTGGGAGATCGATCGCGATATCTCTTCCACGCTGAACCTCGACGCCGTTCTGCTGACGATCGCGCACCACGCCCGGTGCCTCCTCAAGACCGACATCGCCTACGTGGCCCCGTGCAACCCCGAGACCGGCGTCGCCACCATTGTTGCGGAGACGGGCGAGCGCAGCGACCTCCTCTACGGCCTTGAAATCGTTCCTGGGCGTGGTGCCGGCGGGTACGTCCTGGCGACGGGCGAGCCTCTCCTGGTCTCGGACTACGCCCAGGACCCGCGCATCACCCATGAGTACGACGAGCTGGTCGGAGGCGAGGGCATCGCTTCCATCCTGGTGGTCCCCATCCCGCTGAAAGGAAAGACGATCGGCCTCGTGTACGTGGCGAACCGCCATCCCACCCTCTTCGTACCCGGGGACCAGGAAATCCTGAGCCGCCTGGCTGCCCAGGCGGCCATCGCCATCGAGAACGCCACGCTCTATGCACAGGTGCGGCGACACGCCGAAGAGCTGGAGGTCAAGGTCGAGGCCCGCACCCGAGAGCTTCAGGAGGCCAACCGGCAGCTCGAGACCGCCTCCCAGCACAAGTCGGAGTTCCTCGCCAACATGTCTCACGAGCTGCGTACGCCCCTCAACGCCATCATCGGCTTTTCGGAGGTGCTGCTGGAACGGATGTTCGGCGAATTGAACGAGAAGCAGGCGGAGTTCACCCAGGACATCCTTTCCTCGGGGCGCCACCTCCTCTCCCTCATCAACGATATCCTCGACCTCTCGAAAGTCGAGGCGGGCCGCATGGAACTCCAGCTCGAATCCTTCAACCTCCCGCTGGCCATCGAAGGCGCCATCGCCCTGGTCCGGGAGCGGGCCAATCGCCACGGGATCGCCCTCAGCCTCACCATGGACGAACGGCTCGTCGACTTCGTGGCCGACGAGCGGAAGTTCCGGCAGATCTTGCTCAACCTCCTCTCCAACGCGGTGAAGTTCACTCCGGACGGCGGGCAGGTCGGCCTCAACGCCGTGCTGGCCGATGGCTGTGTGGAGGTCTCTGTCAGCGACACCGGCATCGGCATCGCCCCGGAGGACCGAGAGGCGATTTTCGAGGAGTTCCGCCAGGTGGGGAGGGACCAGGCCCAGAAACGCGAGGGGACGGGCCTCGGGCTGGCGCTGGCCAAGAGGTTCGTCGAGTTGCACGGGGCGAAGATCAGCGTGCAGAGCGAGGTGGGGAAGGGCTCGACCTTCACCTTCACCCTCCCGGTGAGGCCATGGCCGGAGAGCTGATCCTCATCACGGAAGATAACGAGAAGAACCGGAAGCTGATGCGAGAAGTGCTCCGGGTCAAGGGCTATCAGACCCTGGAGACCGAGACGGCCGAGGAAGGGATTCGCGTCGCGCAGGAGTCCCGGCCCGCGCTCATTCTCATGGATCTGCAGCTTCCCGGCATGGACGGCATCGCGGCCCTGGCGGCCCTCCGCGCCGATCCGAGGACGAAGGCCATCCCCGTCATCGCGGTCACGGCCTCGGCCATGAGCCATCACCGCCCCAAGATCCTGGCTGCCGGGTTCGACGGCTACCAGGCTAAGCCCATCAGCGTGAAGGAATTCCTTCAGGTGGTGCGCGAGGTGCTGGACCAGCGCGCCGGCCCGGGAGCGGACGCTTAGCAGGCTGCTGAATAAGGCCCATCTGCGGCACCCATCCTTCGGATGGGTACCCGGCGCGCTCGCGCGGCGCTGCGACGTACGGATTAAGTACGCCTCGCACCTCGCCTCACGTGCCGCCTTGCATCTGGACCTTTTTGAGCAGCCTGGGGGAAAACGGGTTTTTCAGCATCCTGTTAGAGAGTGTCCCCGGCTCTCCTCCGAAGGATCGAAAGCGCAATCCGCCTCGCAGTGCAGCATCCGGCCGCGTACTTCGTTGTGAGTGCCGGAAGTGGCCGTCTCCCGCCACCAGAGGGCGAGGTGATGAGGCGTGAGCGCATCCGAGGCGCAATCCCTGATGGCAACAGCCGGGCTTTCCTCCCGGCCTGCACGGGTGGGTCTCAGCCAGCGGCCCGCTGGCCGAGGGTGATGCGGCCTCCCTCCATCGTCGGCACCACGTCGGTGACGTCCACGCGGGCGCACACCTCCATGTCCGGCCCGAAGCCCATGGCGAGCATGCGCCGGCCCCAGGCCGTCTCCGGGAGCAGGCGGAGAAGGTCGGTCCCAAATCGCTCCCACAGGACCCGGCATGCCCGGGCCCCGTCGCCCAGGACGAGCCGCGTGGCCACGCTGGCCGCGCGATCCACGATGGCCCCCGCGCAGACCGCATCCTCCAGCGAGAGTCCGCCCCCGTAACCCGCGCACACGACCAGGCTGTCCGCTTCCCGGGCGGCCATCCAGTCGCCCACCGCGGACCGGTTCAGAAACGCGCCGATGGCCACCCGGCGGCCGCCGCCCACGGCCCGCAGCGTCTTGGTCCCGTTGGACGTCGTCAGGATCACGTCCCGGCCGCCCACCGCCTCACGCGTGAACTCGCGCGGCGAATTCCCGAAGTCGAAGCCCGGAATGCGCAGCCCGCCCTGTTCCCCCGCCAGGATGGCATCCGGGGTCCTCCTGCGGGCGCGCTGCGCCTCTTCGAGGCTTACGACGGGAAGGACGGATCGGCAGCCGTGCTGGAAGGCCGTGACGATGCTGGTCGTGGCCCGGAGGACGTCGACGACGACCGCGGTGGGCTCGGGGCGCGAGCGGACCGGAAGCTCGCGCGGGAGGAGCAACACATCGAGGCGCATGTGGTCAGGGTTCGAGGGTCACCGTTCGAGACGGAACAGGAGCTTCTGCTTCCCAATCTCGATCTCATCCCCGTGCTTCAGGACGTGCTCGCTGACCTTGTCCCCGTTCACGCGGGTGCCCGCCAGGCCCGCGACGTGAATGATCTTGAACTGCCCCTCCTTCTCGGGAACGATCCTGGCGTGCAACTTGGCCACGAACATGCCGGAGACGTGGATCCTGCAATCAGGGGCGCTGCCCAGCGTGATCTGCTCGGATTCCAGGGCCATCTTCTTCCGATCCGGGAGGATGAGGTAGGGCCGCAACTTGGGCGCGGCGGCTTCGGGCCTGCTCATCGGCTTTCCCGCCGCCGCCTGGGCAATGGCGGCCAGGTCGATGAACATGGTTTCCTGGCCAGCATCGGTGGCGATCTCGGCCTTGAGGGCGGCCGCCTCCTTGGGCACGCGGAAGACCAGCCGGTGCTTCAGCACCAGGACCTCGTCGCCATCCTTCAGCTCGTGGCTCGTGATCTTCTGCCCGTTGACGAAGGTGCCGTTGGCACTGCCCAGGTCCTCCACCGTGGCGCGGTCGCCGCTCGTCTTGATCACGGCATGCTGGCGCGACACCCCCACGTTGTCGATCAGGACGTCGTTGCCCGGATTCCGACCGATCGTCAGCTCTCCTTTGGACAGCGAGAAACTCCCCAGCTGCTTCTCTCCGAGGAACAGCAATACCTCGGGGATCGGCCCCTTGATGGGCGGCGCAGTCGCCGGCGGAACCGGTTCCGGCTCCGCGGCAGGCGCCGCCGTGGTCGCCATCGAAAGCGGTCTCTCTTCGGCGACGGCTCCCGGCGTGGCGGCCGGAGCCGCCGATGCGACAAACCCCCCCGCTTCCTTCCGCGAGACGTCCGGCTCCACCGCCCGCTCCAACTCCAGGCGCGGAGCGGCCTCTTCGGCGACCCTGGCGGCGGCCGTGAGGAACACCTGGCTCAGGCGTCCGCGCGTTTCGGGGGTCACCAGCGACGCATCACCGGCCGGACTCACCCGCGTCTCCTCGTACACGTCCACGGTCACGCCGCCGGGGGGGCGCGTGAACACGTGCACCAAGAGCTGCTCGCTCGGCGTCGGCTCCTTCAGAGCCTCAGCGCTCGAGGGCGGGAAGAAATTCGCCACCGGCTTGCCCTTGGTGCAAATGCTGACGGCCCACTCGTCCCCCGACCGGATCCCCACAATCGCGTCGGCGCCCCGCGCCGCCAGCTTCTTCAGAACCTCCTCCATGTCCACCAGGTCCGTGGTAAACTGCAGCGCCGGGCGGTGCCGGAACAGGACCATCAGGCCCAGCAGCAGACGCCTGTCCGCCACGCAGAAGGACAAGGGCGACTGCGGATGTCGGGAATACGCGGCGAAGAACTCGTGGATCTCCCCGAAGGTGAACGCGTCCCCCGCCAGCCGTCCCGCCCCGTACGGCGTCCCATTCACCACGAACAGGAACCAGGCCCCATCCGCGTGATCCTGCGTGAAGTAGCCGTCAAGGATCTGGCGTTCCTGCGTGATCTTGGCGAAGAGCGGGTCGAACTTGTCCAGCGGACAGATCTTCGCATCCAAGAGCGTCGCCGTCGCAGGGAACCTGGGACTGGACATCGTGCCTCCTTGCGTCCGAGAGGGCGCCGACCCTGACAAACTGTCGTCTGTCTTGCGCGCCGCACAGTAAGGGTCAGGATGTGCTTGCCGACGTGATCCAGTCGTTGGGGTGGAGTTCCGTCCGCTCCACCCGACGGCCATTCACGAAGGTCCTGGTGGTGCTCATGAGGTCTGTCAGGACGACCGAGTGGCCGTCCACCGCCACCCGAGCGTGCCTCCCCGAGACCCCATGTGATCAATGACGATGTCGTTGGCCTCGTGCCGACCGATGGTGGGGACAGGTCGGTCCAGCGGGTGTTCCCGGATCATGACACCCCGGAAGCTCAACACCGGCTTCACCGTCGGCCCCTCTTTCCCTGCTCTCGGCTCTGCCTAGTGGCCGAGCATCCCCTTGAGCCGCGCCAGCATCCCGGGTCCCCCGCCCTGATGGTGGGCGCAGCCGCGATCGCCCGCCTGGGCCTGAACCAGCAGGGTGGTGATGTTGTCATCACCTCCCTTGTAGTTCGCCCGGTCCACCAGGACCTGGCAGGCCTTCTCCAGATCGTCGGCGTGGTCCCGGACGATTACCAGCATCTCCTCGTCCTCCAGGAGGTCCGACAGGCCGTCGGAACAGAGCAACAGCAAATCGCCTGGCAAGACCGGTTGCTCCGCGAGGTCCACCTCCACCGACTCCACGAGCCCCAGGGCCCGGGTGATCAGGTGCTTGTACTGCGACCCCTGCGCTTCCTGGGCGGAAATAATGCCGCGATCCACCTGTTGCTGAACCAGCGAGTGATCCCGGGAGAGCTGAACAATCTGCTCACCCCGGACCCGGTAGATCCGGCTATCCCCGACGTGGGCCAGTGCCACGTGATCGTTCGCGGCCAGGACCGAGACCACAGTCGTTCCCATGCCCGCATACTCGCGCCGGCTCTGGGCGGTTTCATAGATGATCCGGTTGGCCAACTGAATGCTGTTCAGGAGGAAACCTGCCTCGCGGGAGCGCATGGGCTCCGGCTTCCCAACGATCGCCGCGTCCGACCCGCTCAAGTACTTTGCCACCCACTCCTGGATCGTGTCCACGGCCAGGCGGCTGGCTACCTCGCCCGCGGCGTGCCCCCCCATCCCATCGGCCACGACGAAGAGGCCGATATCCGGGGCCAGGCAGAAATTGTCCTCGTTGCCATGCCGCTTGCGCCCCACGTCGGATTTGGCGACCGCGGAATACCTCATGGGTTCGCTATGCTCGCGCCACCGGCTGATCGCCACCGAGGGTGAGGTCGGTGAGGGCGCCTCTCGCCACAGACTCCGGGCGAGCTACGGGAACACCACTCGGGCGCGGCGCCGGTAGCCGCGAAACAGACCGGCCGCCGCGCACGTCTTCACCGCGTCCCCCACCAGGAAGGGTAGCATGCCCTGCGCAATAGCGCTCGGCAGGGACAAACCCAGGCTCCACGCCAGCCAAAAGACCCCGCAGGCATAGACCACCAGGCTTCCCGCCGCCATGCTGAGGAGGATCCACTGGAAACCGGGATCGCGCCGCAAGCGAACCAGCCGCCCCACGAGGGCCGTGGCCACGACAAAGCCGATGAGGTAGCCGGTCGTGACGCCCCGGAGGAGATGGAGGAGTCCGCTCCCGCCGCCCGCGAAGACCGGGAGGCCGGTTGCGCCTGCCAGGAGATAGACCGCCTGGCTCGCCGGGCCGAGTGTGGGACCCAGCGTGGCGCCGGCCAGCTGCACGAAGAAGGTCTGCAGCGTGATCGGGACCGGTGTCCAGGGCAGCGGAATCCGCACGTGCGCCCCCAGCGCCGTCATGACCGCGAAGGCCGCGACCCCGATGGTCCCCGAGACGGCGCGCTGCACGAGCCACGTCGCCGTCGGGGCGACCCCCGATCGTCCAATCAGTTCCCGCTCTGCCATGTGCTCCCCCTCGGTCCGGGTCGATCCCCGGATCAATGCGTTTCCTTCATGGAAAGAACCGCGCCCGAGTTCTCCAGCGACGCGCGCAGCTCTGCCAGGGAATCCACGCTGAGGTCCGCGTGCTGCGATGCCTTGAGCGCCGGGCCCCGCAGGAGGAC
>JBIOJT010000053.1:0-18058 GCA_044451055.1 Methylomirabilales bacterium (SeqCode)
CCTGTTCCCCACCAAGGCGCTGGAGCAGGACCAGTTGAAGTCTCTCCAGCGGCTCATCCCCTGGGGATCGGGCATCCGGGCCGAGATCCTGGACGGCGACACGCCGGCCCACCGCCGGGCGCAACTGCGGGAGCAGGTCCCCCACATCCTCATCAGCAACCCGGACATCCTGCACCTGTCCCTGCTGCCGCATCACGCGGCCTGGAAGACGTTCTGGGAGCAACTCCGCTTCGTGGTCCTGGATGAGCTGCACACCTACAAAGGGATCTTCGGCTCCCACATCGCCCACGTCCTGCGCCGGCTGCATCGCGTGACGGCTTTCTATGGCAGCCGGCCGCGCTTCGTCGCCTGCTCGGCCACGATCAGCAACCCGGCGGAGTTCGCCGGCGCCCTGGCCGCGCGCGATTTCGTCCAGATCGACGACGACGGCTCCCCGGCCCGGGGCAAGCGCTTCGTCTTCGTGAACCCGACCGGGAGCCCCTACGGCGAAGCGACTGACCTCCTCCTCCACTGCATCCAGGGCGGGCTCAAGACCATCGCCTTCGCCAAGGCGCGGAAGATCGCCGAGCTGATCACCATGTGGGCCCACCAGGCGGCACCCCACCTGCGGGACAGGATCCGCGCCTACCGCGCGGGATACCGCCCGGAGGAACGGCGCGCCATCGAGCGCGGGCTCTTCCACGAGAAGCTGCTGGGCGTCGTCTCGACCTCGGCCTTGGAACTGGGGATCGACGTCGGGGGATTGGACGCGTGTCTTCTGGTCGGCTATCCCGGCAGCATCGCCAGCACCTGGCAGCGGGGCGGCCGTGTCGGACGGGCCGGCCAGGAGGCGCTGATCATCCTCATTGCTCTGCCCGACGCCCTGGATCAGTACTTCATGCGCCACCCTCGCGACTTCTTCGCCCGCACACCCGAGGCGGCCGTGATTGACCCGCGGAACCGCCGGATCCTCTCGGACCACCTGGTGGCGGCCGCGGCCGAGCTGCCCCTCGGCCCGGCCGACGCGGCGCTGTACGGCCCCGATCTCCCCGAGCGGATCGCAGAGCTGGCAGCCGAGCGCCGCCTGATGCAGAGCGCCGACGGGCGCGAATGGTACGCCCGCCGCAGGAACCCGGCGCGAGAGATCAGCATCCGCGGGATCGGCGAGTCCTTCGCCATCCTGGACGAGGCCG
Organism: Methylomirabilales bacterium (SeqCode); assembly: GCA_044451055.1. GTDB lineage: Bacteria > Methylomirabilota > Methylomirabilia > Methylomirabilales > 2-02-FULL-66-22 > 2-02-FULL-66-22. The sequence continues at coordinate 1,173 of JBIOJT010000053.1, forward strand.
GCAAGACGATCGGCAGCGTGGACGGATTCCGCGCCGTCCACGAGTGCCACCCGGGGGCCGTGTATCTGCACCAGGGGCGCCAGTTCGAAGTCACCGCCCTGGACCTTGCCCAGCGCAAGGTGCGGGCCCGCCCAGTCGAGGTGGATTACTACACCCAGGTGAGCGGCGAGAAAGAGACGGAGATCCTGCACTGCCAGGAGTTCCGTCAGGTGAAGGGCAGCGTGGCGCGCCTGGGGCGGCTGAAGGTGACCGAGCGGGTCACCGGCTTCGAGAAGCGCCGGATCTTCGGCCAGGACCGGATCGGAAGTTACCCGCTGGATTTGCCCCCCCACACCTTCGAGACGCAGGGCCTCTGGTTCGAGATCCCGGAGCAGATTCGCGATCACGTGAGGTACTCGGCGCCGGGCGGCCTCCACTTCATGGGCGGAATCCATGCCGTGGAGCACGCCATGATCGGCCTCTTCCCTCTCTTCGCCCTCTGCGACCGCGGTGATGTCGGCGGCATCTCGTACACCTTCCACCCGCAGGTCGGCCGGTCGGCGATCTTTATCTATGACGGATACCCCGAGGGGATCGGCCTGGCAGAGCGGTGCTACCGCGTCCTGGAGGACCTCATGGCCCATACCCTCCGCCTCCTGCAGGACTGCCCGTGCGAGACGGGCTGCCCCTCCTGCATCCACTCGCCGAAGTGCGGCTCGGGGAACAAGCCGCTGGACAAGGGGGCGGCCATCCTCACCCTCCAGGGCCTCCTCGGCCTGATCCAGATCCCGGAGGACGCGGCGATTGCCGCATCAGCGGCAGTCCCCCCCCTGCCTAGAGTGTCCCCGGCCTCCCTCACGGCTGCCACAACACCCGACGCGCCCCGGGCAGACGTTCCCCGCGTCCTGGTCCTCGACATCGAGACGCAGCGGAGCGCCGAAGAGGTGGGGGGCTGGGAGAATTGCGACCGGATGGGCCTGGCCGTGGCCGTCACCGCGGAGCTCGTGACGGGCGAGGCACGGGTCTACACCGAGGCCCAGGTGGACGATCTCCTGGCGGATCTCACCTCGGCAGCCTGCATCATCGGGTTCAACCTTCGGCGGTTCGACTTCGGGGTCCTGCGGGGATACCGCGACTTGGATTACGCGGCGCTGCCCACCCTGGACATCCTGGAGGAAGTCCATGCGAGCCTGGGCTTCCGGTTGAGCTTGAATCACCTGGCCCAGGAGACGTTGGGCGTCCCGAAGCTGGCCGACGGCCTGCAGAGCCTCGCCTGGTGGAAGGCCGGCGAGGTGGACAAGATCATCGAATACTGCAAGGCGGATGTGGAACTGACCCGGAAGCTTTTCGAATTCGGCCGGACGCACGGGTACCTTCTCTACCGGGACTATCAGGGGCGGGCAACCAGACTGCCCGTCCACTTCGGGGAAAAAATCCTATTGAATGGCGGGAGATTCGGCTATAATGCGCTGCTTCAAGAAGCAACAAGGAGGTGAGCACATTGGCGAACGGGAAAAGCATCGGCCTGGAGAACATCCGGGGGGGTGAGGCGGCCAGCGCACGGATGCTGGATTACCACACGGTCACGCGCGCCTACGCCATTCTAACGCCGGTCTATGACATCCTGTTTAATAAGATCTTTCATTCCGGCCGGGTGGCCGCGATTGATCTCCTGGAGATCAAGCCGGGCGATCGCGTCCTGGAAATCGGGGTGGGGACGGGGCTGAACCTTCCCCTGTACCCCCGCGACTGCAGCGTGACGGGCATCGACATCTCGGCGGAGATGCTGCAGAAGGCCAGGGAGCGGTCGAAGGAACTCGGGTTGACCAACGTGGCGCTGGGGCTGATGGATGCCTCCAACCTCGAGTTTTCCGACGACACCTTCGACCACGTCCTGGCCACCTACGTGATCAGCGCGGTGCCGGACCCCGTGAGGACACTCCTCGAGATGCGGCGTGTCTGCCGGCCCGAGGGCCACCTCGTGATCCTGAACCATTTCAGGAGCGAGAACCCGATCCTCGGCGCCGTGGAGTGGATGCTGGCCCCCGTCTGCACCCGCATCGGCTTCAAGACCGATCTGAAGCTCAAGCCGCTCCTGGAAAAGGTGGCCCTGTCTCCGGATCAGATGTACCGCATCAACGTGATGATGATGAACGGCTGGCGGTTGGTGCGCTGCATCAAGCCCCTCTAGCAGGATGCTGAAAAACCCTTTTTCGCCCAGGCTGCTCAAAAAGGTCCAGATGCAAGGCGGCGCACCCATCTTTCGATGGGTACCCGGCGAGGTGCGAGGCGTACTCAGTCCGTACGTCGCAGCGCCGCGCGAGCGCGGGGGTACCCACCGAAGGTGGGTCTCCGCAGATGGGCCTTTTTCAGCAGCCTGCTAGACGGCTGATCCAGCAACGCGGGAATTCTCCCTGGCCCCGGGTGCGGTTTCCCGGGGCCCTTGTGTCTTTCGGAGGCGTGCCATGGCCATGAAGCTCATGAAAGCCTTCATTTCCCTGGAGGATGGGATGCGCATCCTCCTGGACTGCGTCGAGCCCATCACCCGGTCAGAGCGCGTGGGTCTGCTGGAGGCCACGGGCCGCGTCCTGGCCGAACCGATCGTGGCGGGCATGTCTGTCCCGCCGTTCCCCCGGGCCGCCATGGATGGCTACGCCGTGATTGCCCAGGATACCTTCGGGGCCGGGAATTTCAACCCAGCTCGCCTGAGCCTGATCGAGGTGATCCACGCCGGCGAGACTGCTCGCGGCGAGGTGACGCGAGGGACCTGCATCCAGGTGGCCACCGGCTCGCCGATCCCCGCAGGGGCCGATGCCGTCGTGCAGGTCGAGGACACGGAACTGGAAGGGGATCCCGCGCATGCCGGGAAGGTGAAGATCTACAAGCCGGTCTATCCTCGCCAGAACGTCTCCCCCCAGGGCGAGGACATCCAGGCGGGCCGGGAGGTCTTGCCGTCCGGTACCCGCCTCGACCCGAGCAAGATCGGCGTCCTGGCCGCCCTGGGGATCACGGAGGTCCCCGTCTTTGCCAGGCCGATCGTGGCCGTGATCCCCTCGGGGAACGAGATCGTGCGCCCCGGCGATCCACTGGAGTCGGGGAGGATTTACGACATCAACTCGTACACGCTCTCGGCCCTGATCCAGGAGAGCGGAGGAATCCCCAAGCTGTTTCCCATCATGAAGGATACGCTGGAGGACGTGCGCAGGAGCCTCCGCGAGGCGCTTGCCTGCGATATCATCGTCCTCTCCGGCGGCAGCTCCGTGGGCGAGCGGGATGTGATGGTGGAGGCCGTCGAGGGGATGGGCGAGGTGAAGTTCCACGGCATTGCGGTCAAGCCGGGGAAGCCGACCCTGTGCGGGGTCATCGAGGGGAAACTGCTCCTGGGAATGCCCGGGTACCCCACCTCCTGCCTCACCAACGGCTACGGCCTGCTGGTCCCGGTCCTGTGCAAGCTGGCGCGCCTCCCCGAGGCGCGCATGGGGGGGGTCGAGCTGCCCATGTCTCGCCGCTACACCTCCACCATCGGGCGGCACCAGTACCTGCCGGTTCGGGTCGAGCGCGGCGAGGTGGTTCCCGTCTTCAAGGAATCGGGCGCCATCACCTCCATGGCCGATGCCGAGGGCTACATCGAGATCCCGGCCAACGTGGACCTGGTGGAGAAGGGGGAGCGGGTCCTGGTGAAGTTCTTCTGAGCCGCATCGTTCGCGAATGCGCGACGCGCATTCGTGTGCAGCGCCCATGGGGCCCCGGCCCGGCAGGGATTCGCGGCCCGGGCCGAGATGAGACTAGGGATCCAAGGAGTTTGAAGATGCGCAACGCAGGGAGGGGCTTGGCCCATGCGGCCGTAGCGGCGACCATCCTGTTATCGGCGATGGCATGGGCGGCCGAGCCGCCGAAGACCAATGGGACCCTCTACGAGATGGAGGTGATGGGCGTCGCACCCGATCCGGCCTCCGGGACCCCCGTCGTTTACCTCCGTGGCACGCAGGACAAGCGTGACCTCTCCATGTTCATCGGGCCCTTCGAGGCTCAGGGGATCCTCCTGCCTCTGCAGCGGATCCAGCCGCCCCGGCCCTACACCCACGACCTCATGCTGGAGGCGATTCACCGCCTGCACGCCAAGGTGAAGCGCGTCGTCATCACCGACATGCGCGACAGCACCTACTTCGCCAATCTGATCCTGGACGCTCGAGGAACAGAGGTCGTCCTCGATTCCCGCCCGAGCGACGCCATCGCGTTGGCCCTCCGGGAGAACGCGCCCATCCTGGCAGCGGAGAAGGCCTTCGTCCGGACTCCGCAGGCCGGCCGGCCGGAGGGTGAGAACCCATGAGGCGAACGACGGTTCCGCTGTTGGTGATCTTGGCCGCGGCCGCAGGCGTCGCGGCCCCGGCCACCCCACCAGCGGCCAGCCAACCGCTTCCTTCCCCACCGGCGAGCGCGGAGCCGCTGGCGTCGCCACCGGGAGCTGTCCAGTCCCCGGCTTCCCCACCGGCGAGTGTCCAGTCGCCGGCTGCGAATGATCCGAGCATCCAGGAGTCGATCCAGCGCTATAACGCGGGCGTCGCTGCACTCCAGCGGCGCGATCTGGAATACGCCCTCTATCAGTTTCGCCAGGCGGTCCGGTTGAATCCCAACATGGTCGAGGGCCACCACAATCTGGGCATCACCCTCCTCGAACTGCGCCAGCCCGGGCAGGCCATCGAGGCCTTCACCCGGGCGCTGGAGATCTCTCCAGACCACGTCGATGCCCGCGTGGGACTGGGGTTGGCCTATCGCGCCAGTGGGGACCTTCCGCGCGCCATCACCGAACTGAACCAGGTGCTGCCCAGGAGGCCGGATGACCCCCAGCTCCGCGTGACCCTGGGCGAGGTCTATCGGAGGACAAACCAGCCCCAGCTGGCTGCCGCCCAGTTCCGTGAGGCAGCCCGCCTGGCTCCGGCCGACGCCTCGATTCGCTTTCAGCTCGGGCTGGCCTACGCGGATGCCGGGGAGACCGACCAGGCCATCGAGGCCTTCCGCGAGGCCATCCGGCTTCGCCCCGATGACCCCGACGCCTACTACAACCTGGGTGTGGTGGTGGGAGAGAAGATTCGGTCCCTGGTGGACGAGAAGGTGGAAGCCTATCGCCACGCCGTAGAGCTGCAACCGACCCTGGTGGATGCCCACTATAACCTGGGCGTGGCCTACATCCAGAAGGCCCGACTCAGCCGTGTGGATGAAAGACGCAGCCTGCTCCAGCTGGCCCTGGAGCAGTTCCGACTGTTCCAGCAGTACGCGCCCCAGGACCCCAAGGCGGCGGCCGCGACCCACAACATCCAGGTGCTCGAGCCCCAGGTGAAGTGACAGGGCGAGGGGCCGGGACGGGCATGCTGGCTCCGGAAAAACGACGGCAACCACCATGGGCACCGCGCTTCTGATCACGGGCGCCCCGGGCACCGGGAAGAGCACGCTGATCCGTGCCGTGGTCGCCGAATCGCCGCTCAGGGCCGGCGGCTTCGTCACGGAGGAAATTCGGGAGGGCGGAGAGCGCGTCGGCTTCCGGGTGAGCGCCCTGGATGGCCGCGTTGGCATCCTGGCCCATGCCACGGCGGTGAAAGGACCCCGGGTCGGCCGCTACCACGTGGATGTGGCGGCCTTCGAGGCCGTGGGCGTCACGGCCCTGGAGGCGGCCACGGCTGAAGCCGACCTGATCGTGGTGGACGAGATCGGCAAGATGGAGCTCTGCTCTCCCCGGTTCGCCCCGGCGCTGGAGGCCGCGCTCGCCTCGCGGAAGCCCGTCCTGGGGACGATCCTGCAGGCGCCGCATCCGTGGATTGATGGCCTGAAGCGACGCTCGACGGTGGAGCTGTACCGGCTCACGGAGCGGAATCGCCAGGATCTCAAAGACGCCCTCCTGGCCCGACTGCAGTGTGGGGTCCGCTCGTGAGCATGCCTTTCACCGGCATCGCCACGTTCGCCAAGGTCCCTGGCTACGACCCGGCCGAATCGCCCGCGCCGCACGCCGCGATCCTCGGCCTTCCTAGCGACGAGGCGACGACGCAACACCCGGGGGCGCGCTATGGTCCCCGGACGATCCGCGAGGCCTCCACCCAGTTCCCGTACTACAAGCGAGGGCGGGGCTACTACGATCCCGAGCGGGGACGGCCCATGCTGGCCGCGCTGGAGCTGCGCGACGCCGGCGACGTGGATATCATCCCGACCCTGCGGGAGGAGAACGCCGGGCGGATCGCCGAGGCGGTGGCCGCGCTGCTCGCCCGCGGGATTTTCCCCGTGTGCCTGGGCGGGGACCACAGCGTGACGGCCGCCATCCTCCCGGCCTTCTCGGCCACGCCCATCCACCTGGTCCAGATCGATGCCCACATGGATTTCGTGGACCGGCTGGCCGGTGCCCGCACGACCCACGCCAGCCCAATGCGCCGGGCCCGGGAACTCCGCCACGTGCGAAGCCTCACCCAGATCGGCATCCGCAGTATCGTCTCCAGCGTCGAGGACTACGAGGCAGCGCGCGCCCTGGGAAACCGCATCGTGACGACGGCGGAGGTCCTGGAGGCGCCCGACCGGGACTGGTGGGCAGACCTCTCGGGCGATGCCTACCTCACGCTGGACATCGACGCCTTCGACCCCGCCGCCGCCCCCGGCACCGGCTTCGCCGAGCCGGGAGGCCTGGCGTTCCGGGACGTCGTGCGCCTCGTGCGGACGCTGACAGGACGCCTGCGCCTCCGGGGGATGGATCTCGTCGAGGTAAACCCGTACCTCGATCCGTCCCGGCGCACCGCTCTCCTCGCCGCACGCACGATCCTCGAGGTCTTGAGTTGCGTCTTCGATCCTCCCACCCCCCACCCGTGACCGACGCCGAACGCCGTGACACCCAAGTTCTTCACTCCCGATGAGGCCAACAGGTTGCTCCCCACGCTGGAGCCTTTGATGCGCCGCCTCCAGGCCAAGCGCCAGCAACTCCGCGAGCACCAGCAGGCGCTGGAAGAATTTCGGGCCAGGGCCAGCCGCGACGGGGGGGTTGTCCCGGGCAGCGAGGTTGCGGACGCCAAAACGGAGAGTGCACGGCTCCTCGCCGAGATTCACGAAGGCGTGCAGCAGATCGAGTCTTGGGGCTGCGTGGTCAAGGATCTGGACCACGGCCTGGTCGACTTCCTCACTCGCCGGGGGCGGGAACAAGTGTTTCTGTGCTGGCGCCTTGGCGAGACGGAGATCCGCCACTGGCACGGTCTCCAGGAAGGTTTTGCCGGTCGGAAGCCGCTCAGGGAAGACCCGCTCGACTAAGACGAGGAATATCACTTCTTACCCTCGCAATTCTTACTTTCCCTTGCGCTTTCACTCCACCGGACCTCCCTTTTCCAGACGCCGTTAACCATCACGAATCCGTCTCCATGAATCGGGACTCAATCGAACGTAAATCTGCCACCCACCAACCCATTGAAAAATAATGGTGTCACAGTTTGGCGATTGAAAGACGGTTTATCGGGTCGCCTCTACCTTTTCACTCCGAATATTCCTTGACAGACGACGGGTCGCATGGTACCAGCAAAGAGGGCGTCGGGTATCCCCCGCCGTCCTCCCCCTCTGACTCCTTCCAAACGGCGCCAGCGGGATGAACGACACGTCGAGCCACACGCCACAGAAGCCGAAGCGCTCCCATCTCGCCAGGAGGTGGTATTCTCTCGTCCTGAGGGCATCCCGGCCTCTCCGAGGTCAGGATCCCTCCGATCCGCCTCCGCTCTGGGTGGCCCCGGGGGAAGACCCGCAAGGTGTGTGCGACGCCTTCCCGCATGGCGAAGCGATCCGGGCCGTCATCTCGCGATACGCCACGATCCTCAACATCCCCATGAGTTTCCGCATCGCGGCCAATTGCTACTCCCCTCCTGCTCCTGGCGGAGCCGTGCACGTCCACGCCTTCGCCCTGCCAACGCTCCCAGTTTTTTTTGGGGTGTGGTCTCGGGTGTCTCTGGTTCAATTGCCGACGGTGCATGGGATCCCGCTCCTGGAGGGCCTATGCCGCGCCCTGGAGCCCCGAACGCAGTTCGGGCGGGGCGTCCCCTTGGTGGATGGGGATGGACGTCTTGTGGGGGAGTATCTGGGGACGAACCTGTACTGTCTCTTCGATCTCCTGGGTCAGGGGGGGGCCTGGGTTCCAGTCCTGCTGCGCCGCCATCTGGATCTGGGCCTTCCGCGCGTGGTCCTCGCTCTGGCAACGGAACGGGGCGTCCCGGCGCATGAGGTGGAGGACCGACTGCGTCTGCTTCGGGACGAGACCCAGGCCCTGGCCTCCGCCTGCCGTGTGGCGCACCGCAAGGTTGCCCGCGAGGCCTACATCGGCGCCTGCCGGGAGCGATTGGTGGAAGAGATCCGCTTCCTCGAGGCGGAGATCGCCATCCTGGAAGAAGGCGTGGAGGAGATGGCCCGTCGGATCGCGACCGACACGCGACGCCTGCGCGAGGGCCGCCGGCGCCTGCACATCTCCCACGGATGGCAGGATCACCTGGAAGTCGTCGGACAGGAACTGGAGCGGCTCCGGGCGCTGCCCGAGGTCTGCGACGCCCATCGTGAGGACGGTCGGATCCGTCTCACCACCGCCCCCATCCTGGCGGAGCATGGGGGGCGACGCTACTACCTCGGGAGGTTTCACGTCGACCTTTCGTTCAACGGCGACGTCCGCGTCGTGAACCTCACGAACCGCGTCGGGCCATTCGATCATCCGCACGTCCACGCAGGTCGGCCATGTCTGGGCGGCGTCCGCGAGGGTATCGCCAAGCTGCTGGGCGAATTCCAGCTGGCCGCGGCGGCAGAGGTCCTGATCGACTTCCTCAAGACGGTGAACCCGGCGGAGTGGCGGCTTCCCGTCTTCCATTGGCCAGAGGCCGGACAAGAGGCCGAGCATGGAGTTCTTGCGGCAACTTGACATGGTGAGACCGGAAGCGCTGGAGACCCCCATCCACCTAGTGGGCTGCGGCGGGATCGGCAGCTTCGCGGCCCTGGCCCTGGGGAAGCTGGGGTGCTCCAACGTGCACCTCTACGACGACGACCGCGTGGAGGAGCACAACGTCCCCAACCAGCTGTTCCGGTTGACGGACGTCGGGCGACCCAAGGTGGAAGTCCTGGCTGAGATCCTGGAGGCCTTCACCGGGATCCGGGCCAGGCCGCACCTGCGCAGGCTTGACGGGGAGCGGTTACGGGGGATCGTCGTCAGCGGCGTGGACAGCATGGCCACCCGCAAGACGCTGTGGGTGAAGAGTGTGCGCCACCGGGCCGGCATCCCCCTGTACCTGGATGGGAGGCTGGGCGCGGAGGTGTGCCGCCTGTATGCCATCCGGCCGGCCGACCCTGACGACGTCCGCTGCTACGAGGGGAGCCTGTACGAGGACAGCCAGACCGTGCCCCTCTCATGCACGGCGGGTGCCATCATTTACACGGGGTTTGCCATGGCGAGTCTGATGGCGGACCAGGTCAAGAAGTTCGCCACCGGGGAGCTTGGCCCACGCGAAATTCTCTACGACCTGAAGACGATGACGTTGGTGGCGTCCTGACGCGCGGAGGGCTTGGCATCGTCGCCCCGTCCCTGGATGCGGGGACGGGGCAAAGGAGTCCGGGCCCGTTCCCTGAGAGAAGGGACCCGGCGATGGAAGGAGGAGGACACATGAGAACAGTGACGCTGGACAAGAAAACGGCGATCACGGTGAAGGTGGTCACCATGGGAAAGGGCGTGACCAACTTCATGCGGGAGGAGCCGCTGACCCTCGGCACCCTGCTCCACGAACTGGGTGTCAACGGCCAGATGGATGTCCGGGTCAACGGCACGACCATGGAGAAGGACCATGGCCTGGCGGACGGCGATCAGGTGCTGATCGTTCCCAGGATCCGGGGCGGCCGGGCCTGACCGCTCGACCGCTTTCACCCCGACACCCTCGCGCGATCAGCCCAGCAGAAGCTCCAGGATGTCGGCGATGTGGGCCATCCTTTCGCCGTCTCGGGGGGGAGCTGGATGGCGACGGCGCGGAGAAATGCCAGGAGTTCGGCGCGCCCCGCAGGGGAGAGGGATTTCACCGCGTCAAAGAGGGTGTCGGGGGTGATGTCGTCCATATTCGGTTTCATCATCTGAGTCGGATCGCCTCTCCACGAGGGCGGGGATCAGGAAGATACGCCGCCTCGGGCCGGAGTGTTGTCAGGCCGCGCCGGTCGTGCCCCCCCGGCGGATTCCGAGGCATCCGGCGGAGCGGCGTAGCGTGGGAACACGCGGCGCAGTGCGTCCGGGTCCTCGCCCGGGAGAAATCGGGGCAGCATGACCTTGGTGAAGGCCCGGCTGCCGGCGAACTGCACCTCGGCCGTGGCGACGGGTGCCCAGTCGGAAGTGACGATGGCGGCCTGGGTCCGCCAGATTCTCCCCTTGGTGTCGGCCGCGGTCACGGCCGACCGATCGCCCAGGATCTGGAGGGGAACGCCGTAAGCGACCGGCCGGCCGAGACACACGGTCACACGGTTTGACAGGCCGCATTCCCCCTGGCGCAAGGCCCCCATCCACCAGCCAATCTCATCCGCCACGATACACAGGTACCCGGGAAACAGGCTGCCGTCCGCGCAGCGGAAGTGGGCCTGCGGCTGGAGGCGCTTCCACACCAGGGCGTCGTTGTAGTCGAATCGGACCTGGGCGCCTCTGGAGTTGCGCAGACCGCAGGCCAGGCAGAACTCGTAGCCAGGAACCTCGTGAGCCTGTCGGCTTGAGTCCTCCCACCTTCGGCGCATCTCTGGCATTATCGGGGGGAGCGGCCCCTCCACCCCTGACACCACGGCCTCCGCGATGGGCCGATCTTCCCGCAGGATGCGACTGTGCCAGCCCCCCTCCACAGCCTCCACCTCGGCCCGGAGCGGCGTCTCCAGGGGCACCTCGCGATGCAGGGCGACGTCGATCCGCACCGGCCTCGGCATGGAACTCGCACCGCTGCGTTCGCCCCGGAACAGGCGCACCATCTCGAAGAGCATGGCGGTCACTCCCCCGCCGTGACCCGCCTCGGGCGGCCCCTGCAGGTCGGCCGTGAAGGTCAGGCTGGCCTGCATCCGGTCGGGAGTCCGCCTCTCGATCCTCACCCGGTCGTCGAAGTAGTCCTCCATGGGTTGAAGGGTCATGGCTGCCCCCGGCCGCCCACCCGATCCTCCTCCGCGGGGCGCAGCTGGTAGTACTCGTGGATCATGCGGAGGAACAACGGATGCGGGTTGGCCTGAGCGCGGCGGGACCGGACGTGGTCGAGCGCAGCCGCCAGCGACAGGCCGTGGCGTTCGTGCAGGTAGCAGAGGGCCAGCGCCGGGGAGCGGGAGATCCCCGCCACGCAGTGCAGGAGTACCGGCCCGTGCCGCCGCGCCTCGTCAACGAACACCACCACACCGGGCAGGAACGCGGTCAGTCGCTCGTCCGGATCGTCGATGGGCACCTCGTGATAATGGATGCCGGGGAAGCGGGAGTTCTCCTGGTGATTGCTGGCGTCCACGACGGCACGGATGCCGTGCCTAGTCAGCGCCTCGAAATCCGACGCCGCCACGAGGCTCCCCACCGCGAGATCCCCGGTGATGAAGTCGATCCGATCCTCGCCGCCCGACTCATCGCCATTCCACAGCCACGACATCGTCGTCATCTCCATCCCCAAGGCGGCGGGATTCTACGGGACGTTCCTCGGGTCAGCAAGCGAAAAGGCGTATGCGCTCGCCGAACGATCCAATGTCAAGCACGCCATCGGAACGTGCCGGTGCCGATCAGAACCGCTTGCCGAGCTTCTGCAGCTCTTCCCACGCGCGGGTGTTCCCCGGGTCCATGGCCAGGACCTCGCGCAGTCGCTGCTCCGCCTCTGGTGCCGTAGCCGGCCCCAGCTGCGCCAGCGAGATGGCGAGGTTGAGACGCCAGGTCACCTGCTCCACATTGCTCCGCAAGGCTTGGCGGTAGGCCATGACCGCCTCCTGGTAGCGCCCCAGCCACATCAGGGTCTCGCCCCGGTCGGCGGAAAACTGGCCGCTCCTCTCCCCGAGCTTCGCCGCCGCCTCGAAGGCCGCCAGGGCCCGGTCGTAGGCCCTCTCGGCCAGGAGCACGCGCCCCAGACCGAACATGACGCGGCGATCCGTCGGGCGATCCCGCTGGATCTCGCGATACTCGCTCACTGCCTGCTGGTCGGAGCCTTCCCTGTACAGCGCCTCGGCCAGCGCCACCTGCGCCTCGGTGAGATGCGGGTCCCGTTCCCGGATCCGGCGCAGGATGGGGATCGCGTCATCGGCCTCCAGGCTCTTGGCGACCTCCACGGCCGCCTCCAGGTTCGCGGCCGATCCTTCCACGACTTTCCGCAACTCCTCCGCCGCCGCGACGGGTCTCTCCTCCTCCGCCAGGAGCCGGGCGCGGAGCAGCCTCGCCTCTGCATCCGTCGGCGCAAGCCGAAGCGCCCGCTCGACCCACTCGAGCGCCAGCTTCCGATCCTGCGTCGCCCGGTACCCGTAGGCCAGGTACAGCGCAAGCCGTCCAGTGGCATCGTGCCTGGGATCGGCGTCCTCGACCGTCGGCGGGACGACGAAGTGCTTGGTGAGACGCATATTCAGTGTGGACGTGTCCCGGCCCAGGTTCCGCGGCGCCGAGAACTCCAGCCGTGGGACGTCGTCCAGGTTGACGTCTGCCTGGCCCGCCATCTTCAAGAGCGTCGCCTTGGGCATGAGGTACATGGCCAGCAGGCTGTAGGCGTCCTGGAACCCCAGGTCCCGGAGGTCCTGCTGGGCCACGGATCGGTCGGCGAGCGCCGCCCGCAGGTCGGCATAGCGCAGCCGCTGGGCCCGCGCGGTCCCGATGAGCAGCATGTCGCTTTCGTCGACGGCCCACAGCGACACGTCCGGGAAGACCTCGGCGAAGGTGCGATAGACCATGCGGAGATCCTCGGGGGCCATGGCATAGGTCTGCATCCATTGGCCGAAGACTCCGCCCTCGGTCAGGTGGCTGAGGGCCAGCTGGTAGTATTCGCGCGTGAACAGGTTGCCTACGCCGGCGATCCACGGGTTGGAGGGCTCCGAGATGATCGCGTCGTATTGCTTGCGCGCCGCCAGCAGGAAGTTGCGCCCGTCGGCGTGGATGAAGCGCACCCGGGGATCGTCGTGGACGTGGCCGTTCTTCTCGCCGAAGAACCGCGCCCCCTCGATCACGGCCGGCTCGATCTCCGCCACCTCCAACTGCTCCACCGGGAAGGCGGCCACGGCCTTGGCCGTCATGCCGCTTCCCATCCCGATCACCAGCACGCGCTTCGCCCCGGGATTGAAGACCATGGGCAGGTACCCCACCATGAGCTGGGTGGGCGCGTCCCCGGAGGAGGCGTCCACCTTCCCGTTGGTCTTCTCGTACAGGTAGTCCGATCCCGCCGAGCGGTGCACGCTGATCGTGGCGGTGAGGCCCTCCCGGTAGAAGAGCAGATCGTCCCGCATCATCCACTCGCGCCGGAGGGTGTCCGTGGGTAGGTCTGAGTAGTTGTGGAAATAGATGGTGACGCCGCTGGTCATGATCCCCTTGTTCCACGTCCCGAGCCCCAGGAAGGCCGAGACGGACACGACGAGCATGACCGCTGCGGCCAGGAGCCTCCGCCCCGGCCGCACTCGGACGTCCATGGCCACCAGCAGGACGCCAACCGCGGCGTTCACCACCACACCGAGGGCGATGCTCCTCTGCACGCCGATGGCCGGGATGAAGAGGAACCCGCCCAGGAACGCCCCCGCGATGGCTCCCAGGGTATTGCTGGCGTAAGCCGTGCCGACGCTCCGCCCCACCACGTACAGGCTCCGGGTGTAGATGTGGGCGACCGCAGGGAACGTGGCCCCCAGCAGCAGCGTCGGCAGGATCATCACCAGGGCGGACAGGAGCATCTGGATGCTGAGGAACTGCTGGAACGAATCACCGAAGCCGAGCCGCAGCCTCAGAAACAGCAGGGGGAGCCGCTCGAACAGCGGGATCGTCGCCAGGGACGAGAGCGCGATGAGGAGCTGGAGGACGCCGAACCCCGCCACCCCGATCTCTCGCGTCCCCCACCAGCGGGCGAATAGCAGGCTCCCCAGGCCCAGACCGACCAGGAACGTCGTGAGCATGACCGTGAAGGAGTAGGTGGACATCCCGATGACCAGCGTGAGGGCTCTCGTCCAGGCGTTTTCGTAGACCATCGCGGCCGCCCCCGAAAGGCCGAAGGACACGAGCAGCGCGATGTCCAGGCGGGATCGGCCGGGCGCCGCCTGCGGGCTGGCCCCGGCCTCGTCCCCGAGAGCCTCCGGGGTGAGCTGTCGCGCGCGGAGAGCGGCCACCAGGAGGAGGATGGTGGCGGCGATGGCCAGGTTCACGCAGGCGCCCAGTCGGACGGTACCGCGAAGCCCCAGCTCCGAGATCAAGAGGAACCCGGTCAAGGCGCAACCCACCACCGCTCCCAGCGTGTTGATGGCATACAGGTCCCCGACGCGACGGCCCAGGGCGGCGAATTGGGTCACGCAGAATCGGCTGAGCACCGGTAACGTCGCGCCCATGAGCGCCGTCGGGATAACGATGACGACAAAGGACAGGAGGAACAGGACAACGCTGAAGGCGGCGAAGGAGACGTCCACCAGCCCGTACAGGTACGTATAGGCCCGCTGCGTCAGGGCGAAGAGCATGGGCACCATGAGGCCGTAGAGCCCCACGCCCCCTTCCAGGATGGCATAGGCCAGGAGCGCATTGCGTCCGCTATCCACGATGCGGCCGAAGACGTAGCTGCCCAGCGCCAGCCCCGCCATGAACGCCGACAGGACCGTCGCGATGGCATGGGTGGTGTTCCCGAAGATCTGGGTCAGCATCCGGGCCCAGACTACCTCGTACAGGAGGCCGGTTGCGCCGGAGAGGAAGAAGAGGATGTAGATGAAGGGCAGCGGGCGGCGAGAGAGCGCAGCGGAGATCAGGGTGTGTCCTTTCTACCGGAAGACCCAGTCGGGTTCTGGGACGCCAGAGAGCGGATGTACGCCACGACGGCGCGAATCTCCTCGTCGGTGAGCTTCATGCCCCAGGCCGGCATGGCATTGGACCGACCGAACTGGGAACTGCCCTTCTTGATGATGTCGAAGAGGAAGCGATCGTTGACCCCCTGCATGGCGGCCGCATCGGTGAAGTCCATCATCTTCTGCCGGATCACCTCGACCCCCGGCCCATCTCCCTTACCCGTCGGGCCATGGCATATGGCGCAGTGGGCCTTGAAAATGGCGCGGACATCTTCCGGCTTCGTCGGGACAGGCGGTCCCGCCCATTGCGAGACCAGCCTCCCCAAGAGCAGGATCCCCACCACCCCCATCACAGCCAGGAGCAGAAGGAGGACCGCCTGTCTTCGACCCGGGAGCCACATGAGGAGGTGATGCTACCTAAGTCGGTTGCAGGGGTCAACGGGAGCGCCGCTCTCTCCCTCCAGGCCAGCCAGGACAATTCACTGCCTGCGACGTGTCTTGCCTCGTCACCTCGAGAGGACCGGCCTGCGCGTCCCACGGAAACAGAAACGCCTTGCGCAGCATGCCCCGCAAGGCGTGGCGTCGAGGATCGTTCGTCCAGCGGAGTGCTCTCGGACACCCTCCGCCAGTGAACGAGCAGGCTTCAGCTCTTCCGGGCCCCTGCCTCGGCCCGGACGTACCCGAGGCTTCGGAGATACTTCTCGCCGTCGCTGGATTTCAGGAAGTTCTCCAGGTAGTCACCCAGCGTCCGCAGCATGTGCGAAGGAATGACCGTGGGCGTTCCAAAGGCGTTCCAGACCGTGATCATGTGATGCAGGGTCTTGATCTCGTCAGTCATCCTGACCTCGCTTGGCTTGGAGGCGTCCCCATACCATCGTTCGCGGTCCCGTCCGAGGGGGCGGATCGGCGCGAAGCCTACGCAAACCCGGCCCGGATGTCAAGGCTATCCAGCCGGCACCTGACGCATCGCTCCGGATCGCGTGACAACCCGCCCCGCTTTGGCGGGGTCAATTCGCTGCCCCGCACCTTGTGTTTTGCCCTGATGGCCCTATAATTGGAATGGAACGTGCCTGCCAACTTGAGGAAGGGCGATGAAAATCCTGGCCGTGAGCGACCAGGTGGTCGAGCACCTGTACAGCCCATTCGTCAAAGAGCGCTTCGGCGACGTGGACCTGGTCGTAGGGTGCGGTGACTTGCCCAACTTTTACCTCGACTACATCGTGTCGATGCTCAACGTGCCACTCATCCTCGTCCCGGGCAACCATGATCTCCCGGTCACGTCCCCGTATTCCGACCAGGACCCCGAAAGCCGCCGCGCCCCCAGGTGGTCTGCCAACATCGATGGGATGGTCGTGAAAGAACAGGGCCTGCTCCTGGCTGGCCTGGGGGGAAGCATCCGGTACCGGCCGGATGGCGTCCACCAGTACACGCAAGCAGAGATGACGTGCCGGGTCCTAGCGCTGGCGCCACGCCTGTGCTGGAATCGCATCCGCCACCGGCGTTTCCTGGACATCCTCGTCACCCACGCACCGCCTCGGGGGATTCACGACGCCGAGGACCCGGCCCACGTGGGCTTCGAGGCCTTCAACAAGTTCATCGCCCACTTTCGGCCGCGCTACCTGCTGCATGGTCACAGCCACGTGTACCGGCATGGCGCCGTCACCACCACCCAGCTGGGCCCGACCACCATCATCAACGTGTATCCGTACCGCCTGATCGAGGTTGACACCATCCGTGCTTGATAACATCGACGCCCGCGTTCAGGCCGACTTCGCCCGAGTCCGTTCCCGGGCCTTCCTCAAGGACCTGCTGGCCATGTTTTCCGGCAAGCGCGACAAGCTGCTGCCCTATGACCAGGTCAAGGAGACGCTCCGCATCGGCGGCCCCATTTACCGGGGAGTCCGCACGGTGGAAGTTGCCAGGATCGTCGGCAG
>JBIOJT010000054.1:0-18003 GCA_044451055.1 Methylomirabilales bacterium (SeqCode)
CTCTTCAACTTAATTGCCTGAGGAGGAACTGCCATGTCGGGAAGAATTCCTCTGCGGCTTCAACGCGGGACAGTCCCCGTGAAACTGACGGATCTTCCCGTAATGATTGCAAAGGTCCCCGGAGCAGCAACTCCCACATTCCGGCGTGTCAACACCTTTGGTGAACGGCTAGGTTACTCTGATGGGGGTCTTTTCCCCGTTGACACTCGGCGTCCTCTTCTATACGCTTCGCTCAAATCTACTCATTTCACGTCAAGGAGGACCGAGGGTGTGCCGCAGCTAGTTCAAGGAATGAAGCGACTCCGCGGGGTGCACCGGCTGTTCCCCACGACCCACAACCCTCCCCACAGAAGGGAGCCGCTTCATCAGGGCCTCATCGATAATGCCGCAGGAGGCTATCATGGGCTGGTTACGAGGAACCCCCGCTAAAGCGAGAAGGCAAACAATCGAAGAGCAAGTTTCTGACGCAATCCAGCAACTCGCCGAGTTGACGGCAGAAACCGTTTCTCACATCGTTAGGTCAGACAATCCGATTTATGAGCAGGGCTTTCCTCCCTCCCCAGGGATCGATCCGGATGAAAGGAAAATCGAGCTCATCATCCTTGAGCTCTACCCGCTGGTTCGAGCCTGCCTAGCGTCATGGGGTAACTCGCCGGGAGCTTCCGAGGCGGCGCAGCATGTCCTGGATCTCATTCATACCAGATGTTTCCAAGTTGTATCGGCTGCGGGCCTGTGCGACCGTGATCCTGCTGTTTTCCTAAAGAGGACATCGGAGCGATACAAGGAGTATAATGCCCTGTTTGATGCCCTCGCGAAGAGTAAGGAACCGAAGCAGGCATCTTTTCGACTTGCTGAAGCCGCAGCCCAGCATCTTGGATACGGCCAGGATTTCATCCGGATAACTTGCTGCGAGATACACATCCTCGGGTCAATGAACCATTACAAGGAGATGTTCGATGGCCTGAAGCGCGACCTTGCGACGTAAGCTCCCGAGTGATGTCTCACTCCGCCGCTCCGCGCCGTCGCTGAGCTTCGTCGGTACCCCGCAACCGTCGACGGGAATGCTTGCGAAACCAATGCCAAACGCGTTTCTCCGAAATGCCCTCTTCTGGTCTGGATGCATCAGAGGCGAGTATCTCGCTGAGATCAAACTTCTCAGAGAACACGCACTGACACGCGTCCTTCAGGCATTCGCGGACGAAACGATCGACCGCGAGGCCAGGGCTGCCAAAGAGCAGGCTTGGGAGCGCCTGTGCCATGCGGCAGGAGAAGATTCGGACCCCACCGATCTGGCCGAGCAAGCCAGGGATGCCGGTGACGACCGTCTCTTGATGCTGAGGAGCCTCCGGCAAGCCCTGCTGAACCTCTTTGCGGTCGCGCTTCACCATCTCGTCGAGCAGCAGCAGCTCTCCCTGCTCCGGCTCGCAATGCTCCCGCCGCGCGAGGCAAACAAGCACGACCTGCTCAAGAAGGGAACCGAAGAATTCAAAAATCGAAGCCGTAATTCGGCCGTTGACGTAACCACTCTCAGCGGCTGGGCCGATCTAGAGGAGCTCCGCGTCGTGGCGAATGCCGTGAAGCACGCGGAAGGCCCGGCTGCGAAGCGCCTTCGGAGCCGGCGCCCAGATCTCTTTGTGAGCCCCGCCCTCCGTCGAACGCATCCAGAACCGTGGCCACAGCCCTCAAGCCTGTACAAGCCCCTGTTCGGTGAGGACCTGTACGTGCTTAGCTCCGACCTCGAGTGCTACTTTCAGGCAGCACTACAATTCTGGAGCTCATACGCGGAATCCCTTGAGCGTCACAGTAAGCGCAGCTGATTTACGGAGACTGCTATAAATTCATGGCATCCTCGATTTTGAGGATTTTTCCTCCGGCTTAGGGAAGCCCCCCATGCCACCCCCTCTGAACTAATATTACCTGCGTCCAGTGCCCAGATTCGCCCTTGCCGGGGAGCCGGACAGGGCTCGAACTGTAGGAGGGGACGGGCATAGAATTGTAACTTCCCTCCCCCGCCGGCGCGGGGGCACCTCGTGTGAGCCGGGATTCGATCAGGCGGCGGCGAGGATCTCGTCGCAGGTGTTGCGGCGAGCGGGGCGAGCCGGAGCGACGGGCGGCACACCGCATGCTCCTGCATGGACGCGCCTCTCCATCACGGCTCCAGGGAATCGATGCGCGCGAGGTCCGGGAAGAGGCGCATCCAGATCAGGACGACGAGGATCGTGCCGACTCCCCCCAGCAGGACGGCGGGAACGGTGCCGAACAGGGCGGCGGTGACGCCCGACTCGAACTCCCCGAGCTGGTTCGAGGTGCCGATGAACATCGAGTGCACGGCGGTCACCCGGCCTCGCATCCCGTCGGGGGTGTTGATCTGCACCAGCGAGTTGCGGATGACCACGCTGATGACATCCGCCGCTCCGAGGACGATCAGCGCGGCCAGGGACAGGACGAAGGAGGTGGAGACCGCAAACCCGATGGTGGCGCCACCGAAGATCGTCACGGCCCCGAACATGATCCGCCCGACCCGGTGCTGGAGCGGGTGGTGCGCCAGAATCACCGACATGCTCAGCGCGCCGACGGCAGGCGCAGAGCGCAGCAAGCCCAGACCCCAGGGCCCGGTTCCCAGGATGTCCCGCGCGTAGATCGGCAAGAGCGCCGTGGCGCCGCCCAGCAGCACCGCAAAAAGATCGAGGGAGATCGCGCCCAGGATCGCCGGCTGGCTGCGGATGAAGGCGATGCCGGCGAACAGCGACTGCAGGCTCACCGGCTCGCGCTTCGACGGGACCCACTCCAGGGAAATCGCTGCCAGAAGCAGGCTCGCCCCCAGGAACAAGAGACCAACCGTCGTGTAGACCGTGGTCGGTCCGGCCGCATAAAGCAGGCCGCCGAGCGCCGGCCCGAGGATGGTGGCGGTCTGGCCCGCGGATGCCGCCCAGGCGATCGCGGGTGGAATGAGACGGGCGGGGACCAAGCCGGGCACCAGCGCCTGCATGGTCGGCATTTCGAAGGCGCGCGCCGCCCCGACGACAAAGACGATCGCGAGGAGGCTCTCCCGGTTCAGCCACCCGCTAGCACTGCCGAGGGCCAGCGTCCCGGCCGCCAGCGCCTCCACGAGCTGGCACGTGCGCGCCACCAGGCGGCGATCGTAGCGGTCGACCACTTGGCCCACGGCGAGGTTCAAGAGGAACATCGGTAGGAACTGGGCAAGCCCCACCAAGCCGAGGTAGAACGCGCTTCCGGTCAGCGCATAGCCCTGCCAGCCCACGGCGACCGCCTGCATCTGGAAGGCGATCGTGGTCGCCACGCGCGCGAACCAGTAGAGCGCGAAGGGCCTATGGTGCAGGAGCGATGCGGGCGGGGCCTGGCTGCGAACTGGGGACGGGGACATGACTCCGTGACGTGCCATTCTGCTCGCGGAACGAGCAACCCAAGGTGAATATCAGAATGGAGGACCCGGCCGACGATCTCTGCACGAGTCCCGCTCCCGAACCACGCCCACCTGTTGCTGCAGAGCCGGCTCCAGGGCCTCCCGACATTCATGCGGCGGGTGCCCCCGGGGTCCCCCATCTCCGCCGCTGTCATGGGCTCTTGGTTTGAATGCCCTGCAGCCGCGCAAAGTGCCGCCGGTCAAATGTGTAGACTGTCGCGTATCCCTGAGCCCGAGCGACCGCGGCGATCCAGGCGTCGGTGAAATCAACGCCATGGTCGCGGTAAGCCGCGACGGCCTCTGCCAGCAGCGGCCGATCAGGAATACTGAGGCCCGGGGTCGCGAGCACCGCCTCCAACAATTCGGCCACCTCACCCCGGGCCAAGCGGAAATAGCTTTCCAAGACCCAGGCCAGCTCCGCCAGAACCACAGGCGGAACCAGCAGCTCCAGCTCGCCCCTGGCTGCCCGTGCCAAGAGCACCCGGACCCGCGTCGCCTTGGCCGGGTCATCCCCGGTCAAGTGCCGAATCAGGACGCTGGTATCGAGGGCAGCCCGGGCAATGTCAGCCACGGCCCATTACCCGGCGGGAGACGTGAGCCTTCGCAGCCCGCCGCATGGCGGTGAAGCCTTTCCCCTTCGGGCCACGACCCTTAAGTACGCCAGCCAAGTCATGGAGCGTCCGAGCCGGGCGGACAACCACCCGATCGTTCTCCACCTCGAAAATCAGCATTGACCCGGTATCCACCTTCAGGTGTTCGCGCACGCTCCGTGGAATCGTTATCTGCCCCTTGGATGTCACCTTGGCCATGGCCGTCATGCCGCTCTCCTTTCATTCACTGAGTTTCCTTACCTCACTGCATTGTAAGGAAATCCCGCTCCTGAGTCAAGGAGCCGTCCAAGTCCCCGCAAGAGCCGAAGGGGACGTAGGTTCTAAAGCGCTTTCACGAGTTCCGGGACACTGCCGGGTGAATCGGTCGGGCGCGGCCATGCCTAGTCGGCAGTGCCCTGTCCCTTGCCGAGCGCTCCCCGGCTGCGTGCCGGGGTTGGGACGGGCCCTTCCGAGGGACGCGGGGCGCGTCCCGAGCGGAAGAAGGGGATCTGATCCAGGACCCGCTCCTGGAACTGCTCGAGGTACAGATAGAGCACCGGCGTGATGTACAGGGTGATGAACTGGGAGACCAGCAGGCCGCCGACGATGACCAAACCGAGCGGTCGGCGCGAGGCCCCGTCCGCCCCGATCCCGAAAGCGATGGGGGCCGCCCCCATCACGGCGGCGAGGGTCGTCATGATGATGGGGCGGAAACGGTCCAGGCTGGCGTCGTGGATCGCCTGGTCCGCGGGTTCCCCGGCCTCGACCCGCTGCCGGGCGAAGTCCACGATCAGGATCCCGTTCTTCTTCACGATTCCCATCAGCATGAACATGCCGACGAAGGCATACAGGGACGCCTGCTGCCCGAACAGATAAAGGGTGAGGAGCCCGCCCACGAGCGCCGGGGGCAAGGTCGAGAGCACCGTGATGGGGTGGACGTAGCTCTCATAGAGGATGGCGAGGATCACGTACATGACGAACACGGCCAGGGCCATCAGGACGGTGAGGTCGCTGACCGTGTCGCGGAACGTCAAGGCCTCCCCCTGCAGGCTCGCCCGCACGGTCGGTGGCACGATCTCCGCTGCGGCCTTGCCGATGACCTCGGTGGCATCCCCGATGGCCACCCCGGGCTTGAGGTTGAAGAACAGCGTGACACTGGTAAACTGGTTCAGGTGGTTCACGGACTGCGGGCCGATCGTCGGCTTCCACGTCACCAGCGAGCCGAGGGGCACGAGATTCTTTCCGTCGTCGGACTTGATGTACAGGCGCGCCAGGTCCTCGGGCTGCGAGCGGGCGGCGTCCTCGACCTCCAGGATGACCTGGTACTGATCCTCGGGCCGCTTGATCAGGTACAGGTAGTTCTCCGCGTACGCGTTCCGCAGCAACGCCAGGATCCGCGTCTCCGAGACCCCGTAGGTCTTGGCCTGGTCGCGCCGGATGTCGATGTCCAGGTTGGGGGTGTTGTTGAAGAAATCCGAAGACAGGGTCGCGAACCCCGGGTACTCCCGGAGCTTCCCCAGGAGCTTCATGGCGACATCGTACACCTGGTCGGGATTCACCCCCGAGAGGGAGAAGGCATACTGCCCCTGGGTCCCCTTCGTCGCCCCCGTGCTGATCTCCAGCACCGGCTGGGGGCGCAGGAACGGGAAGAGGCCGGGGGTGGCGCCCAGCTTGCCCATCAACTGCCCCGCCATGACTTGGATCTGCCCGCGCTCCTCTCTGGGCCGGAGGAACACCAGCAGAAGCCCCTGGTTGGACGCGAGGAACCGGCTGGCCCCCGTCATCGTGAAGGTCGCGTCGATGCCGGGATCCTGGTGCAGCACCTCGTCGGCGCGATCCTGGAGGGCCCGCATCTGCGCGGGCGATGAGCCCTCCTGGCCGATCATGACTCCCCAGACGAAGCCGCTGTCCCCGATGGGCAGAAACGTCTTGGGCACCAGAAAGAAGAGCCCGATCGTGCCCGCCACGCAGAGCGCCCAGGTGAGCGCCGAGATCCATCGGTGCCGCAGGAACCACCAGAGCGAGCGGCCGTAGACGGCGAGCACCCGCTGCTCCACGCCGCCGATCACGCGCTCCACCCAGGTCTTCCTGACCCCGTGGCCCCGCGCCTTGAGCAGGCGGGCGCACATGAGCGGCGTGAGCGTGAGGGACACCAGCCCCGACGCGAGGATCGCGACCACGATGGTGACCGCGAACTCGCGGAAGATCCGGCCCACCAGCCCGGACATGAAGACCAGCGGGAGAAACACCGCCGCCAGCGAGACGGTCATCGACAGGATGGTGAAGCTGATCTCCTGGGCGCCGTGCAGTGTCGCCTCCAGCGCCCCTTCCCCGTGCTCCATCCGGCGCACCGTGTTCTCCAGGAACACGATGGCATCGTCCACCAGGAACCCGATGGCGAGGGTGAGGGCCATCAGCGACAGGTTGTCCAGGCTGTACCCCAGCATCCGCATCGCCACGAAGGTGAGGAGGAGCGAGAGCGGAAGCGCCGCCGCCGGGATCAGGGTATCCGTGGCGCGCCCGAGGAAGAGGAAAATGATGACCACCACCAGGAGGAAGGCGATGACGAGGGTCAGTTGCACATCCTGCACCGAGCGCACGATGTTCTGCGAGCGGTCGTAGATCGGGATGATCCGCACCGATCCGGGGAGCTCGGTGCCGATGAGCGGCAGCACATCCCGGACCCTCTGCGCGACCTCCACGGCGTTGGCGCCCGCCTGACGGAAGACCGCCACGACGACGGTGGCCGCCGGCACGGCGTACCCGCGGACCCAGAATCGCATGGTGATCCGCTCGTCCTCCACCGAATCACGCACCGTGGCCACATCGCGCAGATAGACCGGGGCGCCATTCGTACTCCTGACGATCAGGTCTCCGTACGCCTGGGCGCTCTCCAGTTGCCCCCGGGGGCGGAGCAGCGCCGTCCCTGCCGGGGAGTCGAACTGGCCCGCGCCCACGGTGCTGGTGCCGTTCTTGACCGCCTCGGCCACATCGTCCACGGAGATGCCTCGCGCCCACATCGCAGAGGGGTCCGCCATAATGCGCACGGCGGACTTGGTGCCGTACACCGCAACCTGGCTCACGCCCGACAGGATGCTGATCCGTTGCCCCATCTGGGTGCTCCCGTAGGCGTAGAGCTGCCCCGGCGTGACCGAGTCGCTGGTGAGCGCGATATAGAGAATGGGCTGATCGTTGGGGTTGGTCTTGGAGTAGGTCGGCGGCGCTGGAAGGTCGACCGGAAGGCTGCCGGTGGCCTGCGAGATGGCCGTCTGCACATCCGTGGCGGCGGCATCGATGCTCTTGTCCAGCGCAAACTGGAGTGTGAGATTCACGTGGCCCTGCGTGCTCTGCGAGGTCACCAGCTCCAGCCCGTTGATCTGCATGAACTGTCGCTCGAGCGGTGTGGCGATGCTGTTGGCCACCGTCTCGGGGCTCGCCCCCGGGTAGTTGGCCTGCACCTGGATCACGGGGTAGTCCACCGCGGGCAGGTCGTTCACTGGAAGCTGCCGGTAACTCAGCACCCCGAATAGGATCGCGGAGACGGTGAGGACCGCCGTCATCACCGGCTTGCGGATGAAGGGCTCGGAGAGGTTCACGCGCTTCCCCCTCGGGTCCCCGCAGGCGCGCCGCCGCCCCGCGGCTCCTCGATGCGGACCTTTCCCCCTGGGGTCACGCCGATCTGGCCGGTGACGACCACCCGCTCGCCGGGCCTGAGGCCCTGCTCGACGACCACCAGCTCCCCCTGCCGCTGCCCGAGCGTCACGGGACGGAGCTCCGCGGTGGCATCCTCTTTGATCACATACACGAACGGACCCTTGGCTGAAAGCTGCGGCCCTGCGGCCGGGACGAGCACCGCTCCCTGCCGCATACGCAGAATCAGGCGGACCTTGACGAACCGGCCCGGCCAGAAGCGACGATCGCCGTTGGGGATCGTGGCGCGGAGTTTCACCATCCCGGTGGCCTCCTGCACGGCGATGTCGAGAAACGTGAGTTGGCCGGTGGCGGGCATGTCCGGCTCATCGGGGAGGCGCACCTCGACCCGCAGCGTGCCGGTCGCCATGTGGCGCTGCACCGCGGTGAGGTCGCTCTCGGGAACGGTAAAATCGGCATAGATCGGATCCAATCGCTGGATGGTCAGCAGCGCACTGCTGTTCGCGGTCACCACATTCCCCAGGTCAACGAGTCGCTGCCCGGCCCGGCCGGAGATGGGCGCGCGAATGCTCGTATAGCCGAGCTGGATGCGCGCGTTCTCCGCCATGGCCTGATCCGCCTGGAGGGCGGCCCGGGCGGTCTCCACCGAGGCTTGCGCCGCCGCGATGGCCGCCCGGGCGTTCGCGATCGCCGCTTGGTCCGCCTGGACGGTCGCCTCGGCTGCCAGGGCGGCCGTGCGGATCTGATCGTGCTGCTCGCGCGAGATGGCCCCGGTGTCGAGCAATTCCTGGTAGCGGCGGTCCTGCACCTTGGCGTTCTCGAGCTGGGCCATGTCACGCGCCAGGTTGGCCTGTGCTTGCCTCTCCGCCGCCACGCTTTGGTTCAGGGCGGCCTCCGCTTGCTGGAGTTGCGCCCGGTCCCGCCCCACCGTGGCCTCGGCCTGGCGGAGTGTAGCCTCGAAGGGTCGCGGGTCGATGGTGAAGAGCGCCTCGCCCGTCTTCAGGTCGGCCCCGTCGGTGAAGTGGATCGCGGTGATGGGACCAGAGACCTGCGGCTGGACAGAGACCACCTCCCGGGCGATTGTCTTGCCGATTGCCTCCAGGTAGACGGGCACGTCCCGCGCGACCGCCGCCGCAACGGCGACGGGCGCCGGCGGGCGGTCAATGGCCGGCGTGGCCTTTTCCCCGCAGCCGGCTACCAGCGAGACACACGTGCATCCAAGCAGTATCCCGGCAAGCCTTGCGCGCGCCATCCTCATTGCTGATCCTCTCGTTCGTACGGCACCGATCCTGTCCATCTGCGGCGGGGGGGCCGGCCGCAGAATTCATTTCGCCCCTGTCTTCCACAGGAATCCCTTGCCTGCCACCATGCGCGCACCATCTTGCAGCCGTCGGCGGCGGAGCCGTTCTACCGGAGGCCCCGCGGTGGCCTCTGAATGCCGTGCAAGAAGGTGGCCACGATCTCTCTCGCAATCCGCTCGGTCGTGAGGCGGTGTGGCGGATTCTGATGGAACAACTCCCGCAGGAGCAAGTGATGGGTGATCATCCCCATGAAGTTCCAGGCTGCCTGCAACGGGTCCACGACTCGGAACGCGCCCGCCGCGACTCGGTCCCGGATATACCGGCTCACGAAGAGGTTGATCTGCTTTAGCCGCGACCGGAAGAACGGCTCCGCCAAGGCGTGGCCTTCCAGGGCGCTGAAGAGCAGCAAGCGCATGAGTGTGGGGTCCGCCTGCGTCCGCTCGATGATCTCCGTAGCAAGGGTCGTGAAGAGAACCGCATCGTCCCTCGCCGCGGCCAAGGGAGCCACCCGCTCCAGAATCTGCTCGGTTTGCGCCTTGGCCTCGAGGATCGCCGTATACAGCCCTTCCTTCGTCGCGAAATGCTTGAAGATGATCGCCTCGCTCACGCCAACGCACTCGGCGATCTGACGTGTCGTCGTGCCGCTGAAGCCTCGCTCCGAGAAGAGCGCTGCCGCGGCCTCGATGATTTGCGTGCGGCGCGCCGGACCCGGAATCCGCGATGACTGGCGTGTCGGTGGAGGCATCTGTTCGCCGGATCCCTCGACTCTCCAAAGAAGTGAGTGCTTACTTAACAGACGCCGGCGGTTCCGTCAATGGAGAAAAAGGAGTCAGGATGATTATGTCCTGCTTGCATGAGGATGGGTCCGGACCTGCACCGGCGGCGGAGGCACTCTCTGACTTGCGGGCGATTCCGACCAGTCACTTGACGGTCTGATCACCAGGATTGCCTGCAAGGGGTGAGGTAGTCACGCACTCTGACTCAATTCGAGAACCAGGGGATTGACGCTGAGGGCCCAGGCGGGTGCGGCGATATTCCGGCGTGGGACGCGGCGGTAGGCGCAGCCCCGCATATCGCAGGACTGGCACGGGGAGGAATTGCTGCCCATTCTCGCCTCCGGCCCGATGCCGACGGCGAACGATATGGATTTGCGGGGGGTCATGATGCAGTAGGGGTTCAGGGACATCCCGACGCTGTCCGCAGGCAGGAGAGCGAACACCTTTCTCTGCTCTTCGATCGGCCAGCGCCTGTACCCGGGGCTCTCGCGGGGCGTCACCTTGAGGCCCTGGCTGAGGCGCTCGGCACACAACTGGCGCAGGACAGCCTCCGCCAGCGCTTCGACCACTACCGAACCCAGGCTGTCCAGCATGTACGCAACGGGAAACTCCCGCTCCGCAAAGAGGGACTCGATTCGGTGCTCGATCGCCTCCCCAATGGTGCATACCGCCAAGCCGAGGGTAGTGATTGGCCCCCATCGCTCTGGGACTTCCCGGATCCAGAGCGTTGATCCGCCGTCAAGCCGGCAACCGGTGAGGTCTACCGACTCCACAACGAACTCCCGGTACACCCATCGCGGCTGCAACACGTGCCGGGCCTCGGCCATGGCATCCTGCAGGATGGCCAGGACTTCTCGGGTAGGAAGGTCCGACGAGCGACGGTAGCCTTGGAGGCGGAGGACTTCTTGCGGGTCGACCTCGAAGCTCAAACCAACCATGCTCGCTCATGACTCATAGTCGATCGCTCATGGTCGAGATGAGCCAAGAGCTATGAGCTATCGTGTCCGGTGTCGCTTGCGCACGACCTCGGCGATTCGCGTGATGTGGGCAGGGGTGCTGCCGCAGCATGCGCCGACGATGTTGGCGCCGCCATCAAGGATGGGTGGATACCCCGCCGCCATCTCGTCGGGGGGCAACTCGTACGTAGTTCGACCGGCCTGGATTCGGGGAAGTCCCGCATTGGGATAGGCGATCAGCAGGCCGTTCGTCACCGTGCGCATCGCCTGGATGATAGCCGCCGCCCGCTCCGGCCCACCGTCCCCGCAGTTGCAGCCGACCACGTCCGCACCGGCCTCGATGAGGATCTTGGCCGCCTGTTCCGGACTGGTCCCCCACATCGTCCGATCGCGGTTCTGGTCCTTTTCCCACTGGAAAAACATGGTGCACATCACCGGGAGGCCCGTACTCTCTTTTGCGGCGCGGATGGCGACGACGGCCTCTTCGGGGTACATCATGGTCTCGACGGCGAACAGGTCCACACCTCCCTCGGCCAACCCGAGGGCCTGTTCCCGGAAATTCTCGTAGAACTCTTCCTCACTCACGTCGCCCAGCGGCTCAAAGGTGTCCGGCAGGTGCCCCGTCGGACCGATGGAGCCTGCCACGTACTTCCCCGGGGGACACACGCTTCGCGCCAGCCTCGCTCCCAGCGCGTTCAGTTCCCGCGCCCGGTCCGCGAGCCCGTAGGCTCCCAGCTTCAGCCGGGTCCCGCCAAACGTGTTGGTCTCGACAAAGTCGCTGCCCGCGTCGAAATAGGCCTGGTGGATGTTTCGAATGACGTCGGGATGTGTTTCGTTCCACGCGTCCGGGCAGGCCCCATCCGTGAGTCCCGCCTCGAAGAGCATGGTCCCCATGGCCCCATCGAAGACGAGGATCTCTGATTTCAGCCGTTCGAGAAATTCCTTCCCTCGGGATTCCATGATTGCGGTCGGCTCCTTGTCACTGCTACGGTGTCTCCCCCTTCCCCATCAGTGTCTTGGCCCGGACCACGGCCGCGGTTGCGTCCCTGGCGTAGCCGTTACCCTCGATCTCGTCGCAGTAGGCCTGGCTCACGGGGGCTCCGCCGATCATCACCATGACCCGGTCGCGAAGCCCCTCTCGCGTGAGAGCCTCGATGGTTCGCCGCATGGCGGGCATCGTCGTCGTCATCAGCGCGGAGATCCCGACGATGGTCGCATCGTTCGCCCGCACCGCTTCCACGAATTTCTCCGGCGCCACGTCCCGGCCGAGGTTCACCACCTTGAAGCCGGCACCCTCCAGCATCATGGCGACGAGGTTCTTGCCGATATCGTGCAGGTCTCCTTGGGCCGTGCCGATCACGACCGAGCCAAGGTACTCATCCACGGCGGTCCGAGTCAAGAGTGGTTTCAACAGGTCCAGCCCTGCATACATGGCCCGCGCAGAGAGGAGTACCTGCGGCACGTAGTACTCGTTTCGACGGAACTTCTCCCCGACCACATCCATGCCCGGGATGAGCCCCTTGAAGATAATCGTCTTGGGATCGATCCCCTCGGCCAGAGCCCGGCGGGTCATCTCCCCTACTGCCGTATGCTGCCCCAGGATCAACGCGCGGGACATGGCCGGATAATCGAAAGAATCCTCTGTCATCTTATCACATTCTTCTAGTATGTTACGTCATCTACCTCATGAACATTCTGAGATTATCTTGAAGCGATACTCGAACATCTGAGACTCCGGTTCAATCCCATGTCCGTTCGTCGGAGATCTTTTTGCCATCCTGGGAGAGCGTCCCCGAAGGGACAACCTCGACCTGCGTCCGTAGCTTGATCACCTCGCGAACGCGTGTCTCCAGGCGAGCGGCCAGGTCTGTGGACGAGCCTGCGGTTTCGACTCGAAGGGTCAGATCGTCTTCGAACCCCTTTCGGCGAACGACAAGTTGGTAACGACCGATCTCTGGCGTCTCACTCATCACGGCATCGAGTTGGCTCGGATGCACGAACATTCCCCGGATCTTGGTCACGTCGTCAGCTCGTCCCAGGATCCGGGACAGCCGGGCTGTCGTCCGTCCGCACCTGCATGCTGCCGGGTCCAGCATCGAGAGGTCGCCGGTGCCGAAGCGAACCAGAGGATACACCTTGTTGAAGGTGGTCACCACGACCTCGCCCGCCATTCCATCGGCCACGGGCCGCCCCGTCTCCGGGTCAGCGATCTGCAGGACCAAGTCCTCGGCCACATGCATTCCTGCCCGTTCCTGGCATTCATACGCGATCAGGCCCAGGTCTGCGCTGGCGAAGGCCTGGGTGACGCTGACCCCATACGCCTCGCGCATGAGCACCCGCAACGATTCCGGCAGCATCCCCCCTGAGACGAAGGCCACTTCCAGCGAGAGGTCCCGGAACGGTGTGATCCCCGTCTCCTCCGCCCGCTGGAGGATCGTGTGCAGAAAGCTTGGCGTGCCGACATAGCCTGTCGCCTGCACGTGGCGCAGCACCTGCACCTGCGTCTCGGTATTCCCGCCCCCCATGGGGACCACCACGCACCCAATGGCGGCCAGTCCCTCGTCGCACATGCTGCCGGCCGGGGTGAGATGATAGGCGAAGGTGTTCAGGACGATGTCGCCCCGGCGGAATCCGGCCGCATACATCGCTCGGGCCATCCGCCAGAAATTCGGCCCGGCGCCCTCGGGATCGAAAATCGGGCCGGGGGAGATGAAGATCCGCTGCAGGGTGTGGGCAGGCACGGCGACGAGTTCGCCGAAAGGTGGTGCCTGCCCTTGCAGGGACGGCAGGTCTCTCTTCCGGAACGGCGGCAGGCGGAAAAGGTCGTCTGGCTCGGCAAGCTGTTCCAGCGTGAGTCCGGCCGCCTCGAGCCGGCTGTTCAGATGGGGCGCGTGCTTTGCCGCGTACCGGAGAGTCTCTTGGAGGCGGTCCCGCACGTAGCGTCGCCGGTCCTCCGGCGCCATGGCCTCCATCGTTGGATCGTGGAAGCCCGGAGTGCGATCAATCACCCCACGCGCCATGTTTTCCTCGCGGCTCTCGGCTCTGGGCCCGCAGCTCTCATTTCTTCGGAAACGTATCCTCGAAGGGCACCACCATGCTGCCGCCGGGGCCGTCGAACATCGCCACCCCTTCGCCCACCTTGATTCCGAAGCTGAAATCCCCGATCTTCTCCCACCAGTCCTTCACCATGTCGCCCGGCTTCAGGCCGAGGCTGGTCACACGGGCGCCCGAGGTCACAGCCAGGTTGCCCGGGACGATCAGGGAGTCGAGGACAGCGGTGACCCGAAGCTGGTTCGTGGTCTTGCCCGGAACGTACATCCTCTCGTAGACTATGGGCGTGTTGAGGGCAAAGTACTCACCCGGCTTTCCCTCGAAGGAGACCGTGAACTTCATCTCCTCCAGGGCGACGGGGAAGTCGTTGGGGTTGTGAACGTTGTAGATGAAACCGAGGATCAGAGGCACCCGCACCGGCGGCGGCGCATAGGGGAAGTAACTCGCAACCTCCACCCGCTCCAGCTTCACCTGCGGGGATTGAGGCGGCCCACTCGGCCCCGGCATGGTGGCGCACCCCGCCACGGCCAGCGCGACCAGGAACACACCACCGAGCCTGACGTCACCCTTTCGCATTGCGACCCCCCTTCTCTCCTTGACGACCAGCCTATGTGAGCCATCGTTTCCGTCGCTTGTAATGCTTCACCGCGCGAAAACTCTTCCGGACGCCCAACTCGGTGAGGCCCAGGTAGAAATCGCGGATGTCCGGATTCTCGCGCAGTTTCTCGGCCGGTCCATCCATCACCACGTGCCCGTTTTCCAGCACGTAGGCATACGGGGCCGTGGCCAGGGCCAGCTTCACGTTCTGCTCGACCAGCAGGATCGAGATCCCCTCTTCTCGGTTAAGGCGCGTGATGATCTCGAAGATCTCTTTGATGAGCATGGGGGCCAGGCCCATGGACGGCTCGTCCAGCAGCATGACCCGAGGTCGCGCCATCAGAGCGCGCCCGATGACGGTCATCTGCTGCTCGCCACCGCTGAGGTACCCGGCCTGGACGTGGCGGCGATCCTTCAGGCGGGGAAAGTAGTCGTACACGGACTCCAGGCCCTGTCGCAAGCCGGCGCCGTTACGCCCGAGGTGAGCGCCCACGCGGAGATTCTCCTCCGTGGTGAGATGTTCGAAGACTCGGCGCCCTTCGATGACCTGGACGATCCCCAGCCCGGCGATCTCCTCCGCCAACTTCTTGTCGATCCGCTGGCCCAGGAACTCGATACTGCCCTCGGTCACCTCGCCGTCCTCGTGCTTCAAGAGACCGGAAATGGCCTTCAGCGTCGTGCTCTTCCCAGCTCCATTGGCGCCCAGCAAACCCACGATCCCGCCCTGGGGAACCTCCAGCGAGACTCCCTTCAGGGCCAGGATGACCTCGTGGTACATGACCTCGATGTTGTTGATCCGCAGGGCCACTCCCGGTTCCGCCACGGTCCGATCTCCTACCAGCCCAGCCACTCCTTGTCCCACCTCTCGGGCCAGCGCTTGTTGAGGTCCACCTGTTCCAGCAGCGCGAATTTCTTGTCCGTGATCATGTACACCCGGATGAGCGATCCCGGACGATGGTCCGTCGGCGTGATGGTGATGGGCGGCCGGCCGAGACCCGGGGTCCAGTCGCGGATGGTTTCGAAGGCCTCCTTGATGCCCGGCCCGTTCAGCTTCCCAGCCTTGTCGGCGCGCACCAGCGCCTCGCGCATCAACAGGACGTCCACCCAGCCCTTCACCGTATGGATGAGGCGATTTTCCAAGGGCACGCCGGGGTTCATCTTCTTGGCGTACTCCATCACCTTGTCCATCAACGGGGCCTTCTCGCCGAAGAAGGCGCAGACGGCCACCCCCATGACCCGCTCTGATGCCGGGCCCGCCAGCTTGATCAGGTTTTCGTCGAACCCCCACACATTCGAAAGGTGGTCGGCCGTCAGCCCCAGGGCATGGGCATCCCGGATGGCGGTGGATACCGACATGGTGGTATTCCCGTGCCAGATCACGTGCGGCGCAAAATTCTTGGCCGCCAGGACCTGGCTCTTGGTGTCCAGGGCGGTCAGCGGGATATCCTGGTCCGGACCGATCTCGAAGCCCAGCAAGGCGGCCTGGTCCTTGATGGCTTTGATCGGCGCGCTGGAGTAGGGTGTCGGCCACGAGTAGAAGGCGACGAGGCGCGGCTTCACCCCCTTCTCCCGATCCGCCTTGAACTTGGGATCCTTCAGCCAGACCTCGTCGTGCCAGGCGGTGAGGGTGGCGCGCGCGTTGCTGGAGTAATCGGTCCCGTAGATGAAGTTGTACGGGGTCTTCCTGGGGTCGGTAAGGTTGGCCGAGAAGGAGTGGGACATGAAAGGCATCTTATCCGCGTTCACCGTGGGCGACAGGGCTTCGGTGTCGCCGGTCCCCCACCCCCACACCGCCACCACCTTGTCGAAGTTCCGGAACCGCTTGTAGGTCGTCATGGCCTCCGGCACGCGATAGCCGTAATCGTAGAACAGCACCTCGAGCTTCTTCCCGTTGATGCCCCCGGTGTCGTTGACATACTGCACCGCCTCACGCATCCCCAGGTAGGCGTCTTTCCCCACGTCCGAGGTTCCCCCCGTCAGGTCGTTGAGGGACCCCAGCTTGACCACGTTCTGGGCGAAGGCCTCGGAACCCAGCGCCACAATTCCGAGCAGCCACAGGACCAACCAGATACTCTTCCGCATCATCCTCCCCCTCCTCTTTGAATGCCGGGTTTCTCCAGGGCGCGCACCGTTCTGCGCCCCGGCTGCGAATGGCTTCTCCCCGTTGGAGCGGTCAGTATGAAAACGGCCACAGGTTGAAATAGTTCTTGATCTGCTGCCAGCGGTAGGCCAGCCCTTTCGGTTCGTAGAGCAGGAACAGGACGATGGCCAGACCGAAGGCGGCCTCCTTGACGTAGAGGAATCGCTCCTGCAACGCGGGAAACACGTCGCTCAGCGGGATGACGGCGAACTTCAGCCCCTCCAGCACCAGCGTGATGAACATGGCCCCGAAGATCGTCCCATGCAGACTCCCCGTGCCGCCGATGAGGATCACGCCCACGATCCAGATGGACCAGCTCCACTGGAAGTGTTCCGGGCTCACGAAGAACAACGAGCTGATCCAGAAGCCCCCGGCGATCCCGCCCAGGACTCCCGCCACGAAGAAGGCCAAAAGCTTGTACTGGACGATATTGACCCCCATGGCCTCGGCGGCGATGTCGTTGTCCCGGATGGCAATCCAGGCCCGTCCAACCCGCGTCCGGAGCAGGTTGGCCATGCCCGCCGTGCACAGGATGACCAGGACAAGCATCAGGTAGTAGACCTTCACATCGGAATCAATGGCCCAGGGGCCGATCGTTATCGTGCCTGGGGGAAGCGAGAAGGATGTCCCCCGCCCCCCGATCTGGCTGACGTACTGGGTGATGATGAAGTCCACGGTGATGAACTGGGCCGCCATGGTGGTCATGATCAGGTAGAAGCCCTTCACCCGCGCCGAGGGCAGGCCGAAGAGCACGCTCCAGACCCCAGCCGTGATGGCGCCCAGCACAAGCCCGACCGGGTACGGCAGGTGATACTGGAGCATGGCGATGGTCGTCACATAGGCGCCCACCGCGATGAAGGCAGCGTGGCCCAGCGTGAGCTGGCCGCAGTAGCCGATCAGCAGTTGGACACCCATGGCCGACAGGATGGTATAGCCGATCACATTGGCAATGGAGACGACATAGATATTCGCACCGAGCGGGAAGATCAGGAGGAAGAGAAAAAGGGCCGCCATCTTGGCCCGGATGATGTTCGTGCGCCACCAGGCGTGATCCTGGGTATAGTGCTCGAAATACACTCCCGACGGAAGATACATGCGGAACCTACCTCAATTGAAAATTGAAAACGGACAACTGACAATGCAAATCCGCCAAGTCTAGGCACATGATTCGCTCAGCTGGTGTACTCCCCATTGGCCGGTTGTCAGTCGTCAGTTTGAAAATCTTCATTGAGCGTCACTAGACGCGTTCGATCTTCGTCCAGCCCCAGAGGCCGTACGGACGGAACAGCAGGATGATCACCATGAACGCGAAGGGCGCGATCTCCTTGATCCCGCCCGGCGTGAACCGGCTCAGGTAGCCGTCGGACAGATTTTGCAAGATGCCGATGGCGATCCCGCCCACGATGGCTCCGGGGATGGAGTTGAGCCCTCCCAAGACCACGGCCGGCAGCACGAGGAGACCCAGATAGCCGACGGAAACATTGAGGCCGTTGATGTTCCCCAGCAGGGTCCCGCCC
>JBIOJT010000055.1:0-17687 GCA_044451055.1 Methylomirabilales bacterium (SeqCode)
GGGGAGCATGGGGGAGACGCGTAAGCGGAGGTGGAAGACGAGTACGAGACACGAGGTAAGGCTGTAAGGCGTCGGGGTGAGGACCGCGGGGCTCAGGGTTCTTCGGAGAGTTCCGGGAGGAGCATGAAGAGGGCCTGGGGAGTTTCGAGAAAGTGCACCGCAGTGCGGTACCGGATTCCGTTCTGGCTCCCCCTGCCAACGCCGGACACGAAACTCCGAACCACCTCGCCGCGGAGCCGGATCCCCAGGCTTGATCGCCACAGTTCCACGTCGCAGATCGAGCCCGGCGTGAACGGCTTGGCGTGTTCCACGAGGAGGCCGGTCATGCTGATGTCCAGTGCCTCGAGGGGCGCGGTTCGGGCGAATCGGACCTCCAGCGGCTCTTTGGGCCGGATTCGCTTCGCGGGGCGGGATCCCCGGCGTGGCTCGGGAGCATCGGGCATGGTTGTAAGCGGCCGAGGATGAAGGTCATCGAGCGGCGCTGGAGGGCTGGTCCTCAGAGGCGCGGGATCCAAGAGGATGGGGAAGGCGCGCTGGGTCGGCGATGCCGACGCTTCTCTCGCCTGGGCGAGAACGCCGAGATGACACCTCGGGCACTGTGCAGGCGGGCGCGTTTGCCCGCGGACGGTGTTCCCGCAAACTCGACAGACCCAGTTGCTCACGATTGCTCTCTGTAGGCATCAGGGGAGCGTCCCGTGCTCTTGCGATGGGGGGGAAGCGGCGGGAAGTCCCACAGCGGCTCAGCCAGCAACTGCCCCAGGGCCAGCGACGTGGACCAGGAGGGAAGGGTAAACCGAAAGCCGTGCCGGACCGGCCCTCCAGGTGTACGCGCCTCGGGCGGGGCCACCCAGGCGACGGCGCCCTCGACCGTGAGCGGCCTGGGAGGAGTGTGCAGGGTGACTTCCAGCCCCGTCTCCGGAGGCACGACCCGGGGGAGACGAAGCAAGAGGCCTCCTTGGCTGACATCCCGTGTCAGGCCGGGGAGCGGCGGCCCCGATTCTCCCGTGCGCCGACACGTGGCGGGGACTTCGAATGGGAGGCGGACCCTGGGGTGCCGCACCAGACCCTTGGAGATGATCAGGTTCTGGAGGGCCGAGACCTGGTCGGGGGCCATCTGAGTAAATGTGACGCCGTGGACGATACCGCCCCCCCGAGGGCCCGGGTCCCTGGCCCACGCGACCTTCGCCTGCATCTCGATGGGGCCTCCGTCTGTTTGGAGGCGGACCCAGAGCGGCATGTGGGGCCGAAGGGGCTTGGCCAGTTCAACGCAGGCGCCCCCTTCACTCAGGTTGCGGGTCCAGCCCACTCCGGCTCCGGTGGAGCCAGCAGTGGCAGTCCTCGGCTTGTGCAGGAAGGGGATCTGAATCGCGTAGCGGGGGAACCGTCGCGGCACCGAGCACTCAGGCATGGGCCGGCCTCCAGAACGTTCGAGGATAGGGTGTTTGGCACAGCACTGCGCCGGGCGCAACCCTTGGCGCGGATCTCGGCTCCACGGCTTGGCGTAAACGGTTCTGATGACTACGATGGGTGAGGCCCATTCTCCCGGCTCTGGGGCCTTCTCCCTCGCACGAGTCGGGCCGACGCAACTGGACAAAGCTGTGCGCGGTTCCGCCGATGAACTGCATGCGCCTCCCGTGCCGAGACCAGGGGGACACAGCCACACGCGGGCCAGAGAAGATGGAGGGCCAAGCAATTCGAGGTGTTACGGGGTGCGTAGAGAGGAGCAGGAGAAGAGGAACGGCACAAGGTCCAGCGTCCCTCAGGCGGTTCCGGAGCCGCGTGTGCCGACTTGACACACTTTAGCACCTCGCGGTCAGGCAACACTATGTCAGTCCGGCACAATATTCAAACAAGTGACCGTGCCCCATTTCGCTTTCTCCTTGTGTCCTCCGCGGATTACCATCGCCTCCATTCTGCGATCCGGTTGACCCAGGTCTTTCTATTTCCCAAGGGTGATACGCTCGTCCGGAGGCGATTTCCGGTGCAATTAGGGAGAGCGATGGGTTGGGCGATGATGTTGGTGCTAGCTCAGCTTCGTCCGAACAAGGGAGAGCAGCGTGATCGGAAGCAGCGGCTTCTGGAGGACACCCGCGACCCCCAGATCCGAATAATTCACCGTCATGCTGAGACCGTCACCAACCGAGCTGAGGAGATAGATCGGCGCCTCGTTCCCCAGTGTCTGTAGCTCTCGGGCGAGATGGGCTCCCGAATCCACCTCCTCCATCATGAGGTCGACGATGATCAGGTCGGGATTGACCTCCTTGTATTTCTGGAGTCCTTGCCGCGCATTCTCGGCGACGGACGCCACGTAGCCATGCCTGGTGAGGACCAGGCTGATCACATCGCGCACATCGGGGTCATCATCTACGATCAGAATTACGTGCTTTCCGTCGCGCATTATCCGTCTCTACCGAGCGGATGCCGACGCCCAGGATCTCACGCGACCCCCGGAGCGGCCGCTTGGGCCTCGCGGCCCCCGCTCCCCTCCTGCATGATGGGCAACCGCATCGTGAAGGTTGTGCCGTTCGGGGAGCTATCCACCGAGATGCTGCCTCCGGCCCCCTTGACGACACCGTAGACCACGGCAAGCCCGAGGCCAGTGCCCTCGCCGGGCTCCTTCGTCGTGAAGAAGGGTTCGAAGATGAGCGGCTTGATCTTGTCGGGAATGCCCCGGCCGGTGTCGCTGATGCGGATCAACACCTGCGTGCCGACCTCGTCGACCGCCGTCTCGATGCCAAGCGCACCGATGCCCTCCATGGCGTCCACGGCATTCATGACGACGTTCATGATCGCCGATTGCAGCTGGCTGGGGTCGATGAAAACCGGAGGCAGGCCCTCCTGCAACTTGCGTGTTACGCGCACGTTCTGAAAGATGGATTGCCTCCCGAGCAGCGCCAGCGTGTTCTCGATCAGCCCGTTGACGTCCGTCTTGGCAGCTCTGCCCTCGGATTGATGGGCGAATGTCAGAAGCCCCTTGACGATCTCCCGGCAACGCAGCGCCTGTGTGACAATGACTTCCAGGTCTCTGTGTAGGGGCTGATGTACGTCGGACTCCTCCAAAGCCAACATGGTGAGGGAAAGCACACCCCCCAGGGGGGTATTGAGCTCGTGCGCGACACCTGCGGCCAGTCGCCCCATGGAGGCGAGCTTCTCGGAATGTGCCATGCGCGACTGCAGCTGCATCAGCTCCTCGACATGTTTGTGGTCTTCTTCCTCGAGGCGTTGCGCCCGCGCGTGCAAGTGGGTCAGCATCTCATTCAAGGCAGTGGCCAGCCGGCCCACCTCATCACCCGAGACCACCTCGATGCGTTGCTTCAGATCTCCATGAGCGACCGTATCGGCCGTCTCGGCGAGGCGCCTGAGGGCGCTGGTCAAGCGCCGCGTTCCGAGGAAAAGGAATCCGAGCGTTGCCAGGGCCGAAACGGCAATCACTGCGAGCAGCGCGGGGATGAGACGGATTGAGGGTCCGACGGCGGCACCGATCAGGCCTGAGGCGATGGCCCCGCAGGCAAAAACGCACAGCATGCCCGGGGCGAGCCGGAGCCACAGGGGTAGCGTGATCCCGAGCCGGCGCATCAGTGTCTCGGGAAAGGGCAGTGCTCCAGCATGCGGGCTCCTATGCGCCGCTTTGGGCGCCCTCCCTCACGGCAGGAAGCCGCACCATGAAAGTGCTTCCCACGCCGAGCCTGCTGGACACACGGATGGTTCCGCCAAGCCCCTCGACGATCTTCTTGCAGATGGCGAGCCCGAGGCCGGTACCCGGGATGCCGTGCGTCTGGTCTGTTCTCACCCGGAAAAACTCGGTGAACAGTTGAGGCAGGCATTCCTCGGGGATACCGAGCCCGGTGTCACTGACGGTGAGAACCGCCATGTCCTGCTCGCGTGAGACGGCCACCACGACTCGGCCCCCCGGCCGGTTGTACTTGATCGCATTTTCGATGAGATTGGCGGCGACGTTGCTAAGCGCTACCGCATCGCCGTGTACCCATGTGACCCCGTCCGGCGACACTTGGAGGTCCACAGAGACTTGGGCGGGCTTGGCCTGTTCTTGGAGCGCATCCACCGTCTTTCGCGCGATGGCGCACAGGTCCGTGGTGGCCTCCCTGTCGCTCAGCCGTTCACCCTCGATCCTGGCGAGGGTGAGCCAATCCTCGATGATGACGAGCATCTCCGCCAGCCGCTCCTGCGAGCGCGTGATCCAAGTCAGGGCGGTTTCGGGTAGCGGGTGAGCGCTGGTGTGCAGCAGAACATCGAGATACTGTTTGACCGCTACAAGTGGAGCCTTGAGCTGGTGGGACACGAAGGTCGCAAAGGTGCGCTGCATCTCCTCCTTCTGCCGGCGCAGCTTCTCGGACTCGGCGGCCAAGAACCATCGCTCAAAGCAGCGGCCGACGGTTATCCTGAGTTCCTCGGGCGTGAAAGGTTTGGGTAGGAAATCGTAGGCTCCGGCCTTCATGGCATCGACGGCGGCCGCGATCGTGGCATACCCGGTAATGAGGACGATGATGGCGTGTGGGTCGAACGCCCGTACCTGCTCGATGACCTGCAGACCGTCCAACTGGGGCATCTTGAGGTCGACCAGCAGGACCTGGGCGGGCACCTCCTTGAATCGCTGGATGCCCTGGAGGGCATTGTCGAAGGTCTCGACCTCGTAATTCGCCTTCTCCAAGATCCGCCGGGACATGAGCAGCGTCACTTCATCGTCATCGATGACGAGGATTCGTCTGGCTTCGTGGGGCATTACGGACCGAGTGCCCGGCGGTCCATGGCCTGTCTGCATCAGATCACCCGTTACCACACGGCGGTCTCGGACTGGCTTCCCTGATTTCAGGCTGACTGGCGGAGAAGGCTCCTCAATGTGCCGAGGAAATGTGGGATATCGAGGGGCTTGGTTAAGTACTCGTCGGGCGTTATCATGCCCACTTCACTGGCACCTCGGAAGCGTTCGGTGGGATCCAGGGAGACGGACGAAACCATCACGATGGGGATGCGGGTAGCCCCACTGACGCTGCCTCCAAACTTGATGGCCTGGTTCACCTCGTATCCAGCCCAAATATTCTCCATCATGATGTCCAGAACGATCAGGTCCGGGGGCGCCTCTCTGCCGATCCTGGCAAGTGCCTCCTTTCCGCTCTTGGCTCGGGAGACAACGTACCCTTCCGACTCGAGCAGAGCAGTCGTGGAAGCGCAAAAATCGTCATCGTCGTCGACAAGGAGAATCGTGAAATTCCGGCGCGTGCCCTCTCGCACTGGATCCCCGTGCTCTCGCATCACCGCCATCCTTCTGTCCATCCTTTCCAGGTCCCCTGGCGCCCACACCGGCCCCGGGAACGGCACGCAAGTAGGCTCCAGCCTTCCTGGAGAGAGGATGCGAATTGATCAAAGCGTATCAAGAAGGCTGGGGCTGTGTCAAGCGTTACAGGGGCGACCGGCGGGGCAGCCCGGTCGCGGGATGCTCGCCTCCTGTCCCGGAGATTCGCAGCGTATATTCCCAGCCCTGGAGCGCGCCGGGCCAATCCGCCGTATCGGAGTAGCACCGGGCCAGCCAGCGGGGCACCCCTTGGGCCCTTGGCGGTGCAAGGGGTCGTCGCCGTGGGGGTAGGGGAGATGGTTTCTCTCCCCCGCCTTCCACGGCACGGCCGGAGCAAGGCTGATCGGTTCTCGACGAGACCCGGCGCCCGCAGGGGTGGTCCCGAGGCCGGCCGGGTTCTTCAGAGAACTTCGAAGACGGGGGACTAGCTATTGAGAGCGGGCAGACGAATGCGCACGGGCCGTAAGGGAAAGACGCCTGCCGGGAAGGCTGCAGTTTGCCGTACCGGGTTTTGGCTTGAGACAGTATACTTACGAATGATATGGGGCACGAAAGGGTGCAGACCGACACTAGAGTGTTTCGTACCTGCGGCTCGTGCGGACAGGTGTGGCGGAACTGGGAGAGTTTCGTCCGGGATCCAGGGGTACGACTGCTCGGCTTGCAGGCCATCGTGAATCTTCCCGATGCGAACCTCCTGGTGTTTGAGCACGGCTGTGGCAGTACCGTTTCTGTATTAGCCAGCCGGTTCCGCCGACTTCTTCCCGATTCTCAAGACTTTTCAGGCCGGTCCAGCCTCCGGGGGACAGATCAGTGCAGCGGGCACTGCCTTCGCCTTGAAAATTTGCAGCAGTGCGACCAACCGTGCATCAATGCACGTGACCGGCGCCTGATCCTCCGGCTGTTGGAGATGAAGCGACAGGTGGGGCAGTCGTGAGGGCGCCCGACTTCCCGAGCCCAAGTGCATCCGGGACGCATATTGCGCGCCCGAGGCCGCTCGCAACACACACCGCATTCGAGAGGTGTTGGCACAAGCAGGTATCCCCCACCCGGGCTTGGCGGCTTCACTGGGACACCGAATCCCCGTCTCCTCCCCGTTAGTCGAATCCTACGTGTGCAGCCCACGCGCAGAATTACTGTGCGGTGCGTAAGATAGGCGACAGTCCGCCCGGGACCGCACAGACCGGGGGGGAGTCCGAGAAGGGGCGGCGGCCCGCCCCTCTCGATCGGGTACCCGCGGCGCAGGCGTGGGTGCGCGGGGAGGGCCGAGCACTTGCAGCGCGCCTTGTGCGAGTGCGAGGGCCTTCCCCGCGAACGAAGCAGCGCGAGCGAACCTGTAGCCAAAATTCTGCGCTGCTGAGTAACTCCTGGAGAGAGATCCCGTCGACGACGCGAAGCGTCTGCGAACGCAGGCCCCCGATGGAGCGATGTGCGGGTCTCAAAGGAACAGTCGATGCGATTGAGAGGAATCATCGCGTGCATGACGGCCCTGGTCATGTCCCTGGGGGCGACAGTCCCGCTCATAGCCGGCACCCGGTTCACGGAGGTGACCGTCGATCAAGCTCGGGAGCTGATCCAGAAGCATGCCGGGAACGCCGAGTTCGTCATCCTGGATGTGCGGACGCCCGAGGAATTCGCCGAGGGGCACCTGCCCGGCGCGGTGAATGTGAACCTGATGGCGCCGGATTTCGAGCGCGGGCTGGGCGTGCTGGACCGGGGCAAGACCTACCTCGTCTATTGCCGAACGGGGAACCGATCGGCCAAGGCGGTCCAGGCCATGCAGCGGCTGGGCTTCCGGTCGGTCCACCACATGTTCGAGGGCATCGTAGGCTGGCAGAAGAAGGGATTCCCCCTGTCCACGTCGTCGTAACCCCGGGGCCGTCGGGAAACCACCCGCGCGGAGGGACGAAGCGGGAAGTCAGCTCAGTTAACAACGCATCACGAACATGGTGAGCTCTGGCTCGATGGGAACTTTGGCACTCCTCATAACTTCTGGCATAGCTTCTCCTCCTGGGTTTTCCTCTGCCGCAAGTAATCTTGGGACCTTTGTGCTTAGAATAGCAACTCAGTGAACAGGAGCGTTTCAACAAAGGAGCTCCTTGCATGACAGCGCGGGAGCGTGAGCTCCATTTGAAGGGGGACTCGGCAGACTGCGCCTCTTCCGAAACCCGCGGAGGGGGATGCTAGTCACTTTCGAGGATCGGTTCGACATCCTGCCGGGCAGGCTCAAGGTGTTCGCCGAGTATGTGGAGACCACCGGCCGGCCCGGCTGGCTGCGGTTTGCCGAGGTGAAGGGGTTCCGCGTCTACACGAACCTCTTTGGGGTGAGTAGCCCCCAGCGCGTGATTCAGATGGACGTCGAGAACCTGGCGGCCCTCGAGCGTATCTTCCGGGATCCCGCCTTCATCGAGGTCCGGGCCCGGTTCTACTCCTTTGTCACGAACCTGACGCACTCAATCCTGGTCCCCCTCTTCTCCAAGTAGGGCTGCTCCTTACCCGAATGCGTCACCAGAAGGCAGAGGGGAGTGAGTGGCAATCCGTGCGCTCTCCCGGGTCCATGGCCTTCCCCCCTTGCTTGATTTTCCTGTTCGGGGAAAAAGGAGAACTCTTGTATCATAGCCTACCTTCAGCCCTCAAGAGCAAACCGGCCCTCTTAGACCGGAAAATCCAGGGGAGGGGTCCCTCCTCCAGGGGATCATTCCTTTCGCAAGCGAGCAACCAGACCCGAAACCGACCCACCACGAAGCGTCCGGGACAGGGCACGGCCAGGAGGTCTGCCTGCCTTCGCTGCAGATCGATTCGTGTCCCCTCTTGTGTCACCCCATCCCGTCAAGAGGGCATTTCGGCGGATGCATCCGAGGCCAGCCTTCATCTTGACAAACACCAAGACCCTGCATACGTTTCTACTTGGGAGCCCTTACAGAATTAGCTCCCCCAAGGGCTCTCACCCACCACACACACTTTCCGGCGAAACACCACGGCCAGCAGGTCCCTTTCCAAT
Organism: Methylomirabilales bacterium (SeqCode); assembly: GCA_044451055.1. Taxonomy (GTDB): domain Bacteria; phylum Methylomirabilota; class Methylomirabilia; order Methylomirabilales; family 2-02-FULL-66-22; genus 2-02-FULL-66-22. The sequence goes on from JBIOJT010000055.1 coordinate 8,310, forward strand.
CACGGTGCCCTGGACAGAGGTCCGCACGAGCCCTTGGCGGTTGGAGCCGGAATGATTACCCCCTCAGCACACGATCCCCCATATGCAACGCACGGCCTTCACCCCGGCAACCTCGACCGTACTGGGCCTCAGCGGCATCCTCCGACAGTCTCTGACCACTCTTTGTGGGCTTGGCGGGCTCAAGTCGGCTCGCCCCAGCCAGGAAGAGCGGCGAGGGTGCCTCCCGGGCAATCCCGTTGTCGGCGAGGCGAGGAGGCTGGATGAGGTCCAGGGACCCGGGGGCGTGGTACTCGGATCAGGAACTGGCCGCCCCCGACGCGCAGGCCTCCGAGTTTGAGATGGACCGGCTGGTGGGGGAAATGAGTGAGGCTTGCCACGCGGAGCAATCGCCAACCCGTCATCCCGAATTGCACGGCCAGTGCAGGAGGAGGTGGCGTCATGTACAAGCAGATCCTGGTGCCGCTCGATGGATCGGATCTGGCCGAGAAGGTGCTCCCGCACGTGACGGATCTGGCCAAAGGCAGCGGGGCCGAGGTCACCTTGGCCACCGTGGCGGAGTTCAGCATGGGCGTGGCGGGAGCCAAGCTCGAAGCCTTCCCGCAGGCAGCGGCTGAGGAGAAGGCGGCCCTTCGGGCCGAGGCGATGGGCTACCTGGAGAAGGTGCAGCGGGCCCTCCGAGACCAGGGCGTCACGGCGAGGGTGATCGTCCTCGAGGGCGACGTGGCCAGCCAGGTCATCGCCTGCGCGGAGCAGCAGGGCTTCGATTTGATCGCCATGGCGACCCACGGGCGTAGTGGGATCGACCGGTTCGTCATGGGGAGCATTGCGGAGAAGGTCATCCGCAGCACGATCAAGCCGGTCCTCCTCATCCGCGTGATTCCGGTGGTACCGCGCCCTGTGGACTGGCGAGAGATCGCGTCCACGCCTGGCGCCATGGCCTGAGGACCCCCCGCGGTCGAGGGGGAGGGGGCGCCTCCTGGTGATTCGCTGCAGGAGTCGCCGGCGCTGGCGAGAGCCCGGCCGGGGGGACGGGACCCGGGAGGAGGTCCGCGATGATCGCGATCAAGACGATCCTCCTACCGACCGATGGGTCGGAGGGCTCTGGGACGGCGCTGGCCTACGCTCTCTTCCTTGCAAAGGAGTTACGCGCCCGGGTGGTGGGCCTCCATGTGATTGACCAGCGGTGGGAAGACCAAACGCGCCGGACCTTCGGCGAGGTCAGGCGCGATGTGCTCCAAGCGGCCCAGGCACGCCACGAGGCGGAGACACGAGGCATCATGGAAGCGGTCGCCGAGGCTGGCACCCAGGTCGGCCTGACCGTCGAGACCCGGCTCGTGACCGGTAGCCCGGTCGAGCAGATCGTGCGCGAGGCCACGGCGCTGCCCGCCGATCTCATTATCATGGGGACCCACGGCCGGACCGGGATCTCGCACGTCTTCCTGGGAAGCGTCGCGGAGAAGGTCATCCGGCGGGCTCCATGCCCTGTGCTGACTGTGCGGCCGAAGGGCCACGACGTCGTCGCCCCCTGAGGTGTCTCGCTGGGGTGCCCCGTCCCGGCGACGGAAAAATCGGGAAGCGCTCCCTGGCGGAGGCTCCGGCATCGCCCTCGTCGTGGGAGTGAACGAAGGCCTATGTGGGGCCGTGCTGGCTGGAACTGTCCTGGGCGAGGATCATTTGTGGCGATGGCTACAGGTCGAGTCGAGACCTGAAAACCAGATTCCAGGAGGTGATGTGTCGGGCCGAACGGCGTGGAGCGAAGCGACTGCCGGCGAAGGGAACTGTTGCTCGGAAAGGGGGAGAAATCATGTTGGGGGATCTCGTGAAGGCGCGGCATCCGAAGTACGCGACGTTGCGGGACGGCAGTGTGGTGACCATCCGCCCGATGGTGGCGAGGGACGAGAAGGCGCTGCTGACATTCTTCCGGGGCATTCCAGCGGAGGATCGAGTCTTCCTCAAGGAGGACGTCACGAAGGCCGAGGTCATTGCGGCCTGGTGTCGCGACCTGGACTACGAGCGGATTCTCCCGCTGGTGGCGGAGGCCGGGGGAGGCCTGGTGGCGGACGCCACGCTGCATCAACGGCGAGCCGGCTGGATGCGCCACGTAGCCCGGGTCCGCGTCGTCATTGCCCCCGCCTACCGGGGGAGAGGTCTCGGCACCCAGTTGATCAATGAACTCATCGCGATCGCGGAGGGGACGGACCTCGAGAAGATGGACGTGGAACTCATGGCGGACCAGAAGGCGGCAATCGCGGCCTTCCAGAAGCTCGGCTTCGCCCAGCTTGCCGTGTTCCCCGACCACGTGAAGGATCTTACCGGCAAGAAGCATGATCTCATGGTTCTCGTGCGGGACCTCACGCCGCGTGAGGAGATCGAGACGCCATTCTGACCGACACATCCCCGGAGCACACCTGCGTGCCCTCCGGCCTCCGGGCTGGAGGGCTTCCTCTTATTGGCGGCGAGCTCAGTCGTTGTGCCCGAGACCTGGCCTCCGAGCAGACAACACGGGGTAGCTTGACACCCCAACGTAGGCTGTGCTCTACTACAAGAAAAAGACGCCAGCGACGGAGATCTCACGATGCTCGACCTTCTCGTCACAGGGGATGCCGTGTGGGATGGCGAGCTGATCGCTGGAGTAGGGCTCGGCGTACGCGACAGCCGGATCGCGGGCTGGTTCGAGCCGGGCTATGCCCCGCCCGCGCGGGAGCGCGTGGATGCTGCCGGCCTCCTCATCTTCCCAGGGTTCATCGACGCCCACGTCCACTGTGCCAGTACGCCATTTGAGGGAGTCCCCGCGGCGACGGCGGCGGCGGCCGCGGGTGGCGTCACGACGATCGTGGACATGCCCTTCGACGCCCCGGCCGGCATCTCGACCGTGGAGCAGTTCACCACCAAGCTGGCACGGATCCGTGAGCAGACCCGCGTGGACTGCGCCATGCTGGCGGCCGTGAAAAAGGAGACTCTCGATCAGATTCGCGGCCTGGCGACGGCCGGGGCGTGTGGCTATAAGATGTCGCTCTACGACACGGACCCGGTGCGCTTCCCCATCGTCCCGGATCCCTTCCTGCTGGAGGCCTTCCGCCGCATAGCCCAGACCGGGTTGCACGCGGGCGTCCATGCGGAGAACGATCTGATCGTCCAGGAATCGGTCCGGCAGCTTCGCGCCGCCGGGCGAACCGCCCCGCGCGACCATTGCCTCAGCCGCCCCCCCATCGCGGAGATCGAGGCCACCCTCCGCGCCTGCGAGTTCGCACGCGAAACGGGCGTCCGCCTGCACATCCATCACGTGTCGCACCCTCGGTGCATCGAGCTCGCCCAGCGCTACCGCCGCGAGGGCGTCCGGGTCACGACGGAGACGTGTCCGCATTATCTCGTGCTCACCATCGACGACATGGACCGGCTCAAGGCCCGGGCCAAGATCAATCCCCCGCTGCGGGAGCGCGCGGACGTCGAGGCCCTGTGGGCCGACCTGGCAGCGGGACGGATCGACCTCGTGGCCTCCGATCACGCACCCTGGCCCCCCGAGAACAAGGACAAACCCGACATCTTCGACAACGGGTCGGGCACCCCGGGGGTGCAGACGCTGGTGCCCCTCTTGTACAGCGAGGGCGTGGCGAAAGGACGCATCACCCTGGGGCGCTTCGTCGAGGTTCTCAGCCGCAATGTCGCCCGGACCTTCGACCTGCCCCCGACCAAGGGAGCGCTGCGTCCGGGTGCCGATGCCGACCTGGTGCTCTTCGACCCCAAGAAGGAATGGGTGGTGACTGACGACCAGATGCTGTCCAATGCGCGCTGGACGCCGTTCGCCGGCATGAGGCTTCAGGGGCAGGTGGTCGCCACCATGGTCCGGGGACGCTTCGCGTACCGGGACGGGCAAGTGCTGGCCAAGCCTGGCGACGGCCGGTTCGTGCCTGCGACTCGCTGACCAGAGGCGTTGGAGCAGCCGAAGGCCGCGAGGGCAGAGGGATGGACATCCTCCTGATCAATCCGAACTCCACCGCCGCCATGACGGCCGGGATCGAGAAGGCGGCGCGAGCGGCGGCGCTTCCCGAGACGGTGGTCAAGGCCGTGAATCCCGAGGGAACCCCGCCGGCCATCGAGGGCTATGCCGATGACGCGCTGGCCGTGCCGGCCGTCTTGGCGCTGGCGGAGGCCGAGGCAGAGCGCTGGGACGCGATGATCATCGCCTGCCATGGGGACCCGGGGCTGGACGCGCTGCGGGAGCGTCTGGTGAACCCCGTGCTCGGGATCGGGGAGGCCTCCTTCCTGGCCGCTTGCGCGGTCGGGCGTCGGTTCTCCGTCCTCTCGCTGCTGCCGCGCCTCATCCCCAAGAAGCGCGAGCAGGTGCGGCGCGCCGGCCTGTCCGATCGGTTGGCCTCGGTGCGGGCCCTGGGGGTGGGGGCGGTGGAGAGCTACGAGGGCCGGGATCGCCTCATGGACCGGTACCGGGCCGAGGGGCAGGCGGCGGTTCGGGAGGACGGCGCCGACTGCCTGGTGCTGGGGTGCGCCGGGATGGTTGGAGTGGCCGAGGCCCTCGAGCGGGACCTCGGCGTCCCCGTCGTGGATCCGGTGGTCGCGGCGGTGAAACTGGCGGAGGCCTGCGGGCCCGTCCGCCGGGGGCGTCGGGTCCGGTAGGTCGCGTCCGGTGAAACTCCGCGGAGAGGAGGTGAGGGTCGCCTGACCCGCAGGCAGCTCATCGGGAACGGCAACGTGTCGAAGAAGCGAGGAACCGTATACCGAGGAGGTTCGAGCCATGGCGGTTGAGACGGCGAGGTACGTCATTCCCCTGGCCAAAATGTCGATCAAGCCCATACCGGGGCGGGTGGATTCCAAGGGCATCGTGAGCTCGATCTTCCTGTCCTTGGCAATGATCGGGCTCCTCCAGTTCGCCGAGCGATTGGACACCTTCTTCTTCGGGGGCCTCTTCCCCGTCGCGGGTCGGATCATCTCCATCACCATGATCGGGCTGGGGACCATGCTCTACGGCCTGGTGGGCGGGATCATCGTGGCAGACATCAACCCCCTGATCGCCACGGCGACCGGGACGAGCCCCATCGCCCCGTTCTGGCTGCTGACAAATGCCTCCCAGGCGGTGTGCGCGTGGCTGGTGGGGGCGCGGTTCAAGAACGTCATCTCCTGGCCCTGCGTCGTGGCGTACACGGTGGCGGCTTCCCTGGTGCTGGTGGCGCTCTACATCCCGCTGCACGTGTTCTACTTCAAGATGCCCTGGCAGAAGATGCTGAGCCTGTATGCGTTCCAGACCTTGCTCTCCATCCCGGTTCCGGCCATCTTCCTCCGGGCGCTCCTGGGCGTCATTCGGAACGCGGGATTCGTGGAAGAATAAGGCGGTCGCAGCCCGGACATGGCCCGTTCCCTGTACGCTTTCGCCCTGGAGGGTCGCTCCTGGGCTACACACCTTCACCCAATGACGATGGCCACGCTGGTCCTGAGCGTGGCCATCATCGCATTCTCCACTCTCCATCTGGGCGTCATGGGTGCGACGCTCGCCGCCCTCCTGCTCTTCATGGCCGTCGGGCGTCTACCCACCCGGACCACCCTGGCGCCCCTGGTCCTCATCCTCCCACTCTGCTTCTTCATCACGCTGATCCAGACCCTCGCCCGGCCCGAGGGGATCGTGGCATCCTGGAACCTCCTTGGCCGAGACATCACGATCTCGGCCATGGGTTTCGTCTTGGGCCTGCGGATCACCCTCCGGGTCGTGCTCCTGGCAGTGGCCCTGACGATTTTCTTCACGGTGGTCCATCTGGCCAAGTTCACCAAGGCTCTGTGCGATCTGCGGGTCCCGTTCAAGTACGCCTACAGCTTCACCCTGGCCCTGCGATTCCTCCCCCTGATGCTGGAGGAGCTGGCAACCATCAAGAACGCCCAGCAGTCGCGGGGGTACGACATTGACCAGCGGAACCCGTTCCTGCGGGTCTTCCGCATCTTTCCTTTGATGGTTCCCCTGGTCCTCATCGCCCTCCGCCGCGCTTCCACCATCGCCCTGGCGCTGGACCTGCGGGCCTTCGGCGCGCGACCGGACCGGACGTTCTTCGTGGAGGTGCAGCGGGGCCCGCTCGACCTCGGCCTGCGGGCGGTCGGGCTCTGCGCTGCGGCCCTCGTGGTGATCGCGGCCATCGCCGGTTGGATCTGAGGACCCCATGCCCATCCTGAGCGTGCGGGATCTCACCTTCACCTATCCGGGCGTGGCCGAGCCCACCCTGGCCGGCGTCTCCTTCGAGGTCGCGCGGGGGGAGTGCTTGGCGATATTCGGCGTGGCCAAGAGCACCGCGTGCCTGTGCCTGGCGGGGGCGATCCCCCACCTGATCTCGGGGCGGATGGAGGGGGAGGTGATCGTGGACGGCCTCTCCACGCGCGCGGTCCGGCTGGCTGAACTCGCCACCAAGGTGGGCATGGTCCTCCAGGATCCCGAGAACACGCTCTTCAATCTCACCCTGGAAGGGGACGTCGTTTTCGGCATGGAAAACCTGGGCGTCCCCCGGGAGGAGATGGGCGCTCGCGTGGACGAGGTGCTGGCCCTCGTGGGCCTGAGCGGGCTGCACGGCCGGATGTCCCAGGAGCTCTCGGGCGGTCAGAAGCAGCGGGCCGCCGTGGCCGCCGTCCTGGCCATGCGCCCCAGCATCCTGATCCTGGACGAGCCGACCCGCGAGTTGGACCCGCTGGGAACGGAAGAGGTCTTCGGCCTCCTGGCCGACCTGAAGGCGCGGGGGACCACGATCGTCATCGTGGAGAACGATCCGGACCACGTGGCGCCGCTGGCCGACCGGATGCTCCTGCTGCGCGAGGGGAGGGTGGCCGTCCTGGCGCCCCCGCGGGACTTCTACGCCGCCGTCCGCGACGACCCGAAGATCCGGTTCCCGCAGGTGACTGACCTGTACCTCTCCCTGCAGCAGCGGGTGGGGCTTGGCGGACGAGTCCCGATCACCCTGGAAGAAGGAATTGCCATCCTTGGTCCTCTCTACCAGCACGCTCGCCATTGAGGCCGTCGACCTCCGCTTTGCGTACCCCTCGGGGGTGGAGGCTCTGCGCGGGGTGCACCTCCGCATCCGCGCCGGGGAGTTCGTGGGAGTCATCGGCCAGAACGGGTCGGGCAAGACCACGCTGGTGAAACACTTCAATGGGCTCCTCAAGCCCACCCGGGGCGTCCTCAAGGTGCTGGGGGTGGATACACGGACCCAGGGAGTGGCCAAACTGGCCACGCTGGCCGGCTACGTCTTCCAGAACCCCGACCACCAGATCTTCTGCAACACCGTTCGGGAGGAGATCGCCTTCGGCCCGCGCAACACGGGGATGCCGCCATCCGAGATCGAGTCCAGCGTGCGCCACGTGATGGAACTCCTGGACCTCCAGGGACTCGAAGATCGGCATCCGTTCCGACTGAGCCGGGGCGAGCGACAGCGACTGGCCATCGCCTCCATTCTGGCCATGCGGCCGCGCCTCCTGATCTTGGACGAGCCGACCGGGGGACAGGATCGCCAGCAGGTGGGTCGCTTGGTCGCCACGTTACGAGGGCTCAACGCCGAGGGGCATACCATCGTGCTCGTGACGCACGACCTCGAGCTCCTGGCCGAATGCACCGACCGCGCGCTGGTCATGTTCCAGGGGCAGATCCTCCTGGACGGAACGCCCCGGGACGTATTCCGGGAGGTGGAGACCCTCCGGCGCACTGCCCTGGCTCCGCCCCAGATCACCCGGTGGAGCCTCGCGATCGGGATGCCGCGCCTCTTCCTCACCGTGGCCGAGGCGGTCGCGGCCTATACCGGGAACGGGCCGGGATCCGGGACCCAGTGAGGGTGGATGTGACGGAGCGAATCACGGACCGGGTGAACGGCGACCGAATCGCGGCCGACCTCGCCGCGCTGGCGGAAAGGACCCGGCACGATCAACCGGGCTTCACGCGTCTGGCGTATTCCGAGGAGGACCGGCAGGCCCGGGCCTGGCTCCGTGATCGGATGGAGGCAGCCGGCCTGACGGTACGGCTGGATGCAGCGGCCAACGTGATCGGCCGGCACCCGGGAGCATCGGAGGGCGCCATCCTTGCCGTCGGGTCCCACATCGACACGGTGCCGAACGGGGGTCGGTTTGACGGGATGGCGGGCGTGGCCGCAGGTCTGGAGATCGCGCGCGTTCTCTCCGAGGCGGGCCGCCATCTGCGACACCCGCTGGAAGTCATCGCCTTTACCAACGAGGAGCCCAACGCCTTCGGCCTCTCCACCGTGGGGAGCCGCGCCATGGCCGGCAAGCTCACCGCGCCGCGCGCCCGGGAGTTGCGCGACCCGGACGGGCGGACACTGGCCGAGGCGATTGACTTCCTGGGTGGGGAGGCGGCCCACCTGGACGAGGCGCGCCGGTCGCGCGGGGCCATCGCCCACTATCTCGAGCTCCACATCGAGCAGGGGCCGGTGCTGGATCGGGAGCGGATTCCGGTCGGCGTGGTCACGGGGATTGCTGCCCCCACGCGGCTGCGGGTTCGCGTGGACGGGCGGCCCGATCACGCGGGCACCACCCCGATGGGCATGCGGAAGGACGCGCTCGCCGGCGCGGCCGAGATCGTCCTGGCGCTGGAGCGCATCGCCACGGAGGCGGGAGAGTCGGTGGGCACCGTGGGACAGCTGGTCAACCAGCCGAACCACGCCAACGTGGTGCCGGGCCACGTCGAGATGACGGTGGAGTTTCGCAGCATCTTCCCTGAGCGCATCGGAGCGGTGCGGGCACGGTTCCTGGAGGCGATGCCGGAGATCGCCCAGCGACGAGGCCTTGAGGCCTCGTGGGAGTTCCTGATGGAGGAACGACCGCTCCGGATTTCACCCCAGACCGTGGAACTCGCCGCGGCCGTCTGCCGCGGGTTAGGGATCCCCTTCCGGACACTCCCGAGCGGCGCCTCGCACGATGCCAACCACATCGCCGAGATCGCGCCCGTCAGCATGCTCTTCGTGCCGAGCGTCGGCGGTCGGAGCCACTGTCCTGAAGAGCTCACTCACACCGCCGATCTCGCCGCCGGCACCCGCGCCCTCCTGGGAGTGCTCGTCCGCCTCGACGAGACCCTGTAGCGCCTCACAGCCTCCGTGCAACCGCCGTCGCGATGCTCGGGAGAGACTCGCATGGGTCCTGACTGAGAAACGGCCCGGCGTGATCGCACGGCTCGCGGCTCATTCCCCTACGGGACCAGCACCAGTTTGCCGAAGTGCTCGCGCCGTTCCATCACCCGGTGGGCCTCGGCGGCCTCGGCCAGCGGGAGCGCGGCGTGGATGACGGGGCGGAGGCGACCCTCGACCGCCAGATTGAAGACCTGCCGGAGTTCCGTTGAGGTGGCCCGATAGGATCCCAGGAGGTCGATCTCACGCCGGAAGAACTCGATGA
>JBIOJT010000056.1:0-17666 GCA_044451055.1 Methylomirabilales bacterium (SeqCode)
ATCCGGGACGTCGTCCGTTGCTTCCCCAGTGTCCTGGTGCCCGTCCCGAACCGAGCTTGAAAGGAACCCGACCGACCGAGCCCACGCGACACGCTTTGCCTACTTCGTAACCAAGTACATCACAGCGATCCACCGCAATGCCCAGGCACGCGGTTCCTGCCGTGGTTCTCCGTACGGCCCAAAGCCGGGCACAGCTCGGGGTGGGGTGTGTGAGGCGTTGGTTTGGAAGTGCCCCCCATGTTCCCCTTGCGCCCGAGGCCAGAGCTTGGCATACTGCGCCTGTCCCGCATCATCCGCGTCGGCGGGGGATTCCGATCGACCGCCATGAGGCCTCTCAGCCTTGCTCTCTCCACGAGCATCTCCTGGAGGCAGATGCGGGAGAGGGGATCGCAGTGATGCGACGAGCGGATCGGTACGCGGACCTCTGAAACGGACCACTCACCCTCCGGACCGTGGACATCCTCCAGTTTAACGAACTCGATCCCACGCCGGTCGCGGCCCAATTCGAAAGGGTCGTCGAGCGGCTGCGGGCTGGCGATTTCCGGGCGGCGGATGTGCGGAAGCTCGCGCCGACGCCGTACTACCGCGCCAGGCTTAACGATGCCGACCGGCTCCTGTTCCGGATGGCCGCCTACCAGGGCCGGAAGCACCTCCTGCTCCTCGAGATCATCCGGAACCACGCCTACGAAAAATCCCGCTTTCTGAACGGCGCCATGCTGGATGAGGGCAAGCTAGTCCCCTTGCCCGATCCAGCCGCTGTGCCGGACCAGGACGCGCTGCCGCTCCGCTACGTGAACCCGAGCCGCCGGGAATTCCATGTGCTGGACAAGATCCTCTCCTTCGACGAGGCGCAGGCCGAGGTCTTCGGGCTCCGCCCGCCCTTCATCCTGATCGGCACCGCCGGGAGTGGGAAGACGGTGCTCAGCCTGGAGAAGCTGAAACAACTGACCGGCGATATCCTCTACGTCACCCGCTCCCCTTTCCTGGTCGAGAATGCCCGCGACCTCTACTATGCAGTCAACTACGAGAACGAAAAGCAGACCCTCGAATTCCTGTCCTTTCAGGAGTACCTGGAGAGTATCCGGGTCCCCGCGGGCCGGCCCGTGACCTTCCGCGACTTCGAGCGCTGGTTCACGCGCTACAGTTTCGGCGCCCGGATCAAGGACGCGCACCGACTGTTCGAGGAGTTCGGCGGCGTGCTGACCGGCGCCGACATCGAGAAGCCGTACCTCTCCCGCGAGGAGTACCTGGGGCTGGGGATCCGCCGCTCCATTTTCACCGACGAGGAGCGTCCCCTGGTGTACGACATCTTCCTCAAGTACCTGGAGTTCCTGGAGGGCAACGGCTTCTACGACCCCAATCTGGCGGCCCATGCCACGCTCCGCCTGGTCCAACCGCGGTATGACTTCGCGGTCGTGGACGAGGTGCAGGACCTGACCAACGTCCAGCTCTGCCTGATCCTGAGATCCTTACGGTCCGAGGAGCACTTCGTTCTGTGCGGCGATTCCAACCAGCTCGTTCACCCGAATTTCTTTTCCTGGACGAACACCAAGACCATGTTCTATCACACACGCGCCGACGGCCTGCGGGGGATCATGCGCGTGCTGAACACGAACTACCGCAACTCCCCCCAGGTCACGGAGCTGGCCAACCGCCTGCTGCTGGTCAAGCATGCACGCTTCGGGTCCATCGACCGGGAGAGCAGCTACCTGGTGCGCTGCAACGCGGAAGGGACCGGCACGGTGGAACTGATGCCGGACGACGACAAGGTCAGGCGGGAGCTGAGCGCCAAGACCAGCCGCTCGGCGCGCACCGCGGTCATGGTCATGCGGGGCGAGGACAAGGCGGAGGCGCGTCGGCATTTCCAGACGCCGCTCCTGTTCTCCATTCAGGAGGCCAAGGGGCTGGAGTACGAGAACATTATTTTGTTCAACTTCGTCTCTGGCAGCCCGCGCGCCTTCGACGAGATCACGGAGGGTGTCACCGCGGATGAGCTGAGTCGCGACCCCAGGTACGCCCGGGCCAAGGACAAAGCCGACAAGTCCCTCGACGCCTTTAAGTTTTACATCAACGCGCTCTACGTGGCGATCACGCGCGCTATTGGGAACCTGTACCTCATCGAGCACAACCCCTCCCACCGGCTCTTGGGCCTGCTCGGTCTCGCCGCGAAACGCGAGGGCGTGCGGATTTCGGAGCACTGCTCGTCCGCGGAGGAGTGGAAGGCCGAAGCCCGCAGACTGGAGCTCCAGGGCAAGGCGGAACAGGCGGAGGCCATCCGCAGGAACGTCCTGGCGATTCAGGATGTGTCCTGGAAGATCCTCACCCCCGTCAGCCTGGAGGCGCTCGAGCAGGAGGCCTTGGATCCTGCGCGCTACAACCGGCAGGCCAAGCAACTGCTCTTCGAGTACGCCGTGCTCTACAACGTGCCCGCGCTCATCGACCAGCTCGTGGGGTTCAACTTCAACCGCGCCAGGAACGCCGCCCGGGAGCTGCCGGCCGTTGAGAGGAAGTACCATCAGGACTACACGGAGAGAAGCTTCCATGCGCTCTATCGCAAAATCGGGCTCTACGGCGTGGACTTCCGGAACCCGCTCAACCAGACGCCGCTCATGATTGCGGCCCGGCTGGGGTTGACCCCCCTCATCCAGGCGCTGATCCGGGATGGGGCCAACCCGCACTTGGTGGACAACTGGGGGCGGAATCCGCTCCAAATCGCGCTGCGGCAGGCCTACCTGGACGAGCGGTATGCCCGGACCTGCATCGGGCAGGCCTATCCTGCCCTTGCGCCCTCCAGCATCAGGATCCGGATCGATGACCGGTTGACGAAGATCGACAATCACCGGCCCGAGTTCTTCCTCCTGAACTCGATGCTGGCGGTGGCCCAGGACATCCTACGCGAGAAGATCAGGCACAAGATCCCGGCCTTCCAGACAGGCGACTTTGTGGAGGCCCTGGCGCATTTCCCCGACCACGTCACCCCGCCGTGGCGGAAGCACCGCCAGCACATCACCGCAGTGCTGGCCCGCCACGAGATCTTCCGGGAGGATCCCTACAACCGGAAACTCTTCCTCCGGGTGCACCGGGGGTACTATATCCTGAACCCGAGGATGGAGGTGGAGGTCAACGACGCCTGGGTAAATGTGTACGATCTCTTGCAGATCGAGCATCTGGAGAAAGAAAAAGATAATCCGAGGCTCCAGCAGTTCGTGGAATATGTGCGCCGCTGGCAGAAGGTCCTGGCGGCGGCACCAGCGCCTGTCTCGTCGGAGCCCGGGGCGGCCCTTCCAGCATCGGACACCCAGCCCCCCCTGCCGCGCGTCGTGGAACCCCGCCCGGAGGGCGAGCCAGGCGGCGACTTTCCGGTGGACGAGGGACTTGCCGCGCCGGATCCGGCGTCCGCCCCGCCCATCGAGGCATCCGACCAGGCGGGCCAGCTCCCGCTCTTCCCCGACGGGGACCCGTTGTTCTGAGGCTGTTCCTGCCGCTTGCCCTGAGAGTGTGTGGAAATATCACGCCGCTCTCGCCATGGTTCTCCGTACGGCCCAAAGCAGCGCGCACCTTGGGCCATGGCTACGGGAGCGTCGCGCGTCCCCGGGCGCCGCGCCACGATCCGGGAGGTTGGCAGAAACTGCTTGACCCTGACCGGAAGAGATGGCATAAAGAATAAACTGAATAGCGATGGAGTTCGCAGGTCCCCGCCTCTGGCGGGGTGATAACTCCTACTGGCGATGCCGGTAGGGGTTTTTTGTTTTGAGGGAATGGTGAGCGTCAGAAGCCAAACGCCGGTGACAGAGACTGTGCAAGGTGCGCTGGAAGCGGTCGCCAGGCTGTGCCGCCACCACCAGATCACTGCCCTACAGGACTTCCTGGAGAGCTGCAGGATCTTCGCAGGAGAGAAAACGCTCAATATCGCGATCCTTGGGCGCTTTAAGGCTGGCAAGAGCAGTTTTCTGAATCACCTTCTCGGAAGAGACGTGTTGCCTGTTGGTGTGATCCCGGTGACCACTGTCGTGACCGAGATTCAGTACGGACCGCGTGAGGAGGCGCAGATCCTGTTTCGTGACGGGCGCACGGAACACGTCCCAGTCGAGCGGATCGGCGAGTTCATCTCCGAGAGCGAGAACCCGGAGAACGTCAAACAGGTCGGGCGGGTGCGCGTGGAACTCCCGGCGATGGAACGATACCGGGGCATCCGTTTCGTGGATACGCCGGGACTGGAGAGCGTCCTTGAGCACAACACGGACGCCTCCCTGAAGTGGCTCCCCAACGTGGGACTGGCCTTGGTAGCGGTCGGCGTGGACCCTCCCCTGTCCCAACACGACATTGAACTGATCCGGAACCTCAGCCGCTATACTCCGAACATCTCTCTCTTGCTCACGAAGGTGGACGTCCTTGATGAAGGGGAGCGAGCGCAGGTTCAGGACTTTGTGCAACAGCAGCTCGGGCGGTACTGGAACGGCTCGGTGCCGGTGTTCCCGTATTCGGTCCGATCCGGTTTCGAGCATTTTCGCGTCGCGCTCGACGAGCGCCTCCTTTCGCAGGTCCGTGCCGAAGCCGGTGAACAGCGGACGGTCATTCTGCGTCACAAGATCGACTCGCTGGTCCGGGAGTGCGCCGACTACCTGACTGTTGCCCTCAAGGCCGCCGAGACGGCCGATTCCGAGCGCGACGAGCTGCGGCGGAAGATCCTCGGACAAAAGGAAGCGCTCGACGACACGCGGCTCGCCTTGCGGCTCATCGTTCGGCATGCTGCCGGCACGGCCCGCGCGACATTTGAAGAGTTGCTGCAGAAGGATGAAAAACCTGTCCGTCAGCGGCTGCTCGTCGAGCTGGGCCGGGAGTTCCCAGCATGGACCCGAAGTCTTCAGGTCGTGACGGAGAGGTTCGAGGCCTGGCTCGGGGCTCGCGCGACCCAAGAGATGGCGGAGCTCTCCAGGGCGCATCGCAGCGGGTTTGTCGAGCCCGTGCAACGGGTGAGCCGCCAACTGTCGCAATCGCTTCAGGACTTCAGAAACCGGCTGTCAGAACGGACCCTGGAAACTCTCGGGGTCCCGCTGCGAACGACCGAGATGGATCTCCATACGGAGGACCCGCGATCGCCTGATGTGCGCGTGGGGAAGATCTTCGATCACACCTGGGAGCTGCTGTCGTTTCTGGTGCCCATGGCACTGGTCAAGGGTGCTGTCAAGAAGCACTTCCAGCGCAAGATCGGCGACGTGGTCTTCATGAACCTGTCGCGATTGGCCTCCCAGTGGGAGGGCATTGTCAATGCCGCGCTGCTCGCACTCGAAAGAGAAGCGATGCGGCGGCTCGACAGCTTGATCGCAACCATCGAGAACCTGATGGCATCCGCGGGACAGGAGGCCCCCCAGATCCGAGAGGACCTGCAGCAACTGGAAGGGCTCCGGAGCCAATTGGCGCGAGGTAACGGATGAGTCGGGTGCGTGAACTGGTCCAGGACGTGCGGATGATTCTCAAAAAGGTAGTCTCGTCGTCGAAGTTCATCACCTATTTCCAGCTTCTGGATGCCTTCAAGGAGCCGGGCTGCCCGGTCTGCACCCTGCTGGAGCAGCAGGCGCTGAAGGCTCTGGACGGTCTGATGTACGAGCAGGTGAATGACCCCTTCACCCGAGACCGCCTGGTCGAGTCCCACGGCTTCTGCAACTGGCACGCCTGGATGCTGCCTAGCGTTCGCAACAGCGCGTTGGGCGTGGCGCTGATCTATCGGCATCTTCTTCAGGAGACGCTGGAGCATTTGCAGGCCGCCGGCCGGGAGATCCATCCCCGGGGGCGCTGGCAGCGCCTGCGAGAGCGACTGGTCGGCTCCCGCGAGGAACCAATGCCGATCCTCGCCTGGCGGAGCCGAAAGAGACCCTGCTATCTCTGCACGTTTGCCCGGCGGTCGGAGCGGGATGACCTCAGGACAATCCTGGAGTTCCTCGGCGAGGCGGAGTTCGCCGAGGCCTTCGCCCGATCGGCCGGCCTGTGTCTGCCCCATGTGTACCAGTCCATGGCGATCGGCCGGGATCACCCGAACCTCCGCGTGTTGCTGGTCATGCACGAGAATCGTTGGCAGGACCTCTTGTGGGAGCTGGAGGAGTTCGCGCGAAAGTTCGATTACCGTTACGCGGACGAGGCCAAGGGTCGCGAGAGCAGTAGCTGGCATCGCGCCCTGGAGGCCTTTGTCGGTCGTGTCAGCGTCTTCGGGCCCGAGCGGGGTGAGCCGCAAGTGTACAAGGCCCCACAGTGTGTAACGCCGGCGCAAACGCCGACCGAAGGCGGACCCATACGAGCGGTGGATGAGGAACAGCGTGCCGAGATCGAGAGTGTCCGCTTCGAGAACGAGAAGCTCCGCCGGCGCATCGAAGAGTTGCTGGCCCGGCAGGCGGAGGACCATCGGACACGGCTGGCGCTGGAGGTCCAACTCCTGAAACTCACATCGGACCTGAAGGCGATGGCTGTGGACTTGGCCGCCGCCACCGGAGTCAAGCAGGCTCCTCCGGGGGCAACGCCTCCGACTGGTGGTTCAAATGGCCAGGCATCCACACAAGGAGGTGAGCGTAGCGTAACAAACTGACGGCGATGGAGCTCCGCCGAGGTCCGCGATGTGCGTCGGACGCGAACCGTCCCGGAACGGGACTGATGGCTCCTCCTTCCAGATGCGTGACCAACTGGGAAGCGGGGAGTCAGAACCGTTCTGGCGTGGACGGCGCGCCTGAACCTCCTGCGCTGCCCTGATATAACCTGACGTGGGAGGTACTGATGGACAGTGCGTGGATTGCAATGGCCATGGGGCTTCTGATCCTCGTGGCCAGCATGGCTTCGGTGGAAGTAGGGATTTCGGTCGCCTTGATCGAGATCATCCTGGGGGTAGCCGGGGGGAACTTTCTCGGCTTGCACAGCACCTCCTGGATCGACTTCCTGGCGGGGTTCGGGAGCATCGTCCTTACCTTTCTGGCCGGAGCCGAGGTCGACCCGGACCTGATGCGGGAACGCCTCAAGGAAAGCCTCTGGATCGGTGGGATCTCCTTCCTGGTTCCTTTCCTCGGCGCGTGGCTGGCGGCCCATTACCTGTTTGGGTGGCGCTGGGCCGCGGCTCAGATCTGTGGTGTCGCGCTGTCCACAACCTCGCTCGCTGTGGTGTACGCCGTCCTGGTGGAGACTGGCCTCACCCACACGACGCTGGGGAAGATCATCATGGCCGCCACCTTCGTGACTGACTTCGGGACGGCCCTGGCCCTGAGCTTACTTTTCATCCGACCTACCTGGTGGCTAGTCCCATTCCTGTTGGTCTCTGCCGGGATCATCATCGTCATGCCCCGCCTGCAACCCTGGTTCTTCCCCCGCTACGGCGACCGCGTCATCGAGCCGGAGATCAAAGGGGCCTTCGCTGCGCTCCTGGTTATGATGTACTTTGCCGACCGCGCGCAAAGCCACGCCGTCCTCCCCACCTTCATCTTGGGCTTAGCGGTCGCCAAGATCCTCCATGCTCATCGGGAGGAGCAACGGAGGTTCCGAGTCGTGACCTTCGCGCTCCTCACGCCTTTCTTCTTTATCAAGTCGGGAATGAATGTATCCCTGAAGGCGGTGGGGGCCAACCTCGGACTTATGCTGGCACTGTTGGCCATCAAGTTGGCGGCCAAAGGAATAGGCGTGTACCCGGCGACTCGACGCTTCTTGCCCGAGGGAGCGACCTACACGACGCTCCTGATGAGCACCGGCCTCACCTTTGGCACGATCTCGTCGCTGTACGGCCTGAACGCCGGAATCCTCTCGAAGGACCAGTTCTCCGTGTTGGTGACGGTGGTCGTGCTGAGCGCAGTCGTACCCACCTGGGTCGCCCAGCGGTTCTTCCAGCCTGTCTCCGAATCTGCCGAACGGGCGGAATCTGCCGCCAGCGCAGCCCCATCCTTGCAGGACCGGGGCGTTCACCTGGCCACCCAAGAGGAATGAGATGGAGAATCGCGGACGCCGCCACGGGTTGTACAAAAAGATCCTGGTCGCTTATGACGGCTCGCCCGGGTCGCAGCGTGCTCTGAAGGCTGCGATCGAACTGGCCGACCAATCCGACGCGGAACTGCACTGCATCTCGGTCGAGGAGAAGCTGCCGTATTACGCGGCTACGCTGGGCGAGGTTGAGGAGGCGAAAGCCGAGCGGGATGCCTACTTCGAGAAGCTGATCCAGGAGGCGCGCCAGATGGCGTGGGACCACGGGGTCGAACTGCACTCGAAGGTGGTTCCGGGCCACGAGGTTGAGACGATTATCACGGCAGCGAAGGACGGGAATTTCGACCTCCTCGTCGTGGGGTTCGTGGGTCACTCCAATGTGTTCGGTCGAGTCATGGGAAGCACCACTCAGAACCTTAGCCGGCTCTCGCCCTGCAGCGTCCTCATCGTGAAGTAAGGCAGAAGGTTCAGTCGGATTACTACAATGCTGCAAGATCCTCGGGAGTCGCGGACAGGGCCGTCATGGGCCGAGACGAAAGCCCGGGAGGATTCGATCCCGATCCTGCTTCCGTTGGTTGAACCCGGACTCCAGTCGTGCGAGCTTCGCTGGGAGCGACCCATCGAGGGGGACGGCAGCGGGGCGGTGGAGATCGTCTGCATGGCCGCCGGCGGGAAGCGCCTAGCGATGAAGGGTGGAGATCAGGGCGAAATGCTGGCCACCTGTGGTCCGTGCACGATTCCGAGAGAGACGGCGCGGCGGCCCTGCCTGTACCTTGTTCCAATCAAAACGGAGCGGGACCTCGCCCTTCGCGATTATTTCATCTGCCGGTGGTTCTACTCGCTCAAGCCCGAAGAGCCGGCGACGAATACCGAATGGATCTGCGGGGCCTGCCCGTACTGGTTCCCGCGGCCCCCATTGAATGTTCTCAAAGACTATGAGAGGGCTACGCACAAAATGATCCAGTATCACCAGGACGCCTGGGCTGGACGCCTCCCGCCCAGCCCACTCAGGTTCTGGTCCATTCGCTCGTCTCCACCGATTCGGCGATGGAAGCGTCTGTTGCGCCCACTGTTGGGTCTCGCGTCGGGATGGTGGGGTCTGTCTCAGCCGAAGTCGAGGCCAGGACGGTGAAGCTCCTTGTCATATCCGACGTTCATGCGAACTGGCCGGCGTTGCAGGCGATCCGGGAAGAGGCGGATGCCGTCGTGTGCCTCGGAGACATCGTCTCCTACGGCCCCTTCCCACGGGAGTGTGTGGCCTGGGTGCGGGAGCACGCGACGCATGTCGTCCGTGGAAATCACGATACGGCCCTGTCCTACCGGGTGGACCCAAGGGCCGCGGGTTTCAAGCGGGAGCTGGCCCACGCCACCCTGGGCCATCACCGCCGGGTCCTGGCGAGAGAGGATGTCGCGTGGCTCCGCCGGCTGCCCCGGGAACTTTCGTTTCGCTTCGACGACTACAGTTTCCATGCCGTGCACGCCTCGCCCAAGGATCCCCTCTACAGCTACCGCTTGACGCCGGATCTCGACGACGAGGCGCTGAAGAAAGATTTGGAACGGGTGCGGGCGGATTTCGTCCTGGTGGGCCACACCCACCTCCCCATGAGCCGAGGCGCCTGGACCAAGGTGATCCTCAACCCGGGGAGTGTAGGACAGCCCCTGGACGGGAACCCAGGGGCGAGCTACGCGGTGATTAAGGACGGGGTGGCGGAGATCCGGCGTGTCGCATACGACATCGAGGCCACGGTTACCGGGATCCGGGAGATGGGGCTTGCGGACGATGTGACCCGGGCCTTGATCACGATCCTCCTGACCGGGAGGCCCTTGGACGACCCCCCGGCGGGAGGTTGGTCCGTAAGCGCTGGCTGACCGTGAGGTGCACGCATGAGGCGCAAGCGACCAACGGTCCGCGACTGGAACACCTTAGGGGTCCACTTCTACAGTGTGGGGGCTTACGACCTGGCCATTTTCCAACTGGAGAAGGCCGTGCGCCTGGCGCCGGAGGTGGCGGGCATCCACTTCAACCTCGGTGGGGCGTACCATGGCAGGGGTCGCGTGGCTGACGCTGAGCGCGAGTTCCGGCTGGCCCTGGAACTCGACCCAGACCATGCGCGGTCCCACTGGTTCCGGGGACTCTGCCTGGAGAGCTTGGGGCGCCTCGATGAGGCGCTGGAAGAATTCAAATGGGTCCGCCAGCACTCTCCTGGCACGCGGGAGGCCCGCTCTGCCCAGGAGGAGATCGAGGCGATCGGCCTCCTCTCGGAGGGAAATGGGGACAGCGGGTCCCATGTGGATTTGTCATGACTACCACGCCTGACGCTCAAACCATCGTCGAGCCGGCCGCGCCGTCAACGCCGGAGATCGTTCCGGGGACGGGGCCCGTGGGCGCTGATGGGCGGGACAGATCGAAGCCCACCCCGCGCCGCTGGTGGCGAAGAAAGGAAGGCCCGAATCCCTGGCGGGGCGAGATCCTCGCACGCCTGGAGAAGCCCAGATGCTTCATCTGCCGCGAGGTGGAGATCAACCTTCAGAGATACTACTTCTGGTTCCTGGCCGAGCAATACGGCAACATCCCGACCATGGACCGGCTGCAACAGGCCCACGGATTCTGTCTCCGACACACCCGGCATCTGCTGGAGCGTGGGGCACCGGACCGGACTTCCTACGTGGCAACTTACGTGTTGCGATTCTGCGCAGACTGGCTGCGATCCTTGCAGGCTACTGTGACGCCGGAATGGCATGGCTCGCGAGCGAATCGGCAGCCGGCATCCAGGCCCTTCGGTCCTGCCGTCGGTTGCCCCGCGTGCGAGCAGGAGCGAGCGGCGATTCAGCTTTATGCCCAGGTGATCGTCGGCTGTCTGGAAGAGATGGATGTCGTCAAGGCATTCCGTGCATCCGACGGCCTCTGTCTTCCGCATTTCCTGGAAGCGGCCAATGTGGCTGGGTGGGAAACATTACAATGCCTGACAGAGGAACAGATCCGGCATCTGGACGAGGCCCGCGCCAACCTGTCGGCGATCCAGGCGAGAGGGACCGATGGCGCATTGGCGGATGCCCTACGAGAGGCCCTGGGGCGGCTCTACGGGCCGGACCTGGACCAGAGCATCCGGTCGTTCCTGGTCGCTGGTCGAAAGCTTGGGGAGGCTCCCGCAGTGGACCCCAGGGGTCAGTCAAGGGCGCAAGCGGGGGTGCTCCCAACATGGTCGCCGGCATTCGAGGAAACCTGCCGCCTGTTGAATCAACCCGGCTGCAACCTCTGCCGGGTGGCCGCACGGGGCCGCGAGGAATATCTCGTCTGGCTTGAAGGGGAGATCCGGGACTGCGCGCATCTTGACTATCGCTGGGATCAGGCATTGTACCTCTGCAGCCAGCACGCTTGGCTGGTCGCGGACCGCTGCGCTCCGGAGGTCTTGGTCACAGCCTGCGATCGTCTCCTGGCTAAGATGGCAGAGATTTTGCGTTATCTCCTGTGGGAGATTCGCGAAGCGATTCCCCCCTCCGTGGGCGGACGCGTCCGTGCCCTGCCCGCCCGCTGGCGAGAGAGCGGCCAACCCGAGAGCCAGACCCACAGCCATCCGCCGTTGTCGAGACGCGTCCGGTCAACGCTGAGGACGCTCTGGTTGACCCCTGAGAGGTTTCTTGGCCGGGTTCGGGAGCGGATCTTGCGCTGGGACCGGTGCCCGCTCTGCCGCCACCTGGGGACGATCGAGGGGCGCGCTGCGGACCGGCTTCTCGCTGTCCTGGCGGATGCGGAGGGGTGGCGCGGCTTCGAACGCTCGTATGGCCTGTGCCTGCGCCACGCGCCCCTGCTCCTGGAGCGAGCCGGCACGCCCGGCCTGCGAAGAGACATTGCTGCGGTCTTGCTGGCCCGGGTAGAGGTGGATCGCTGGGAGGCGGAGGAGCAACTGCGCAAACAATCCTGGAGCGTCCGCCACGAACCGAAAGGTGCCGAGGGGGAGGCATGGCTGCGCGCCAGCGCGCGCATCGCCGGCATCGCGATGGAGCAGCCGTATGGGTTCTGAAACCAAACCCGTGGCGCTGAATACTTCGCAGCTTCGGGCCGTGGGTGCGATGCTCCGGTTGGTGGAGGAAGCCGTGGACCAGATCGAGCGGTTACTGATCGATCCGGTCACGCGGACCACCTTCCGTCTTGCCGACGACTTGGATGCCGAGGAGTGCCGCACGATTCACGCGGCATGCGACCGGCTGCGAGCGGTCCTGGTCGAGGCCTGTGGACGGCTGGAGATCGAAGTCGCGGGGCGTTCGCGACGGGGGGTGATCCGAGGAGAAGTCTCGACGCTCTGGGCCATGGTGGAGGATACCAAGAGCCCAGGTCTCCGGGGGTACGGCCCATTGTCGCCCGATGCCGGCAGGGTAGTGGATGAGGTGCTTCACGCGATCTCGACGACCTTGATCGGGATCTTGCGCCTCGTTGCTTAACAGTGTCCCGGGAAAGCGACGCAGAGCGAATCGGTGCACTGATTCCTTCAGCAGGTCGGAGCCATGCGACATCCGGTGCCGAACATCCGCCTCAAGCTCCAAGGGATCCGAGAGTCCCGCAAACCTTTGGCCTCCACATTGGTGGAGACAGACGCCGGGCATTTCGTCGTCCTCACCCTGGCGCCTCTCAAGGCAGCGCGCCTGATGGGGCAGGGCCCGCGGGCCGTTTGGGAGACGCGGGTCCACGAGTCGGACCCGGAAGTGCGCGTCGGTCTCGGATCCGTCCCGGTCTATGTAACCTTCAGCGCGACGGAGGCCGAAACGTTGGCCCGGCACGAGGCACTCATTGCGCGGCTCGAGGCGGGAGCTTTCGAGACGGAGACGGCGCGCGAGGTCCTGGCGCCGATCCGCCCCCTCATGGACCGTGGCGCGGATGCATTCAAGGCGGGTGATCATCAAGGGGCGGTTGCCGTATTCGAGGAGGTTATCCGCCTCGGTCGACGGCTGGATGCGGTCCGACATTTCCTGCACCTGTATCAGGAAGCCTTCCTCATGCGAGCCCTCGCGCTGGAGTGCATTGATCCGGACGCGGCGAAGGCGGCGTACCGGGAGTTCATCCAATTGTATGCCGACTTGCCATCCCACCATCCTGAGACGTTGCGTGGCGTGGCCAAAGCGCGGGAAGCCGTCGAGCGCCTGACGCCGACGCCGCGCGAGGGTTCCGCCCGGCGGCGCATTCAAGTGGATGAACAGACCGCCAGGAGGTCGGGCTAGATGGAGGGTGGGATGTTCGAAGAGTTCTGGCGCCGGCTGGCGGATTCTCGGCTGAACGCGCACGAGGAAATGCCGGTCGAAGCCATCCTGGAGAGAGTGCTGGGGACGTGGCGAACGTGCGCCGTGTGCGACCTTCTCTGGGAGCGGGCCTTCTATCTGGCCTCACGCTGGCAGTATTTGCTCGCCGAAGACCCGGCGACACAAGCTCGTTTCGTCGAGAGTCAGACCTGGTGCAACCGCCACGCCTGGTTCTTCAAAGAGGTGGCCAGCCCGCGAACCCTGGGACGCCTGCATCGGAGGCTGCACGCCCGTGTGATCGAGAGGATGAATGGGCTGCTCAAGCGCGACCTTTCCCGCCTGACTGCGGACGACCCTGCGCAGATCTTCCAGGACCTGGTTGGCGAGCGCGCGTGCCGCCTGTGCGGGGACGAGGCGGCTTTCCGGGAGGTGGTGCTGAGCGAGTTGGCTCGGGGCCTGGCATCGGGGGCGCTACGGTCGGCTTTTGCGGTGTCTGCGGGCTGCTGCCTCCCGCATCTGGCGGCGTTGCTGTGCACGCTGCCTGACGGCGACACGGCGCGGTATCTACTCGATACCACTGTAGACCAACTCAGCCGGTCAGTGAAGGAGCTGGACATTTACGAGGCGGAGACGGAGAACCGGAAACGGCGGTACGGATCGGCCGCGGACGCCCCGACGAGGGCGCTGGTTAACTGGGCGGGGCAGCGAGGGATGGGTCAGGTATGGCACGAGCGTGAGACATTGTCCCGCGCCCCGTGGAGCGGGGGATCCCCCGCGGCAGGCGGGACGTTGGCAGATGACCCTGGGGGGGTGGAGGTCCAGTGAAGAGCGGCGCGGCGGTGGCACTAACAGGAACCTCGCAGCTGGACCTGCTCCTCGTCAGCGACCTCAAGCAGGCTCTCCGACAGCCGGCTTGTCCCCTCTGTCGGGTGCTCCGTAATGCGGACCTGTACTACCTGCGGGTGTTCCTGCGGGAGGGCAAGAATGACGGACGAATGCTCCTGCGTCTCCTGGCTTCCTGGGGCCTGTGTGCGCGACACGCCGGAGCCCTGGTCTACCTCGAACCGGTTGAACACGGTGATGGTCTGGGTATGGGAACACTCTACGATTGGCTGCTGGACCAGGCGAGGCGGCGACTGGACGATCTCCGGCGGAATCTCGGGTCGAATGGCCACGCCGCACCCCCGCCGTGGGGCCGTCGTAGGAATCCACGGCAGCGAATGAGGCAGGCCCTCCGCCGACTGGTGCGAACAACCCCGTGTCCGGCTTGCGATGCTCTGCAGCGGTACGCGGACTACGTCGTCGAGGGGTTTGCGCGCGCGCTCGAACCAGCCTCGGGGCTGCCCGCGATCCAGGAAATGTATCTGGCATCCGAGGGGTTGTGCCTTCCCCACTGGCAAGCGCTCCTGGACCTCCGGCCAACATCCACTCTCCGCGAGCTCATCACAGGAAAGCAGCGCGAGGCCGTGGCTTTACTGAAGGACGGGCTGGAGGCTGAGCTGGACCGTAACATTAGGGAAGAGGTCCCGGAGGGAAGACAGAAGCAAGATCCCGCGTTTGCCAGGGCCCTCATGGCGGTGGCGGGCGATACCTCTTGGCGGCCCGCCGAGAGGTGACGGGTGGCGCACGTGCTGACGCTCGCGCGATGGAAGACGGCCCTCAACGGCTCCGGCTGTCCGGTGTGCCGGTTGGCGCAGGAGGCAGGCCACGACTTCTTGATCCACGTCCTGCGCGAGGGCAAAGCCCATGCGGATGTGTACGAGCGCGTCCGGGAGGCTGGGGGCTTCTGCGAGGACCACACGCGGGTCCTGCGGCGGTTGGGCGTAGAGAGGCTGGGGGACCGGCGGAGCCTGGCGCGCCTCTACGGCTGGCTCCTGGATGACCTGGCCTCCGACCGGACACCTCGCGGGTCGTGTCCCGCGTGCGAGGCGGCGATGGAATATGAGCGGGTAAGCCTGACTGCGCTCCGCGACCTGCTGCATCCCGTGACCGGCGATCCGGACCTTCGGGAACGGTTCGAGCAGGGGGAGGGGCTATGCCTCGGTCACTTCGTGGCGGCGGCGTCGCTGGTCGAGGATGGCGAGAGCCTCCGGATCCTCACCGACGCTCAGGCGCGATCCTGGGACGTGCTGTCGCGAGACCTCAAGGAGTATCTGCGGAAGCACGATTACCGCTTCAGCCGGGAGCCCAAGACGCCGGCCGAGGAACAGTCGTGGATTCGCGCGGTGGCCACGATTAGCGGCATACCATTGGAGATTGCGGGGCATTCATCGGAGGAGGCCCATCCGCTTCTTGTTCGCATGTCAGAGCTAGGCGGCCCGCCGAGCCCTGGCCTCACTTGGGGCGCCCCTGGAGAGCAATGATGAACGACACTGACCGTGGGGTGGAAACTCTTCCCTTGGTGGCTACCGAGGAACGGTGGTTGAACCGAAACGTTGTGGGCATGGGCGTCGCCAGCCTCCTCAGCGACTGGGGGCACGAGATGGCCACGGCCATTCTGCCGGCATTCCTGGCGGTCATCGGCGTCCCGGCCGCAGCCCTGGGCGCCATCGAGGGAATAGCGGACGCCGTGTCCAGCTTCGTGAAGCTCGGAGCCGGTTGGTACACGGATCGAATCGGCCACCGCAAGGCGGTCTGCGTGGGCGGCTACCTCCTCACCGGGGTCTCGAAGGCCATCTTTGCCTTTGCCGCCGGCTGGCCGTTGGTGCTCTTCGGGCGGACCCTCGGTTGGTTTGGGCGCGGGGTCCGCGGTCCCCTGCGAGACGCCATCCTGGCCGAGTCCGTGTCTGACGAGGTCCGAGGAAAGGCCTTCGGGTTCCATCGGGCGGGGGACACGCTGGGCGCCATCATCGGGCCCCTCTGCGCCGTGGGGCTTCTCGCCTTGCTCCAGGGCCACGGCGCCGCCGATCCCTCGGCGCCATTTCGGTTGGTGTTCCTCCTGACACTGATCCCCGGCGTGGGATCGGCCCTGGCCTTCGGCCTCATGGTCCACGAGCGCCGTCGTGCCCCGAACCACGGGGCCCGCCTCTGGGCCACGATCCGCACTTTGCCCCGTGCGTACCGGCGCTGGCTGGTCGGCGTGGGGGTCTTTGGCATCGGGGACTTCGCCCACACGCTTCTGATCCTTGCGGCAACCGAACTGCTCGCGCCGACGTATGGCGTCGTGGCGGCCGCCCAGATGGCAGCCCTGTTCTACGTGGTCCGTAATGTCTTTTACGCTGGGGCGTCGTACCCGGTGGGCGCTCTGAGCGACCGCGTGGGTCGTCGCGGGATCCTGGTGCTCGGGTACGTGATAGGCGCCCTGACGACTGCGGGATTCATCGCCGCCTTCGCCTTCTCGTGGCGACACCCGGTTTATCTGCTCGGGCTCTTTTGCCTCGCCGGAATCTACATCGCCGCAGAGGATGCCATGGAAGGGGCCATAACAGCCGACCTTGTGCCCACCGTGGAGTCGCGGGGGATCGCGTATGGAGTGCTGGGCACGGTTAATGGCATCGGGGACCTGGCTGCCAGCGTCATCGTGGGCGCCCTCTGGACGGCGATCTCACCGTCCGTAGGCTTTGCCTACGCTACGGCGGCAATGGTCGCAGGCGCTGTGGCCATCGCTCGGGTGCGGTGAGGATAGCAATGAGTCTCGAGGATCTGGCGGCGGGATTGGATGACCTCTCACGGAACCGAGAGGCGCTGGCCCTCCTGATCCTCCAGGGGGAGCGGGCGGTTCCGTTCCTGGCCGAGGTCCTCCTGGGCCCGCCCTCATCGATTCCGGAGACGCGCTGTCTCGCTGCGGAGGGCCTCGGGGCCATCGGAGGGGAGGCTGCGATCAGCGCGCTGATCCGGGCGCTTACACTGCATGATATCCGGCGACTCGATCCGGTGCTGCGCCTGGCGGAAGAGGCGGTCCGGAACCGCGCGGCGGAACAGCTCGGGAAGCTGGGAGACCGCAGGGCCGTGGAGCCGCTGCTGTACGCCCTGGCGCACGAGGGGGTGCGCGAGGCCATGGGGGCCCTCGCCCGCGTCAGGGAGGAGCGGGCGATCCCCCATATCGTTCACCGGCTGGAGGATCCCTGTGACCGCGGGGCCGCGGCCGAGGCGCTCCTAACCTTCGGGAGAACGGCGGTTCCCGCCCTGACCGCGACGCTGCGAGAGCGGCGGCCTTCTCCTGATGACGAGGCGCCCGTCAGCGTCGAGCGCCGGGCGGAGGCGGCCCGGCTGCTGGGGATCATTGGTGACCGCGCGGTCGTGCCCCTGCTTTCCTCGTGCCTGGATGATCCGGCTGCGGCTGTCCAACTTGAGGCCGGCCTTGCCCTCGTGGCCCTGGCGACTGCCGATGCACCAGACCGAGCGCTGGCCGTGATCGCGCGGGGCCTTGAACACCCCAGCCCCCCGGCCGTGCTGCGCTGCATGGATGCTCTCGTCGAGGCGGGTGATCGCAGTATTCCTCATCTCCTGTCGGTCGGTCCGCCGCGGCCGACTGCGGCCGCCCGTCG
>JBIOJT010000057.1:0-17561 GCA_044451055.1 Methylomirabilales bacterium (SeqCode)
GACATCGTCACCTACACCCTGGCCGGCCTCGTGGACCCGGAAAAGGGATGGGGCTTCGCCGGGGACACGTTCGAGTGCATGAAGCTTCTGGAAAAATTTGGTCAGCCCGCCTGGTTCAACCTGGGCGACCGGGATCTCGGGACGCACATCTTCCGGACGCAGGCCTTGCGACAGGGTCGACGCCCGACTGAGGTCGCCGATGCGATCCGCCGGGCCCTGGGCGTCCGGACGCGGATCCTGCCCATGACCGACGATCCGGTCATGACCTACGTCCTGGTCGGCAACGGCCCCACCCACGCATTGCACTTCCAGGAGTTCCTGGTGCAGCGGAAAGCCGCCGACGAGATCCGCGGGATCGAATATCGGGGGAGCGCCCGCGCACACCCGACACCCGAGGTTCTGACGGCGATCCAGGAGGCGGAGGCCATCATCCTTGCACCCAGCAACCCGGTGGCCAGCATCGGGCCCATCCTGGCCGTTCCGGGAATCCGTGAGGCCCTGCGCACGACGCAGGCGCCCATGGTCGCGATCAGCCCTGTGGTCGGGGGCCAGTCCCTCAAGGGGCCGACCGATAAGTTCCTGCGCTGGGCCAAGGTCGAGGTATCTCCCCTCGGAGTCGCGCGTCTCTATCATTCCGCCCTGAATGGCCTGGAGGGGATGCTGATCGACACGGTGGACGCGGGCGAGGCCTCGCGCATCGAGGCCCTGGGGGTCCGGGTTCGGGTGGAAGAGATCGTCATGCGCGGGCCCGAGGAGAAGAGGCAGGTGGCCCGGATGGCGTTGAAATTCCTGGAGGCGCTGTGAGAGCGCGGACGGCGATCCTCATCCCCGTCAAGTCCACTGCTCGCGCCAAGGGGCGACTGGCCGCTCTTCTGGACCAATCCGCGCGGCAGCGACTCTCGCTGGCCATGTTGGCGGATGTCCTGGCCGCCGTCATACCCGCGATCGGGAGCCTCATCGACGGGGTCTTCGTGGCCACCTCAGATCCCGAGGCGATGAGGATCGCCCGGACCAACGGGGCGACGGTCCTCCCCGAGCAGGAGCAGCGATCCGAAAGCCACTCGGTGGACGCTGCCTCCATGCCCTTGGCGGAGCAGGGCATGGAGGCCGTGCTGACCATCCCCGCCGACATCCCAGCCGTTCGCACAGAGGACATCGCGGCCGTCCTGTCCGCCGCGGACGAATCCGATCGGGCCGTCCTGCTGGTGCCGTCTCGGGACGAGAAGGGGACCAACGCGATCTGGCGACGACCGCCCCAGGCCATCCCCTCGCGGTTCGGTTTCGACAGCTTCCGCAAGCACCAGGGCGAGGCCGAGGCGCGGGGGCTGCGCTGGGGAATGCTCCGCGTGCCCCGCCTGGCCGTGGACATCGACGAGCCCGAGGACCTGGCGGCCTTCCTGGCGTTTCCAGGGGAGACCAGGACACGCGCGTTGCTCGAGGCGCAGGGTGTCATTGACCGGCTGGCAACGCCCGGGAGTCCTGGCATCTCTGTCGTGGGACTGCCGGGCATCCCCGAGGTGGCCGAAGGGGATGATCTCGCCCGTCTCATCACAGAGGCCGCGGAGCGGGCGGGGACCGGCCTCGCGAGCGGGGATGTCCTGGTGGTCGCGCAGAAAGTGGTGTCCAAGGCCGAGGGCCGGGTGGTGTCGCTCTCAGAGGTCGCCCCTTCAGGACTGGCCCGGGAGTTCGCCGAGGCTTGGGGCAAGGATCCCCGGCAGGTGGAAGTCGTCCTGCGCGAGTCGCGGCGAATCGTCCGGATGGATCGTGGGGTGATCATCGCCGAGACGACCCACGGCTTCATCTGCGCCAATGCCGGGGTGGACGCTTCCAACGTTCCCGGGGAGGATCGAGTCTCCCTGCTGCCGGTGGACCCGGACGGGTCGGCGGCGCGGCTGCGCAAGGCCCTGGAAGACCGGTGCAGCGCGCAGGTGGGTGTGATCGTGTCCGATACCTTCGGCCGTCCCTGGCGCGAGGGACTGACGAATGTGGCCATCGGAGTCGCCGGTCTGAGCCCGCTGGTGAGTTACATCGGCCAGCAGGATCCGCACGGCCACACGCTGCGCGTGACGGAGCTGGCGGTGGCGGACGAACTGGCCGCCGCGGCCGGCCTGCTCATGGGCAAGCTGGAGCGCATCCCGGTCGTCCTGATCCGCGGCTACGGCTTTCGATCGTCCGAGGGCTGCGCCCGATCCCTCGTTCGCTCGCCCGAGCGCGACCTATTCCGCTGACGCGCGGCGCGTTCCGCGGAGCGAGAGCTGTCCGTTCTCATTCCCCTGCCATATCGCAGTGGAGCGAGCACCCCATGGAGAACCCCGTCGCCGCCTCCGAAGACACCAAGGCTCTCCGCGCCGGCGTCCGAGACCTGGTCTTCGACCTGATCGCCATCCCCTCTTTCGGCGTCCAGGAAGAGGCCATCGTGGGTTACCTCGTGAAACGGTTCGGGAGCCAAGGGATCCATTGCCGTGTCACCGAGCTGGACGGCAAGCCCCTGAACGTGGTGGCCGAAGTTGGGGAGGGTCCCCGGGCCATCGTGCTCAACAGCCATGTGGATACCGTGCCACCGGGTGACCCAGCGCCGTGGCTCACCGACCCGCTCACTCCCGTGGAAAAGGATGGGCTGGTCTACGGCCGGGGGGCGATGGATGCCAAGGGCTGCCTGACGGCCATGATCGTAGCCTTTGAAACGCTGGCCCGGAAGCGTGATGGTCTGCCGGGCAGGGTGATCCTGACGGCCGTGGGAGCCGAGGAGCGCGGCGGCCTGGGGACCAAGACGGAAGTGGCAAGGGGCCTGAAGGCGGATGCCGCCATCGTCGGAGAGTCAAGCTGCCTGGTGCCGATGGTGGCCCACAAGGGCGTCCTCAGACTGGAAGTGGAGGTCACCGGGCGCGCCGCCTCCCACGCCTAGCTGGGGGAACATCCTGAGCGAAGGCCGGATCCACATGCAGAACGCCCCATGGATCACCATCTTCCCCGGCGTGGCCATCGCCATCACCGTGCTGGGTCTGAACCTGGCCGGCGACGGGCTGCGGGACGTGCTGGACCCGAGGATGAAGACCTGAACGCCGTTTCCCGAAACCCACCCCAAGCGAGGTGCTCCCCATGTTGAACGGCAAGAACGATTTTCGAAGCGACACGGTCACGGAGCCGACGGAAGAGATGCGCGAGGTTATGCGAACCGCCAGGGTCGGCGACGATGGGCGGGAGGGCGACCCCACCGTGCGGGAGCTGGAGGAGTACTCGGCCGCGCTCCTGGGCAAGGAGGCGGGCGTGTTCGTGGTGAGCGGCACGGCCGGAAACCTGGTGTCGCTCATGGCCCACACCATGCCCGGCCAGGAGCTGATCGTGGAGCGGGACGCTCATCTTTTCTGGTATGAGGTGGGCGGGATGGCGAGGGTGGCGGGCCTCGTCGTGAACCGGGTTCCCGGGACGGATGGCGTGATGGCCGCCGAGGATGTGGAGGCGGCCGTCCGCGGCCCGAACATCCACTTCCCGGTGACGGGACTCATCTGCGTCGAGAACACGCACAATGTGGCTGGAGGCATGGTCGCCACGCTGGCCCAGATGGCGGCCATCAAGACGGTGGCGGATCGCCATGGCATTCCGATTCACCTGGATGGTGCGCGCATGTTCAATGCCGCCATCGCGCTGGGGCTTCCGGCGCGCGAGATCGCGGCCCAGACCGACTCCGTGACCTTCTGCTTGTCCAAAGGGCTCAGCGCGCCGGTCGGTTCGGTCATCGTGGGATCCAAGAAGTTCATCGAGACGGCCCGCAAGATGCGGAAGATGCTGGGGGGCACCTTGCGACAGGGGGGCGTGATCGCCGCGGCCGGGCTGGTAGCGCTGAAGACCATGATCAACCGGCTGGCGGAGGACCACGCCAACGCGAAACGCCTGGCGGAGAAGCTGAGCAAGATCACCGGCCTCTCGGTGGACGTGAGCAAGGTGCAGACGAACATCGTCCGATGCAAGACGTCCGGTTTGGGCGTGCCGGCGGCGAAGGTTTCGGCCGCGCTGGCCGAGCACAACGTGTACGTCAATCCCCAGCAGGCTGATACGCTGCGCTGGCTCACCCACCGCCACGTGACGGCCATGGACGTGGACGAGGCTGTGGCGACGATGGCCAAGGTTGCGGAGGTGCTCCGGGGATAGGGGGGCCGCGGCGGCGCCTTCGCACATCTCACTCGACTCCGAAGGAGGTTCCGATGCGCTTCGGGTTTCCGATCCCCACGCGCGGCTCGCTGGGGACGCTGGACACCGTCCGGCGGCTGGGCCGGGCGGCGGACGAGCACCAGTACGATTCGATCTGGATCACCGACCACATCGTGATCCCGAAAGCCACGAGGTCCAAGTATCCCTACGCCGCGGATGGCCGCCTGGACCTGGAGGCGGCACAGCATTACCTGGACGCGCTCACGGTCCTGAGCTATCTGGCAGGCGTGACCGAGCGGGTGGCGCTCGGATCCAGCGTGCTGATCCTGCCCTACCGGAACCCCGTCCTGGTGGCGAAGATGATCGCGACGCTGGATGTCCTGTCTCGGGGGCGCGTCATCCTGGGCGTCGGCGTGGGCTGGATGCGCGAGGAATTTCAGGCCCTGAACCTCACGACGTTCGAGGAGCGCGGCGCCGCGACTGATGAGTACATCCAGATCCTTCGAGAACTCTGGATCAAGGACTGGCCAAGCTACCGGGGTCGGTTCTACTCGTTGGATGAGGTCCGGTTCTTTCCCAAGCCGGTGCAGAAGCCGCACCCGCCCATCTGGATCGGCGGCCACACGAAGGCGGCCATCCGCCGCGCGGCCCGCCTGGGCGACGGCTGGCATCCCATCGGCCTGCGCCCGCCCGCCGGCCTCTTTCCCGACGAGTACGCGAAGGCAGTGGCCGACCTGCGGTCCCAGGCCAGGGAGGCGGGTCGGGATCCCCGGACGATCACGCTGTCGTTCCGCGCGCCGATCAAGTTCACGGATGGTGCCGCCTCGGCCGCGCGCACGCCGTTCATCGGGTCGAGGGATCAGATCGTCGAGGACATCCGGGCATATCAGCGCTTGGGCGTGAGCCACCTGATCTTCGATTTCGCCGGCACCAGCGTGAATGCCATCGTGGAACAACTGCATCGCTTTGCCGAGGAGGTCCGGCCAGAGTTCAGGGCGCGACCGTAATACCGAAACCCGTTCGGGCGCTCAGCAGTTCGGATGTTCGGGCGTCCCGGGGCCCTTGAAGGACCGAACCGCCGAAGGGTCGAACCTTAGAACGCTGTCGTAGTCTTCGCATGCTCAGCCTGTCTCCCGAGGACCGCGCGTTCCTGCATCAGGCCCGGGTGGGCCATCTGGCCACGGCCTCGGCCGATGGCGCCCCTCATGTCGTCCCCGTGTGCTTCGTCTTTGACGGGGCGTTCCTCTACTCTGCCATCGACGCCAAGCCGAAGCGGGTGGCGGGCCCGCGGCTCCGCCGGTTGCAGAACATCCAGGCGAATCCCCGGGCAAGCCTCTTGGTGGATCACTACGACGAGGACTGGACACGCCTCCGGTACGTCCTGGTGTCTGGTCGGGCCGAAATCCTGGGCGGAGGCGCGGACTGCGAACGGGTCCTGGCGCTGCTCCGCGAAAAGTACGCGCAGTACCGGACCATGCCCGGCTTCGGGCAGGGCCCGGTGATCCGCTTGACCCCAGAGCGGGTGACGAGTTGGTCGGCCAGGTCGGCAAAGTCAGGCTAGTGACGGGTGGGCAGTCCGGATGCAGGCAGCGGACAGTCAAACCATTGGCGACGGCTAGGCGCGGTACTTGCGCTCGGCCCCGGGAGCCAGGGCGATCCCGTGCCCCGGCCGGTCGGGGACCCGGAAGTGGCCGTCCTCGCAGCGCGGCATCCCCTGGAACAGATCCGCCGGCGCCCAGTCGATGAACTCCACGAGGGAGCCGTTGCTGAGCGCGCCGACGACCTGGAGCGAGAGCTCGTGCACGACGTGCGGCGAGAGGGCCACCTGGTGGGCGGCGGCGAGATGGCCGATCCGGAGGGTCTCGCTGAAGCCGTTGGCGCGGCAGACATCAGGCATGAGGTACCGGGCTGCGCCCCGCTCGATGAGCTCGCGGAACTCGAAGCGCGTCTGATGATTTTCGCCGGTAGCGACGGGGATGCGGATTGCGTGGGCCACCTCGGCGCAGGCGGCGACATCGTCGGCCAGCACCGGCTCTTCGAACCAGAAGAGGTCAAGATCTTCGAGGAGGGCCGCCTGGCGAATCGCCCCTAGGACGTCGAGCTTCTGGTTCACGTCTACCATGAGGCGGACGCCCTCGCCGAGGGCCTTGCGCACCGTCTCGACCCGCTGGCGGTTCACCCGCGGGTCGGGATGGTGGATCTTCATCTTGTAGTAGCGGCAGCCCAGCGCGGCGTAGCGCTGGGCCTCGCCGATGAGGTCGTCGACCGAGTACGTCGGCCAGCCGCCGCTGCCGTAGGCGGGAATCCGATCCGCCACCGCGCCCCAGAGCTTGTAGAGCGGGAGGCCGGCGGCTTTGCCGACGAGATCCCAGAGCCCGATGTCGAGCGCGCTCAATGCGTAGCCCGCGATCCCTTGGCGCCGGATGCCGCGGTCCCCGCGGTACATGCGCTCCCAGAGGCGCTCGACAAAGAGCGGGTCCTCGCCGATGAGCAGCGGCTTGAGTCGCGTCTCAAGGTACGCCTGGATTGCCTCGGCGCCGCCCCCGCCGAAGACGAGGCTGTAGCCGAAGCCCGTGAGCCCTTCGTCGGTCTGGATCGTGGCGCACACCAGCCGATGCTCGGGGAACGCGAGCGAGATGGGGTGGGGCGTGGGGACGCCCAGGGTCAAGCTCTCGATGGTGGTGATTTTCATGGCCGAATGTCCGCTCCTCCCTGAGGGTGAACGGCCTCCCCGGCCCTTCCAGGTGATGTCCCTGCAACTACAAGAGGTCTGCACGGAACGACTTGGGGGACAGCCTGTCTGGGCGGGCGGAAAAATCGGGCTCCACCCTATCCTCCTCGGATGACCCGGTGTCAAGGAGAAAATGGAAGCCCGCGTCTCGGGTGTCGCAGGACATACCCCGTCGCGTTCCGGGTCATCGAAGGCCCGGGGCCTCGGGCGACGGCATAGCCAGGGCGCCCCCTCGTCCGACGCGGAATGACAGCGAAATTGCTTGACACAATGGCCTCCTTCGCCTACCGTGCGTTATCCAGAGAGCCTGATCCCGAAGCCCAGAGACGGTTTTTGCGCGGCGTAACCCCCCAAAGACTCTCTAAGGGTCTTTGGGGGCTTCGTTTCTGCGGACATCGGGTGACCGTGGGGGTGCAAGATGCAGGTGGGGCCGGGAACGATCGTGACGGCGGACTACACCCTGCGGTTGGACTCCGGGGGCGTCGTGGATTCTTCAGACGGACGAGCCCCGCTGGTTTTCCATTTCGGCCAGGACCAGATCATCCTGGGCCTGGAGCGGGAGATGACGGGGATGCAGAATGGTGACCAGAAGGACATCCGCGTCGCACCCGAGGAGGCCTATGGGCCTCGCGAACCCGGGGCCATTCAGATGATTCCCCTGGACCGTTTCCCCGAGGACATCACGCCGGAAGCAGGCATGCGCCTCACGGTTCAGGGACCCCGGGGCCAAGAGATGCCTTTCACCATCATCGCGGTTTCCGAAGAGCAGGCTACGCTGGACTTCAACCACCCACTGGCCGGAGAAAGCCTGAACTTCTCCGTGACTGTGCGGGACGTGCAGTCTGCCGGAGGAGGTCGGATCATCGTGCCAGGAGAAGCGTGATGGCCACCAGGATCGGGATGGAGGACGAAGTCGGGACAACCACCCTGCCGGAGCCGGAGGAGTTCCCCGGCCTCTGCCGGGTCTGCGGGAGTGTCGTCCCACGGGCCGGTGACCCGGCGAGTTGTACCCCGAGCATTTGCAGCGAGCGATGCCTGGCCCAGGCTATCGTCCAGTACTGGGCAGGTTTTGGCCTGCAGGCGCAAGTGAGCCTCCGGGACGGATACGCCCGCCTGGAAGGTCTGCGCGGCATCCTTCCCCCGGCCTGAACCCGAAGTCCCAACCGCCAAGATCGCCAAGACACGCCAACTCTCTTCAGTTCGGATCTGGAAGTGGGCCGGAATTCTCCGGGCCTGTTTCCGGCCCTTTCTGCTTCATTTCAGTCTGTGAATATTGGGGTCCTCCTGGCGCACCAACGGCGCTGCCGTTGGCACCGGCGGTTCAGAGGCGGTATCCGGGGTCACCGCGCAGTCACCCCCCCATCGATGACCAGCTCGCTGCCCGTGACATACGCGGACTCATTCGAGGCCAGGTAGAGGATGCCCCAGGTGATGTCCTCGGGCTGGGCGAGCCGGCCCAGCAAGGTCTGCGCGGTGCGGTCCTGCCGCACGTCGGGCCGGGCGTGCCATTCCCGGGTCATCGGCGTCTCGACGTAGCCGGGGAACACGGCGTTGACCCGGATCCCCTCCTTTGCGTACTGCACGGCCGTCGTCCGCGTGAGCGCGCGGACAGCCCCCTTGGAGGCGGAGTAGGCGGTTCCGAACGGGCTTCCCACCATCGCATAGATGGAGGCGACGTTGATGATGGAGCCGCCGCTTGATCTCCGCATGGCAGGGATCGCCGCCCGGATGCCCAGGAAGACCCCTTTCGCATTGGTCGCGAACATCTGATCCCAGGCCTCGTCGGTCGTGTTCTCGATGATGGGTCGGGCCACGGGCGTGCCGCGGCCGGCGTTGTTCACCAGGACGTCCAACCGGCCGCAGCGGGACAGCACCGCGTCCACTGTGACCGCCCACTGATCCGGCTGCGTCACGTCCAGGCGGCAGAACCAGGCGTTCCCGCCCGCCCGTGTGAGTTCGGCTTCCAGCGTCGTGCCTGCCGGCTCGTTGATGTCGGCGATGAGGACGGCGGCGGCGCCTTCCTGCGCGAACAGCCGGCACGTGGCGGCGCCGATGCCGGACGCGCCTCCCGTGACGATGGCTACCTTCCCTGCAAGTCTTCCGCCCATCGTGCCACCTTCCTCGATCACACTCCTGCTGTTCGGTCGCGCGCTCAACGACCTGCGCCGCGATCTCGCGGATTGGTCGGACGCGGCGCGGTTGGCGTTCCGAGTGTCACTGGGGGTTCCCCTGGCAGGCCCGTTCAAAGGTGAGAGGCGTTCGGCTATTCGACAGTTCGGCGGTTGGATGGGTCGGGGAACCCCGAACAGTCGAACGGCCGATTCCGCCCCGGACCGCGTGGCCGAGCGTGGACGGCCGACCACCCGAACGCGTTAGCCTCCTCCGGTTCGGCGCGAGAGGATCTGCTGATAGAGCGCCACGTACTCCTTGGCGGACCGGTCCCAGGAGAAATCGCAGGCCATCCCGTTCCGCAGCAGGCGGCGCCACTGGTCCGGCTGGCGGTAGAGGGCTACGGCCCTGCGCATTATCGTCAGCAACGCCTCCGATGTCGCCTCGGCAAACTTCAACCCGTTACCCTCGCCCGTCTCCGCGCTGAACGGCTGGATAGTGTCGTCCAGACCGCCCGTGGCCCGGACGACGGGAACCGTCCCGTAGGCCAGGCTGTACATCTGGTTCAAGCCGCAGGGCTCGTAGCGCGAGGGCATGAGGAACATGTCGGCCCCGGCCTCGATCTTGTGGGACAGGGCGACATCGAACCCCAGCTTCAGTCCGACCCGTGATGGGTGCCGCACCTTGGCGCCCTCGAAGGCCTTGTGCAGGTCCGCGTCCCCTGTCCCGAGGAGGACGAACTGCGCGTCCAAGGCCAGCATGGCGTCCAGGGCCTCGGCCACGAGGTCCATGCCCTTCTGCGGCGTCAGGCGTGAGATCACGGCCAGGAGCGGGACCTCGGGCCGCGCGGGTAGGCCGAAGGCACGCTGGAGATCCGCCTTGCAGGCCGCTTTCCCGCTCAGGTCGTCCCGCGAGAATCTGGCCACAATGAATGCGTCCCGAGTGGGGTGCCACTCGTCGTAGTCAATGCCGTTCAGGATGCCGTGGACGTCTTTGGTCCGGGCGCGCAGGACCCCCTCCAGGCCGTGGCCGAACGCCTCCGTCTGGATCTCCTGGCTGTACTTGCGGCTGACGGTGTTGATCAAGTCGGAAAAGACCAGGCCCGCCTTCAGGAAGTTCACCTTCCCGTAGAACTCGATCCCGAAGGGGTTGAAAAGCTCCTGCCCCAGGTTGGCCGTGGCCAGCGCCTCGGGGCCGAACAGGCCCTGGTACCCGAGGTTGTGCACCGTGAACAGGACCCCCGTCGCCTGGAGGTCGCGCACCCCTTGAAGCGCGGTGCGGAGGTAGGTCGGAACCAGGCCGGTCTGCCAGTCATTGCAGTGGTAGATCTCGGGAAGAAAATCCAGCGGCCGGATCATCTCCAGGACGGCCCGCGAGAAGAAGGCGAACCGTTCGGCGTTGTCCGGGTAGTCCCCGCCCCTGCTCTGGTAGAGGGCTTCCCGGTCATAATAGCCATCATGCTGCACGAAATACACCGGAGCGGATTCAATCGCTCCCTCCCAGATGGCGGCTGACTCCATCCGGCCTGCCACAGGCACAAGGAGCGAGGCCACCACTGGACGAAGCCCGTGCTTCTTGGCGTCCACCATCCGGTATTTGGGAAGGACGGCCCGGACATCGTGGCCCAACTTCGCCAGGGCCTTGGGCAGAGCCCCCGTGACATCGGCCAAGCCGCCGGTCTTGGCGAAGGGAGCAACCTCTGAAGACGCGAGCAGAATTCGCATAATCTTCACCTCGATAATGGCCGCGGGTCGACGCGGGCCGGGGGACAGAGGATACGCGGACCGTAGACGCGGACGGCAGTGCGCCATGCCACGTTGCGCCGCTGCCACCACGGCAGGCGGCGCACGGCCTCCACGCGCTCGAAGTAGCTGGCCTCCCGACCGCGCCAGTCACTTCCGAACAGCAGCTTGCGACTGCCGGTCGCGCGGAGCAGGGTGTGGAGGGTGACCCCATCCACCTGCAGGAACAGGGTGGGGAAACGGTTGAGCAGTACGACTGCCTCCCCGCACCAGCCCCCGCGGTACCGGCAGACCAGCTTCAGTCGCGGATAGCTCCTCGCCAGGACAGCGAAGGCCATGAGCCGGGGAGCCCCTTCGGCCGCATCGTTTCCCACGTGGAACTGGACCGGCAAGCCCCGCTCCGCGCAGAACTCGTAGAGCGGGACGAAATCCCTGAG
Source organism: Methylomirabilales bacterium (SeqCode) (assembly GCA_044451055.1). Lineage (GTDB taxonomy): Bacteria > Methylomirabilota > Methylomirabilia > Methylomirabilales > 2-02-FULL-66-22 > 2-02-FULL-66-22. The sequence continues at coordinate 11,169 of JBIOJT010000057.1, forward strand.
CCGCGGGTCCTGGCCGAACCAGGGCATCGCGGTCGTCACCCCTAGGATCAGGCCGGGGTGGTCGTTGCACAACGCCTGGACCCATTCCAGCCCCCGACGGGGCGAGAGCGAATCGTAGTGGGCCAGGCCGAAGAGGCGGCCCGTGTGCTGTGCGGCAAGGTGGAAGAACTCGTCCGTCTCCTCGTGGAGAACCACCAGGCTCGCATCCACGCGGGCCCGGTCCATATCCTCGATCAAGTCAGAAAGTTTTGCCTCCATCTCCTCGGCGTGCCGGTCGGCCATCGCCAGGGCCCCGCTCGCATCCCGGAACAGATCGGGCGCCTTCCGCGAGAGCGGGGCCTCGAAGACGTGGGTGTCCAGGATCCGTCCCGGACCGAGGCCCACACGTCTTCGGAGCCAGCTTACCTGATGTCCCATCGGGCGGCAACACCTCTCCGCGTCTCAGAACCTCGGCGCCCGTTTCTCCAGGAACGCCATCACCCCTTCCCGGACGGCCTCTGATTGGAACAGCTCGCCGATGGCGTCGATGGCGACCTGCTGCGCCTCCAGGAGATCCATGGCGAGCCCGCGATCCATGACCGCCTTGACCGTGCGCAGCGTGACGGCGGACCTGGCCGCGATCGTCCGTCCCAGCTCCTGCGCCGCCAGGAGCGCCTGGCCAGCCGGAGCCACCCGATTGACCAACCCGATTCGCCACGCCTCGCGGGCATCCACCGGCTCGCCGGTGTAGATCAGCTCCCGCGCGCGGGCCTCACCGATCAGCCGGGGCAATCGTTCCGTCCCGCCGCCCGCAGGGAACACCCCGAGTTTCACCTCGGGCAGGCCCAGCTTCGACGTCTCGCTGGCCACGCGCAGATCGCACGAGAGGGCCAGCTCCAGGCCGCCCCCCAGGCAGTGCCCGTCGATGGCGGCGATCGTGGGAATGGGAAAGAAATCCACCCGGTTGTACACCGCGTGCTCGTGGACGGCGCGCTGCCGGCCGAGCCGCCGCGCCGTCACCTCGGGAAACTCCTTGATGTCCGAGCCGACGGAGAAGGCCCGCCCGCCCGCACCGAAGATGATCAGGCATCGCACCGCGACATCCGCCGCGATCTCTTCCAGGCAGGCGGCGATCTCCTCCTTGGCCTGGTACGAGAGCGCGTTCAGCGGGGGCCGATCCACGACGAGCGTGGCCACACCACCCTCTCGGTTCCAGCGAACGAATTGACGTTTTGATTCGGCATCCATTCTGCTTCCTCCAGGGGCATGAAATCGCATCATCCATTCGAGAGATTGACGATCGGGGCATCCTATCCTGTGTGTCTCCCTGGATCAAGTCCTGCGGATCAACTCCTGTGACGCATGGGTTCCTTTTCACCCTGCGGATGGCCAGTAGACGCTGCTTGACAACGCATTTGGGTCAGGGGTATATAGCGAACATCACCCCGTTCCCACCCCGGTGTTGGCCGCCCAGGCGATGCGGCCGAGCCTACCGTTCCATAACTTTCAGGGGGAGGATTGATCCATGGGCACACAACGTCACGTCAGAAGGTTGGTGTGGCTCGGGCTGGTGGGGCTGCTCCTCGGCCTGCTGCCAGCGGCGGCTTGGTCTGCCACGGAACTGAAGATCGGATACATGGCCCATCCCATCCACGAGGTGTCGATCAAGTGGATGAAGCAGTGGGCCGAGAAGAACAACGTCACCATCACGCCAGTGCCGGTCTCGTACGAAGTCTACGTGGAGAAGATGACGGCCAACCTCACCTCCGGGGGTGACCAGTACGACGCCATCTGGCACAACGACGACTGGGGGCAACTCTGGGGACGGTATCTCGAGCCGATTGACGACGTGCCGGCCTCCAAGAAGATCAACAAATTCCTCTACGAGCCGTACTTCGTATGGGACGGCCGGTACACCGGCCTGCCTTTTGTGGAGACCATGGGGACCTTCTTCTACCGGACTGACCTGGTGAAGGAGAACGAGGTCCCCCGCACGTGGAGCCAGTTGGTGGAGATCTCCCAGCGCCTGCAGAAAGAGGGAAAGGTGAAGTGGGGGTTCGTTGGCGGGATGAAGTACCCCCACTCCTGGTTCACTTTCTTCTGGTCCATCTGGGGGAACGGCGGTGACCTCTTCATGCCGTACTGGGAAAGGGACAACGCGAAGCTCTCCGCGAACGGCTGGAAGGTCGGACTCACCCAGCCCGAAGCCATCCAGGCGGTGGAGTTCTGGTGGGACGCCATCCACAAGAACAAGATCACCCCGCCCGGAGCGCCGACCTATACTCGCACCGACGCCAACGCCATCTTTATGGCGGGCGACGCAGCCTTCACCATGGCTGACACGACCTTCTTCGGCGAGTTCAACAACCCGGCCAAGTCCAAGGTGGCCGGCAAGATCAGCGTGACGCCGTTCATCCTGGGGCCCAGCGCCAAGTTCAAGTCCATCGCCTGGCGTGACCCGTGGGCCTGGGCGATTCCAAAGGCCATCGCGCCCGAGAAAAAGAAGCTGGTCAAAGAGATGCTGGACTGGCTTACCCTGAACAAGGACGGCCAAATCGATCTGTGGAAGCAGACAGGAGGGATTCCTCCCAACGAGGAGGTCCAGAAGGAGTTGATGAAGGACGACCCATTCTTCCGCAAGATGATCGCAGCGACTAGCGGATCCGAGAAGCTCATCCACGGGGCCTTCTACTTCGCGCGCTGGCCTGAGGCGTACGCCACCATGGCGGATTATCTGGTCCGGGCGGTTACAGGGTCCCGGGAGGACATCAAGAAGACCCTGGAGGAGGGAAGCCAGAAGGTCCACGACATCGCAGCCCGGCCATTGGAACGCCACCGTGATCCTGCGGCCGAGCTCGAGGCGGCGCCCCGGGCTCGGCCGCTTTTGCGCCGCGAGGGTCCGATGAAGGCTGCCCGTGCCCATGTCCGGTTCGGCGAGCGCGAACGGTTCATGCTCGCGCTCATCCTTCCGGCCGTCCTCATACTCATCTCCTTCCAGATCATCCCGATTCTCATCGGAGCCAACGCCAGCTTCCGAGTGTATCCGCTCTTCCACCCCACGAAGACCTGGGTTGGCCTGACCAATTACATTCGGGTTCTCACGGATCCCCTGTTCACGGGACGGTCCTGCCCAACACCTTCCTGTTCATGGCATGCTCGGTGACCGGTGGCCTGGTCGCGGGGCTCGGCCTGGCCGTGATGCTCAATCGGCAATTTCGAGGCGCCCGTCTCGTCCGCACGGTCGTCCTGTTGCCCCTGATGATCGCGCCCGTCGTGGCCGCCATCATGATCACCTGGATGTTCAACGACCAGTTCGGCATCGTCAATGTGGTCTGGCAAGCGTTGGGCTTCGAGCCCGTCGTCTGGTTCCTGTACCGCTGGACCAGCATGGCCATCGTGGTCCTGACCGACATCTGGCTGTGGACGCCCTGGTTCACCATCATTCTGCTAGCAGGCCTGCAATCGATCCCCATCGAGCCCCGTGAGGCAGCCATGATCGACGGGGCCGGGCCCTGGCTGATCTTCTGGAAGGTCACGCTGCCCCTCCTGCGGCCCGTCCTGATGGTGTGCATCGTGATCCGGTCCATCGACGCCTTCCGGGTCTTTGACATCGTCTGGGTCATCACCAAGGGCGAGCCTTACCGCTCGACCGAGGTGTTCAGCATCTACGCCTACAAGCAAGCTTTCATCTACCTGAATTTCGACCAAGGCTCGGCCGCCGCCATCATCGGGGCCATTATCATCATGATCGTGGGCGGGGTTCTCTACTGGGGGCTCAGCCGTCTCCTGGAGGTCTCGCGGTAGATCATGCTGAAGGCGGGGTGGAAGCGCGCGTTCTTCGGGCTCGTCCTGGCGGCCGTCTGCCTGCTCATCGCCTTTCCGATCCTCTGGATCCTCCTGACCTCGCTGCGTCCCGCCTCGGAGGTCTTCTACGTCCATCGGGGGACGCACTTCACCCTGCGGAATTTCCTGGAGGTCCTGGCCAAGCCGGAGATAAAGCGGTCGTTCTTCAACAGCGGGATGATCGCCACGCTGGCGACGATCCTCTCGCTTCAGGTCACCATCACCAGCGGCTACATGCTTTCGCGCTTTCGGGGTAAAATGGCCAACACGTGGTTTGGCCTGATCTATCTCTTCCGAGCCATCCCGTACATCGCCTGGGTCCTGCCCCTATACGTGGTAGAGCAGAACCTGGGCATCCTGGACTCGTACTGGGGACTGCTCTTGCCCCACATGAGCGTCCACATCTGCTTCTTCTCCTGGCTCATGAAGGGGTTCTTCGATGGGATCGATCCGGACATGGAGTTCGCGGCCCAGATCGACGGCTGCTCGCGCTGGGGGGCGCTCCTCAAGATCGCCCTGCCCCAGGCGATCCCCGGCATCGCCGCCCTGGCGATCCTGACCTGGCTTTGGACGTGGAACGAGTTCCTCTTCGCCCTGATTCTGACGGGGAGCAGGACCCCCATGTTGACAGTGACCATGGCCCAGTTCGTCCACGAGCTGGGCATCGAGTGGAATCTCATGAGCGCCACGGCGGTGATGGCCCTGGGGCCGGCCATCCTCGTGACCTTGTTTGCGCAGGAGTACGTCGTGAAAGGTCTCCGCGTCTAGAATCGAATCTCCCACAAAACCGCCAGGAGGCCAGAGGCCACGCCACCAATCATCACCTCCGGCCCATGAGCGACTCTTTCCGGAAAACAGAGGAGAGACCAGCGTGAAGCTCGCAGGAAGGATTGCCCTCGTCACCGGGGGCTCGCGCAGCATCGGCCGCGCCATCGCGCTCGGTTTCGCCCGAGAAGGGGCGGACGTGGCCATAAACTACGTGCACCATGCCGAGGAGGCCCAGAGCGCGATTCGGGAGATCGAGGCGCTCGGACGCCGGGCCTTCGCCGTTAGAGCCGACACCTCGCAACGAGCGCAGGTTCACGCCATGGTGGACGAGGTGACGGCGCGCCTCGGCCCTATGGATGTCCTGGTGAATAACGCCGGGGTGCAGAAGCGGGTCTACTTCCTGGACCTCGAGGAGGCCGACTGGGACTGGATGCTGGGTGTGAACCTGAAGGGGTACTTCCTGGTCGGCCAGGCGGCGGCGGCTCGGATGAAGCCGAGGGGCAAGGGGAGGATCATCAACGTCTCGTCGGAGGCCGGGGGATTTCCGGCGCAGCGGATGACGGCGTACTGTGTATCCAAGGCCGGGGTGGCCATGCTGACGAAGTGCATGGCGCTGGAGCTGGCCCAATATGGGATCCGCGTGAATGCGCTGGCCCCGGGTCTCACCCGGACGGACATCAACAGGAAGGACCTGGAAGACGAGGCCTTCCTGAAGGCCAGGCTGTCCCGGATTCCCCTCGGACGGGTGTTGTCGCCCGAGGATCTGGTGGGCGCTGCGGTCTTCCTGGCCTCGACAGACTCGGACATGATGACGGGGATGACGCTGCAAGTGGACGGAGGGCGGGGGATCGCCTGAGCGGACAGGAGGGGCCATGAGCGCGGTGGGACGTGTTGCCCTGGTCACCGGGGCGGCGACCGGAATCGGCTTGGCCATCGCTTTGCGCCTGGCGCGCGCGGGGTACGACATCGCCGTCGCCGACATCAACAGCGCGGGCGCCGAGGCGGTGACGAAGCAACTCCGGCAGAGTGGGCTGCGGGCCGCCGCCATCGCGTGCGATGTGGGCGATCGGGAGGCCGTGTTTCGCATGGCCGACGAGGCCGCGCGGGTACTGGGGGATGTTGACCTCCTGGTGAACAATGCCGGGATCGCGCGCCTGGGACCGCTGGCGAGCTTTTCGGAGAAAGACTGGCGGGAGCTCTTCCGGGTGAACGTGGATGGGGTCTTCTTCTGTTGCCAGGCGGTGCTCCCCCGGATGTTGGCGCGCCGCCAGGGGAACATCGTCAATATCGCCTCCTGGAACGGGAAGCTCGGGGCGCCGAACTTCGGAGCTTACAGTGCGACCAAGGCCGCAGTGATCTCGCTCACGCAGGCGCTGGCGCGGGAGGTGGCAACCCACGGCGTCCGGGTGAACGCTGTCTGTCCGGGGATCGTGGCCGGCACCCCCATGCGCAAAGAGGTGGAGCGTCAGGGACAAGCCTTCGGGCTTCCCCCGTCGTCGGAGCGGGCCAAGACGCTCCCCCTGGGACGGCTGGCCGTGCCGGAGGACATCGCCAACGCGGTGGCCTTCCTGGTCTCCGACGAGGCTGCCTACATGACCGGGCAGGCGATCAACGTTACGGGGGGACTGTGGCTGCACTAATTCCGGATAGCTGATTTCAGATCACTACCGTCCGGCTAAAGATCGAACAATGACAACTGGTTGCACGGGTCGTCCATCAGATCTTGCTCTGGAAACGCCGTAACTATCTGGGAAAGCGGCACGCGTTCGAACAGGGTGAGGCTCAGGATTTGGAGAATTTCGC
>JBIOJT010000058.1:0-17558 GCA_044451055.1 Methylomirabilales bacterium (SeqCode)
ACCCCGAGCCCCCCAGTCCGTGGATGGCCACACTCAGCGTAGCCACAGAGAGCCAGCGAACGCCAATTCGTCTCATGGATGTTCCCCTCCCTCGTCTTCCCGCATCGCCCTCTCACCGCCCCCAGGCGATGATGGGCAATGTAACATGCCGACCCAGACCGGTCAATTCGCCCGACAGTGGGTGACGTGTCTCAGTGGTGAGAATCGGCGCCTCCTGAATCGGTTCCGCCCGCGTGCGCATCAAAAAGGGGACAGGGGCAAGGTCCGATGGCGCAGCCCAGTCTGCCCTTGACCCGGTTCGGTTACGGCGCAACAATCTGCCACCTTTCCCGCTCGATGCGGCGTACGTGCTCGGGGCAGTGATCCTCTGACACGCCACGGAGCGCCCATGCCATGGCATACTCTCTCGGGCTCGGCCTCACCAACGAGTGCAACCTGGCCTGCGCGCACTGCTACCGCCCCACCGATGGCACCTTCCGGCTCTCCCTCCAGGATGTGCGGCGGACCTGCGACAGCCTGCCGATCGCGTCGGCCAACCTCGGCACCGGAGAGAATGGGCTCCACCCCGAGTTCAACGCCGTCGTCGAGCACCTGGTGGGGCACGGCATTCAGACCAGCTTGACGACGAATGGGTACACGGTCGAGGTGATGCCCGATCCGCTCCTCAGATCTCTCCGGGAGGTGGAGTTCTCCTTTGACTTTCCCACGCCCGCCGAGCAGGACGCGTTTCGCGGGCCGGGGTCTTGGGACATGGCGGTGCAGGCGATGGCGCGCTCCCGTGCGCTGGGTGTCGAGATCAGGATCATCGCCGTGATGATGCGGACCAATTACCAGCGCCTTCCCGAGATCGCCCGCCTGGCGCACGGATGGGGGGCGAACTTCCGCGTGAACGTGTACCAACCGGTGAAGTCCGACGTCTTCTCCATGACCTATGAGGAGTTCTGGGACGGCTGGCGACGCCTTTTCGATGTGGCCGGCCTGGTCACCACGACGGAGCCGATCGTCAGCGCCGTGCTGGGCCTGAACAGCCTCTCCGGGTGCGCGTGCGGCCGCAGGACGATCCGGGTGACCCCCAAGCGGCGTGTCATCCCTTGCGTCTACTGGCAGGGAAACGGTCTGCCGCTGGAGCGGCTGTGGCAGTTGGGGGAGGCCGTCTTTCAGTCCGACGACTTCTGTGCCGCGCGGGGGGTCCCGTCCGCCTGCCATGGGTGCGAGTTCGAGGGGACTTGTGCCGGCGGCTGCGTGGGGCGACGCCTGCTGGCCGGCGACATCACGGCGCCTGACCCCTATTGCCCCATCCTACGGCAGGACGCCCTCGGCCTCACCGCTCAGATGGCGCGTGGGAAGTCCCTGCTCAAGTCTGGCTCGGCCTGTACCACCATCCTGAGCGTGGACGGTCACCGGAGTGCCGCGCCATGAGCTGCTCCGCCCACCCTGCCGGTGGGGTACCCGGCAACCGGCCTGCTGTTGTCCCCGACCTGCCGGCGGTCCTGTACATCGAGACCACCAATCGCTGCGACTCCCTCTGTCAGACGTGCATCCGGACCTTCCAGACGCTGGAGCCACCCAAGGACCTCACGCTGTCGGAGCTGGCGCGAATCGTGGACCAGTTCCCGCGCCTCACACGCGTGCTCTTGCACGGGATCGGCGAGCCGTTACTCAACCCGGACCTGTTCCGCATGATCGCCTATTTGAAGCAGCGCGGCGTCACGGTCGTCTTCAACTCCGACGCCATTGGCCTGATAGAGAAGAAGCGGCGAGCCCTCATCGAGAGCGGCCTGGACGAGCTTCGCGTCTCCATGGACGCGGCCACGCCTGACACCTACCGGGCCATCCGGGGAGTCGCCACGTTCGATCGGGTCGTCGACAACGTCACCGCCCTGGCAGACCTGAAGAAGGCGCTGGGCGTTGCAGCGCCACAGATCTCCCTGTGGTTCACGGTCATGAAGAAGAATCTGGTGGAGCTCCCGGACTTCATCCGCCTGGCGGGAAAGATGGGCGCGGCCCAGGTGAACGTCCAGCGCCTCGTTCATTACGGGCAAGGAATGGCGGTCCGGGATCAGTCGCTGTACGGGACCCTCTCCGCCCTGGAGGCCGACATGCTGGCGGAGGCCACTCGTCTCAGCCAGGAGCTGGGGATCCGCCTCTCCGCCTCCGGGAACGCGACGCCGGAGGCGAGCCTCACGCCCGCAGAGCGGGAGCGGCCCTGGTCCGGCTGCCAGCGGCCCTGGAGCCTGAGCTACATCACTGCCAACGGTAACGTCCTCCCCTGCTGCATCTCGCCCTGGACCGCCAAGGACTACCAGGGGCTCATCCTTGGCAATGCCCTGGACGAACCCTTCGCCGAGATCTGGAACGGGGAGCGCTACCAGAAGTTCCGGACAGAGTTCGAAACCTCCAAGGCCCCCGACCCGTGCCAGGGCTGCGGTCGACTCTGGTCCATCTGACCCCTCACCCATTCCTCTCCCCCGCTGGGGGAGAGGCGGAGGGGGGGACGGAGAAGTGCGGTGGATATCGCTCTGGCCATCATGGTCAAGCAGCCGACCCCCGGATGGGTCAAGACGCGGCTCTGCCCGCCTCTGACCCCTGAGGATGCGGCCGAACTCTATCGCTGTTTCCTTCTGGATAAGATGGCGCAGGTCCAACGCGTCGGCGCCGCGGTTCACTACCTGGCGTTCACGCCACAGAAGGCGGAGCAATTCTTTCGCGGGCTCGCCGGCGCGTCCTTCTCCCTCGTTGCGCAAACAGGAAGTAACCTTGGACAGCGCCTGGATCGTCTCTCGACCGAACTCCTCGCGGCCAGGCATCCGGGTGTGGTGATCATTGACAGCGACACGCCGAATCTCCCCGACAAATACCTAGCGGAGGCGGTTGAGCGCTTGGCTGATGGCAGGACTGAGGCCGTCTTTGGCCCGGCCGAAGATGGGGGCTATTACCTGGTGGGACTCACGCGTCCGAGCCCAGCGCTTTTTCAAGGTATCACGTGGAGCACACCGGTTGTCCTGAAGCAGACCTTGGAGAAAGCTGCGAGCGCCGCCCTCCGGGTCCATCTGCTTCGCCCGTGGTTCGATGTGGACACGGGAGCCGATCTGGACCGACTGCGATGTCAACTGGTGGCAGATGGAACTCTCGCGGATCATACCCGCGCATTTCTTGAACGCCCCGTCGGCGGCTACCCCGAAAGGAATCCCGCATGATGGATGAACGAAGCTGGGCGAGCCCCTTCAGTCCGTACGTCCTGGCGGTCCTCCGCATCGCCTACGGCATCCTCTGGCTGCAGCAGACCACGTGGAAGGTTCCGCCGGACTTTGGCATGGCCCGGGGCGACGGGCTGTTCTACTGGACCCAGCAGATGGCGCAGTACTCGTTCCTGGCTCCGCACAAGCTCTTCGTGCAATCGGTGATCCTCCCCCACTTCCTGCTGTTCGCCTGGCTCACGCTCTTGACTGAGCTGTTCATCGGGTTCTCGCACCTGCTGGGGCTCCTCAACCGGCTCGGAGCCTTGGCAGCCCTGGCGATGGCAACGAACCTGTTCATCGGGTTGGCCCGCCATCCCACAGAGTGGCCGTGGAGCTACCTCATGCTCATGGGCTATGCCCTCCTCTTCCTCGCCACCCACCCCGGCCACATCTGGGGCCTGGATGGACTGCTCACCCGTCGCCAGGGCGCAGGCCGCATCTTGAAGCTCCTGACCTAGAGTGCATCCTACCCGCTGAGGAATGATCACCCCCGGCCTCTCCAAACGCCATGGCAATGCCGTACATCGGCTTCGCATGCGCCTCGTCCTCCTCGGCCTGTGTTCGGCGATTGGATATCTCTCGGTTGTCCTCCGGATCACGGCCCGACCGGTATTCCTTCGCTGGGGGTTTCCCCTCCAGGAGCTATTGCCAGCCTTTCTTCTCCACTTTCTGATCCTTTTCGTTCTCGCCATGGCGGCAGCGTGGCTGACGTTTCGGAGCGGTGCCGATGATCAAGCGACCTTGACATTGATTGCAGGGTTCGCAATCCTCTTTCGCATCCTCCTTCTGCCAACGTCACCAGTCCTGTCCGGCGATATCTTCCGTTACATCTGGGACGCGCGGGTGCAGGCATCTCGTGTCAACCCTTATCTTTCCAGGCCGGCCGACTTCGACAGCGAGGAGAGCCGAAAGGATCCACTGTTCCAGCAACAGAACCGGCCTTTCGCCCGGACGATCTATCCGCCCATGGCCCAGGCGGTCTTCCGGGTTTCTCGTGCTCTGGGCGGAGAGAGCACAACCGCCATGAAGGGGCTCATGCTCCTGGGCGACCTCGCGGCCCTCACGATCCTGATATGGCTCCTCGGCATGCTCGGACTCCCGCGGAGCCGGGTGATCCTCTACGCCTGGCATCCCCTGGTCGTGTTCGAGGTCGCCGGCTCTGGTCACGTGGACGCACTGGCACTCCCTTTCATCCTCTTGGCTGTTTTGGCCTGGCAGCGACGCCAGAACATCCTAGCCGGCATCGCTCTGGGAGCGGCAACACTCGGAAAGATTTTCCCCATCCTTCTCGTTCCGGCATTCCTGGGGCGGCGGCGCTGGGCGACGCTCCTTGGGAGCGGCGCCATCATCCTCTTGGGCTACCTGCCGTTCCTGCCCACGGCCGGGTTGCAGGTCTTGGGACATCTCCCCCGGTTCCTGACCGATCCAGATGAGATGTTCAATCCCTCCCTCATGGGCCTGGTCGTCCTCCTAGCCTCGTACGCGAGTCGCGATCCCGTATTGTGGGCCGCATGGATCGGACGCGTCGCTTGGCTCTGCACGCTCGCCTGGCTTGCATGGCGGAAAACGGAGACGCATCAGGATCTCCTGGCACGCATCTGGGTGGTGGCGGGTGCGATGACGCTTCTCACATTAACGCTCCACCCGTGGTATCTGCTCTGGCTGGTGCCGTTCCTGGCAATCCAACCGCGGCTTGCCTGGATTTACCTGAGCGGCGCTGTCGTCGTGAGCTATTCGTTCTACATCGTGACACCAGGCACCCAGGCCCTGATCGGCATCCTCGAATACTTGCCGTTCTTCTTCCTGCTCTTCTGGCAATGGCACCGCCGGGGTTCGCCGCATTGACACATCCCCAGCGCTTCTGATAACGTCCTCAGCGATCAAGAACCCTTCGCCTTGTCCCAAAGCAGGAGGGGAGACTATGCGTCGCCGTTCTGCTCTATTGCTGATTCTTCAGGTGCTCATTGCAGGGGTCCTCTTTGGATCCGGATCGGCCGCCGCCGAGGAGCTGAAGTTCGGGTTTACCCCGGTCCTGAGCGAGGCCGAGATGCGGGCCGAGTTCGAACCGCTCATGACCTATCTTTCCGATGCGATCGGTCAGAAGGTCGTTCTGTACATCGCCAAGAACTACGGGGACCTCCGCACCCAGATGGAGGCCGGGGCGGTGGACATCGGAAGCTTCTCTCCCTTCGCCTACGTGGACGCCGCCAGGGGCGGAAAGGTCCGGATCATCGCCCAGTCTATCCTGGATGGCTCCGCCACCTATCGCGGCCTCATCGTGGCTCGGAAGGACAGCGGGCTGAGGACGGTGGCGGACCTAGAGGGCAAACGGTTCGCCTTCGTAGATCCAAAGTCGGCCTCCGGCTATGTCTACCCGCGCGCCATGCTGATCGAAAGGGGGGTCACCCCCGAACGCTATTTCAAGGAGACCATCTTCGCCGGCGGCCACGACAAGGTGATCGAGGCAGTCCTGGAGGGCCGGGTGGATGGCGGCGCTATCTATGATGGCGCACTGGGGGTCGCCAAGGCCAAGGGTTTGCCAACCGAGAATCTGGTAACCTTGGCCAGCACCGACCCGATCCCCCACGACGCCATCGCTGTCCGGATCGGAATGGATGAGGCCCTGGCCAAGAAGATCCAGACTGCGCTGGTGGACCTCGACAAGTCCGAGGCCGGGCGCCGGGTCATCGCCAACAGCAAGAAGAAACTGACGGGCCACGTGATCGCCGAAGACAGCCTGTTCGATGTGGTCCGCCGTACCGCAAAGATCGCGGGCATGTAAGGGGTTCCGGGGCCCGCGGAAGGAGGTCACGATGCGATTCGTCCGATCATGGCTGTGCTGGCTGACCGCCTCATTCGTGCTCGCTTGCGTCGTCGGCTGGGCCGCCGCGCCGGCCTTGGCGGCCGACACGGTGAACGCCTATTCCATCTGGCCCGAGAACTGGGCGCGGCCCATGTTCGAGGAGTTCGAGAAGGCCACGGGGATCAAGGTGAACTTCGTGCGCTTCTCCTCCGGGGAAGCCCTCGCCCGCGTGATCGCGGAGAAGAACAATCCGCGAGTGGACGTGCTCTTCGGCGGCCCGGTGGAAACGCATGCGGCCGGCATCAAGGAGGGCATCTTCGAGCCGTACAAGCCCCCGTCCTTCGCGGTCCTGCCGGCCCGCTTCAAGCAGCCCGAGGGCCAGTGGATCGCCATCGCCGACGACCCCCTGGTCTTCATGAGCAACACCAAGTTTCTGAAGGAGAACAACCTGAAACCGCCGGCGTCGTGGAGTGATCTGTTGAACCCGGCCTACAAGAACATGATCCAGATGGCGGATGCGCGCACGTCGGGCACCGCCGTGACGCGCATCTTCTCCATCCTGGAAGTCAATGGGCGCGACGAAACCAAAGCTTTCGACTACATGAAGAAGCTGCGGCCGAACGTTCAGCTCTACACCAAGAGCGGTGGCGGCGGGACCCTCCCGGTGGGTCTGGGGCAGGCCGGGGCCGGGATCTTCTTCATCGTGGACTCCCTGGACACCAAGGCGAAGGGGTACGACGTGACCATCAGCTTCCCCAAGGAAGGGATCGGAACCTCCGCTGAGGCCATCGCCCTCATCAAGGGGGCGAAGAACCCCGACACGGGAAAGAAGTTGATTGACTGGGCCGCCTCGCCGGCCATGCAGTCGCTTTTCGCCAAGTACCACATCAATTTCGTCCCGGCCCATCCCGACGTGAAGATCGAAGCCAGCCTGGCCGAGGTTCTGAAGGGCGCCAAGATCTTCCCCATCGATGATGTCTACGCGGGCGAGAACCGCAAGCGGATCGTGGAGCGCTGGGTCAACGAGGTGCTGAACCTCAAGGAATAAGGGGACCTACTCGGCGGCGGGGGGACCGGCGGGGCGGTTTGTGGTCCGTTGGTCCCCTTGTTTTTTGGAGGCGTCGTTCGTGACCGTCATGGCTGCGACGCGTGCGGACACCTGGCGACGGATGGTGCGCGACCCCGCGCTTTTCGCCACGGTCGTCACCCTGTGGGCCCTCCTCGCGCTCTTCATCCTGTTCCCGCTGGCCAACCTCCTGGCTCGAACGTTCATCGAGGGTGGCCACTTCACCCTCGCCAACCTGGGCGCCATCCTTCGGGATGCCAACCACCGCCAGGCCTTTTGGAACAGCCTGCTCCTGGCGGCCCTAGTGGGCCTCTGCGGCACGATCCTCGGATTCCTCTACGCCTTCACCGCCGTGCGGGCCAACCTGTCGCGCGCCTGGATCACGGTCCTGGACGCGGCCTCGCTGCTCCTCCTCATCTCGCCGCCCTTTACCTCCGCGATCGCCATGATCTTCTCTTTCGGGGCCCGGGGACTCATCACCTACCACCTGCTGGGCATCAAGGGCTTCACGGTTTACGGCCTGCACAGCACGCTGTTCTCGGAGACGTTCACCTACTTCCCCATCGCCTACCTCACCCTGAAGCCGATCCTTCACGGCATCGATCCCAACGTCGAGGACATGGCCTTCAGCCTGGGCAGCTCCCGCTGGCGCGTCTTCCGGACCGTGACGCTTCCCCTCACAATTCCGGGCCTGGCCAACGCCTTTCTCCTCCTCTTTGCCGCCTCGCTGGCCGATTTCGCCACGCCGCTGATCCTGGCCGGCAACAGCTTCTCCGTCCTGCCCACGCAGGCGTACTTGCAGATCACGGGCCTCTTCGACCTGAAGGGCGGAGCCGTTCTCTCCTTCGTGCTCCTGGTGCCTGCCCTGGCGGTGTACCTGCTTCAACGCTTTTGGGTGAGCCGGAGGTATTATGTGACGATCACGGGGAAAGTGGGCGCCCAGACCGCGATCAAGAGCGTGGCGCCTTGGGCGCGTGCCCCGCTGCTCTGCGCATGCCTTCTGGTGGCCGTCGTCATCCTGTATTTCTACGCCTTGCTTTTCTACGCTTCGGTCGTGGTGGCCCTCGGTGCGAATCACGCCTGGACGTGGCAGCACTACCGGGTGATCTTCACCGAAGGGCTCAAAGCGATCCACGACACCCTGATCATCGCGGGGGCCGGGATGCCCCTGGGCGGCCTCTACGGCATCCTCCTGGGCTACCTGGTGGCCAAGAAGGTTTTCCCGGGGCGGCAGGCCATGGAGATCGTCTCCATGATCAACTACTCCCTCCCCGGGACCATCGTCGGGATCGCCTACCTGATCGCCTTCAACGATCCGCCGCTGGTTCTGACGGGAACCGCCTTCATCATCGTGGCGTGCTACGTGTTCCGTTACAGTCCCACGGGCATCCGGGCCACCGTGGCCCTCCTGCAGCAGATCGACCCCAGCATCGAAGAGGCCTCGGAGAGCCTGGGGGCCAGCAGTGGAACCACGTTCCGCCGCGTCACCCTTCCCCTCATCCTGCCGGCCTTCTTCGCGGGCCTGGGGGTCGTCTTCATCCGGTCCATGACGGCCATCAGCGCCACAATCTTCCTGGTGTCCATCAGCTGGACCCTGATCACGGTGCGCATCCTGGAGAACATGACCGAACTGTCGCTGGGGCCGGCCGCGGCGTTCTCGGTCCTCGTGGTGATCATCGTCTTCGTGGTGATGGTCCTGATCGGCGGTCTGCTCCGGCGCTTCCGCGCGGCGGGCGCGGTGGAAATGACGAGCATCCTCGGAGGGTGACGTGAGCGCGGTCGGCATTCGGATCGAGAGCCTATCCAAGCGGTTCGCGCACCGGGTGAAGGGCGAGGTGTACGCGGTCCGAAACGTCAGCCTCACGGTACAGCCCGCCGAGCTCCTGACGCTCCTGGGCCCGTCCGGATGCGGCAAGACGACGACGCTCCGGATGATTGCCGGTTTCGAGCAGCCGGATTCGGGTCGCGTCTTCATCGGAGAGCAGGACGTCACCGGCCTCATGGCCAACCAGCGGAGCATCGGCTTCGTCTTTCAGAACTACGCCCTCTTTCCCCACCTCTCGGTGTTCGAGAACGTGGCCTACGGGTTGCGGGTCCAGCGACAATCGGAGGGCGATATCTCCCGTGCCGTGAGCGACGTCCTTGCCCTGATCGGCCTGCAGGGGTACGAACGCCAGTTCCCGAACCAGCTGTCGGGCGGGGAGCAGCAACGTGTGGCCCTGGCCCGGGCCATCGTCATCCGCCCGAGGGTGCTGTTGTTCGATGAGCCGCTGTCGAACCTGGACGCCAAGCTGCGGGTGCACATGCGGGGCGAGTTGCGCGAGTTGCAGAAGCGCCTCGACATCACCGCAGTCTACGTGACGCACGACCAGGAAGAGGCCATGGCCATCTCCGACCGGATCGCGGTCATGCACCAGGGCGCGATCGTGCAGGAGGGGACGGCCGAGGACCTGTACCGCCGCCCGGCATCGGAGTTCGTGGCCCAGTTCATCGGCCGGACGAACCTGCTTGCCGGGCGGGTCGTGTCTGCGGGACCCGGGGGGGTCGAGCTGGACGTGGCTGGCCAGCGCATCCGGGTGTCGGACGAGGCGGCGCGGGTCGGCCCCGGCCAGACCGTCCGCCTCGTCGTGCGGCCGGAGGTGATAGAATTGGGACCGGAGGATTCGGGTGTGGGAGTCCCCGGCACGATCGTGTCACGAATGTTTCTCGGCGAAAAGGCGGAGTATCAGATCCGGGTGGGAACGGACCTCCTTCAAGTCACGAGCTACAATCCGGTCCAGCGCGGCGTCTTTTCCCCCGGCCAGCGGGTGATGCTCCACTTCCCGACCGAGGGCATCCGGCTTCTGCCGGAGGACTCGACGTGAGGGATGCGGCGAATGAAGGCGCCGTCAGGCGTCGGCTCGTTGTGGTACTGGTCCTCCTGGTGATGCCGACCCTGGCGCTGGGTCAGGCCCAGGAGATCCATGGGGAGAACTCGCTCTTCGCCGGTCATGGCGTGGCCATTGCCTGGGGTGTGCTGAAGGGCGCGACCGAAGAGCAGACCCAAGTGATCCTTCGAATCGAGCCAACGGGGGCGGTCTATGCGGTTGTCCGCATCGAGGGCGTGGATCCATTCACCCAGAATCGCCAGGTGATCATCGACGGCGAGCCGTTGCACGAGCACCTGGACGTTCGAACCCCTCGGGGAACCTTCGCGGACTTCCCACGTCGAGAGATCCATCTCTACCGAACCGATGCCGATTGGCAGGCACACAAGCCCAGCCTGACGATTTTCTACCTGGGGCTGCCGGACACCACGCCAGAGTTCACCTCGGAGGTGGCCCTGTTCGCCTATCTCGACGACTCCCTGGCCAAGGTCCAGGGTACAGGTGAAGGAAGGAAGCCATGAACCGCACAGAGCTTGCACGCCTGTTGGATCACTCCCTGCTGAAACCCGAGGCGACCGAAGAGGACATCCTCGCCCAGGTCGAGGTGGTCCGTCAGTGGGGGATCGGCTTCTTCTGCGTCCAGCCGAGCTATGTGTCTCTGGCTGCGGGAGCCCTGAGTGACTCGGGCGCGCGAGTGGTTTCCGTGGTCGGTTTCCCCCACGGCTGCGATCGCTCAACCGTGAAGGCCCACGCCGCGGAGCTTGCCGTCCGGGATGGCGCCGTCGAGGTGGACATGGTCATGAATGTCGGACGGCTCAAGTCAGGCCGGAGTCAGGCCGTCGCCGACGAGATCGCGCAGGTGGTGCGCGCGATCCGCGGCATCCCGGTCAAGGTCATCCTCGAGACGTGTCTGCTCACCGAAGAGGAGAAGGTCGTGGCGTGCCGCATTGTGCGGGATACGGGCGCGGCGTTCGTGAAGACTTCCACCGGATTCCATCCGGCGGGCGGGGCGACGGTGGCTGACGTTCGGCTTCTCCGCGCCGCGGTGGGCTCGGATTTCGGCGTCAAGGCGGCGGGAGGAATCCGGACGTTCGCTGATGCCCAAGCCATGCTGGAGGCAGGCGCCAACCGTCTGGGCACCTCTGCCAGTCCGACAATCCTGGCCGCCCTTTCCGCCTAGCGACGCTGCCCCACGGCTCTCGAGGCGCCGCCCGAATTGCGGAAACGGCGACTCACGTGCCGATGCGGGCCTCTTCCAAGATGCGGATGGCGCGCGTCGTGTTGAAGATGCCGCAGGTGCAGAACCTGGCGAGGTAGGTCGCGGCCTCAGGGGCGCTCCGGCGGCCCTCCTTTACCCAATCAATCATTTTCTTGGCGAAGCTGCTGGAGACCATGCCATGCCCGCACATCGTGGAGAGCTCGAGGACGTGGCGGTCCGGCAGGCGGTTCAGGTCGCCGTGGAAGCCCAATGAGTATTCCACGCTGTGCCGCGTGATGCCGGCCCGCTGGCAGCAGGTCCGAGCCTCGTCCGTCAGGGCGCTGATGTTGATCGAGATGCCGAGATCGGCCTGCCGGAGGTCTTTCAGGAACGCTTCCAGCCTCTTCGGGTCGTCGAAGACTGCGGCGACCGTGGTGCAGGCGTCCACTCCTTCCACCACCTCGGCAGGGGTCACGCCCCCTCGCCGGCGCCAGTGGGCCAGGGGCGTGAGCGCCTTCGAGGACCGGAAGATCCCTCCCTTGAGCGCATTCCCCACGTTGATGGGCTGATGCTTCACGGCCAGTCGGAGGAACGTCTGGAGCTTCGGCGGGGCGCCCTCGTCGTTGATCCCGCGCGCCGCCATGGCGAAGATGATGTAATCGTTCTGGAGGGTCTCCCGTGCGCCAAAGCGATGCAGTGTGTTGGTCATGGCCCTCGGTTCCTCCTCAGGCGCTGGCCACGGCCGGCCGCCGCCCCAGCCCCAGGTTAGTCTTCCCGCGATAAAACGTGTACCCCTCGCGCTTGAGCAGAGGCTCCAGCAGGTTGTCTCCCTGAGCATCGCACCGCGTAGCCACCCCGATGGACACGATGGTGTCCAGGGTCGGCGCTACCTCCTCCACCACTCGGAGGACCTGCGGCACGTGCGCGAGGGTCGCTTTCAGCTCCACGATGGCTGAGAGCACCTTTTCATCGAGGATGTCCTCGCGAAGCGCACCCGTCGCGGGATCGCTCATGAGGGAGAAGACCGGATTCTTCTTCTCAAATGCGATGGGCAACGGGGCCAGAGCCATGGTCATCTTCT
Organism: Methylomirabilales bacterium (SeqCode); assembly: GCA_044451055.1. Classification (GTDB taxonomy): domain Bacteria; phylum Methylomirabilota; class Methylomirabilia; order Methylomirabilales; family 2-02-FULL-66-22; genus 2-02-FULL-66-22. The sequence continues at coordinate 12,255 of JBIOJT010000058.1, forward strand.
GGATGTCCCGGAACCGGACCCCCACACCGGGCCGGCCGAACTCGATCGTGAAGCCCGCCTCGCCTTCTCCCACCCGGCCTGTCACGTCGTTGGTCTTCACTTCCTCCGTCCCCCGGCCGTGGACCCCCGTGGACTCGTGGGGGACCAGGGGATCGCTGAAGGCCTGCCGGACGATCCGCGGCCACGTGAGTTCCTGCGGGGTGAGGGCGTCGGTGGGGCAGACATCCGGCTCGGGGTCGAAGCGGATGCGAAGCACTCTCAAGAATCCCCGAATGCTGCGGACGACCGTTGGGTTCAAGTGCTCTTTGCTCATCCCCCGGTAGCAGGTGAAGCACTCCACGCACTCGTCCAGATTGACCGTCGCTCGGTTCACCGTCGTGTCAATATAGATTGCTCCCATCGGACAGGTGGGGATGCAGTTACTGCACGCCACGCATTTCTGCTGATCAATTTGCATGGTCACACTCCCCGCATCGGCGCATGGCCGAGATCAGCCGTGAATCGGATCGCTGTGTGGATACGCTCTTCTTTCTTTTGCTTCTTGCGCAAGACATCCTACCCGTCTGTTCGTACAAGCGTCAAGTCCCGAACTTGACAGCCCCCTGAGACACGCGTATGTTTTGACAGATAGACTGTGACAGTTCCTATTCTCCCTGCCTGGCCCGGCCGCAGGCCGACGGCGGTACCCAGGCAATTCATCGGCGGCCCTTCATCCCAGGAGGTGACGTATGAAAGATCAGTCATCCTCGAACCTGGACCGGAGAGAATTCCTCAAAGCCGCGGGCGTGGGCCTCGCTGGGGTGAGCCTGACCGGCCTGACCATCCCGTCCTCCATCGGCGCGGCTGAGATCAAGGCCCCGGCCATCACCCCAGAGAAGGGCGCATCGCTTCGGCTCCTTCGCTGGTCGGGCTTCGTCAAGAGCGACGAGGAGGTCTGGAACACCCACACCAAGAAGTGGGAGGAACTGACCGGCAACAAGATGTTGATCGAGTACGTCGCCTGGGAGGACGTCCGCGCCAAGGCGGCCATGGCGGCCTCCGTGGGCGCTGGCCCGGACATCGTCATGGGCTGGTACGACGACCCCCACCTCTACCCCAACAAGCTCTTGGACGTCAGCGACATCTGCGAGTACCTGGGGAAGAAGTACGGCGGTTGGTATCCCGTCTTCCACGCCTACGGGTACAGCCCCACCCTCCGGCGGTGGCTCGGGCTCCCCATCGGCGCGCCGGCCGGCGTCCAGAACTACCGGCTGAGCTGGTTCAAGGAAGCGGGTTACGAGAAGCCGCCCGAGAAGCTAGACGAACTCCTGCAGTGCTGCAAGAAGTTGAAGGCTATCGGACATCCCGCCGGCTACAGCTTCGGCCACGCCGTGGGCGATGGAAACGGGGTGACCTATTGGCTCCTCTTCTCGTTCAAGGGCAAGACGGTCGAAGCAGATAGCAAGACCCTCGCCATCAACCGGAAGGAGACCTGGGACGCTCTAGAATTCGGCCGCGAGTTCTACGAGCAACTGGTCCCCGGGGTCATCGGCTGGCTCGATCCGGACAACAACAAGGCATTTCTCTCCGGCCAGATCTCGCTGACGCGGAACGCGGTGAGCATCTATTACGCTGCCAAGGCGCAGTTCCCCGAGGTGGCCAAGGATATGGGCCATGCCAATTTGGCCATGGGTCCACTGGGGCGCCCGGCACAGATCGACAACGTGACCCTCGGGTTCATCTTCAAGCACACGAGATTCCCCAACGCGGCCAGACACTACCTGCTGTTCATGATGGAGCAGGAGCAGTATGGCCCCTGGATCAATGCCATGTTGGGGTACCTCTCCCAGACCCTGAAAGCCTACGAGACGCTGCCCGTCTGGACGAGCGACCCCATGCTCACGATCTTCCGGGACCAGCCCCCCAGGATGCTCCCCCACTTCTACGCGGGACAGCCGGGCCCCCAGTCGGCGGCGGCGCTGGCCGACTACATCGTGGTGGACATGTTCCAGGAGGTTGTCACCGGGCGCAGAACCCCCAAGGAAGCGGCCCGGGCGGCCGAGGAACGCCTCGCGAGGATTTATCACACGTAGCATCGGGTGCTCCGGGGGGCCAGTCGGCCCCCCGGAAACGGCCGGGCTGCCTCCAGGGTGCAGGGAGCAGCGGCAAGATGCTCCTTCGCGCCGGACGGGAGAGGGAGTTCTGCCTCACCGCCGCGGCCTGAGCTTGATCCTTCTCCAACGTCTCTCGATGGCCGGATAGTACCTCTGTCGCCCCGGGGGAATGCGGACCGCCCCTCCGGGCCCTCCACCCGCGTCGACGTTCGGAGGGGGTCCATGGCGGAGTCGACACTGGCGACCGCGGAGCGGGTAATCCTGCGCCGACCGGGCGGGTCTTCATTCGCCCGTGTGCTGGAGAATCGCCAGGTCTTGGGGATCGTCTTCGTCACCCCGGCGGTGCTCCTCCTTGGGGTCTTCCTGGCCTATCCCTTTGTCCTGGGGATCTGGCTGAGTTTCACTGACACGCTCATCGGCGGCACGGGCGCCTTCAATGGCCTCCGCAACTATCTCTCCCTCATCGGGGATTCGGTCTTCGTCCTGGCCACGTTCAACACCATCCTGTACACGGTCGTGGCCGTCGCGTTCAAACTGGTCCTCGGCCTCGCGCTGGCTCTCGTTCTCAACTGGGAGTTTCGTTGGAAGGGTATCGTGCGGGCCAGCGTCCTCCTCCCCTGGATTGTGCCCACGGCGTTCAGTGCCCTCGTCTTCTGGTGGATGTTCGACCCCACGTTCAGCCCGATCAGCTGGCTTCTCCTCAAGGCGGGCCTAATCAGCCACCGGATTGCCTACCTGGGTGAGCCGAATCTCGCCCGGGGTTCCATCATCCTCGCCAATACCTGGCGCGGCACCCCGTTCTTCGCCATCGGCTTCCTGGCGGGTCTTCAGACCATCACCCCCACGCTGTACGAGGCGGCCGCGGTGGATGGGGCAACCGAGTGGCGCCAGTTCTGGCACATCACGCTGCCGCTCCTGGGGCCGCTCCTGGCCATCATCACGACCTTTTCCACCATCTGGACGTTCGCCGACTTTCAGCTGGTGTGGATCATGACCCGCGGGGGACCGGCCAACGCCACCCACCTGTACGGGACGCTCGCCTTCCAGCGGGCCATTCAGGGGGGCCGGTTCGGCGAGGGCGCCGCGATCTCCAACTTCATCCTCCCCGTCCTCGTCCTCTGCGTGGCGATCTGCTACCTCTACCTCCGGCGGGAGTAGGCCAGCATGTCAGGAACCAAGCTCATGAAACGGATCGCCCTCTTCAACATCCCGCTCGGGGTCGCCATGATCCTGCTGCTCTTCCCCTTTTACTGGATGCTCATCACCTCGTTCAAGCCGGATCCGGAACTCTACGACGTGCGACTCGATCCTCTCCTTATCCAGCACCCTACCCTGGCCCAAATCCGCCATCTCCTTTCGCAGACCCACTACGTGCGCTGGCTGTACAACACGATGTTCATCGCCGTCTTCGCCACGCTGATCTCCCTGGTCGCCAGCCTGCTGGCCGCCTACGGGATCCAGCGCCTGCAGTTCCGGGGCTCGGGCTCGCTGGGGGTCGCCATCTTCCTCAGCTATCTCGTGCCGCCCACGATCCTCTTCATCCCGCTGGCCCACATCATCTTCTCGCTGCGGCTCTGGGACACCCCCTGGTCTCTCATCCTCACCTACCCGACGTTCCTCATCCCCTTCTGCACCTGGCTCCTCATGGGCTACTTCAAGACGTTCCCAAAGGAGCTGGAGGAGTGCGCCATGATCGATGGCGCCACGCGCATCGGCGTTCTGATCCGGATCGTCGTGCCCCTCTCCATCCCCGGGATCCTGTCGTGCGGCATCTTCTCCTTCACTCTGTCCTGGAACGAATACCTCTACGCCCTGGTGTTCCTCTCGGACACGCTCCAGAAGACCGTGCCGGTGGGGGTCACCACGGAGCTCATCCGGGGCGACGTGTACTCCTGGGGGCCCCTCATGGCCGGCGCCCTCCTGGGGTCGGTGCCGGTCGCGCTGGTCTACTCGTTCTTCGTCGAGTACTACGTGACCGGCCTGACCGGCGCGCTGAAGGAATAAGAGGACCTCGCAGTGTTGCCACCAGAACGTCCCGCCCGACGGCGGATCACCGTCGCCCACAGCCCCGATTCGGACGACGCCTTCATGTTCTATGCCCTGGCCCAGGGAAAGGTCGCCGACCCTGACCTGGAATTCGTCCATGTCCTGGAAGACATCCAGAGCCTGAACCAGCGTGCCCTCCGGGGCGAGTACGAGGTGACCGCGGTCTCCTTCCACGCCTACGCCTACCTGGCGGACCGGTATGCACTCCTCCCTCATGGGGCCAGCATGGGAGACGGCTATGGCCCGATGGTCGTGACCCGGGCAGCCTGTCGTCCCGACGATCTGCGGGGAAAGCGCATCGCCGTCCCTGGTACGCTCACGACCGCGGCCCTGGCACTCCGGCTGTGGGATCCGGATCTCCAGCACATTGTGATTCCCTTCGATCAGATCATGGGCGCGGTGACCGCGGGAGCAGTGGATGCTGGGTTGATCATTCATGAGGGTCAGGTCACGTATGAGACCCTGGGGTTCCATAAGGTGGTCGATCTCGGTGAGTGGTGGCTGAAGGAGACCGGGCTGCCCCTCCCCCTCGGAGGCAACGTGATCCGGAAGGACCTCGGCCCGGACCTGATGCGGCAAGTTTCTCATTCATTGCGGGAGAGTATCCGGTACGGTCTGGCCCACCGAGAGGAGGCCCTGGGTTACGCCATGGGGTTTGCGCGGGACATGGAACGCCGCCTGGCGGACCGGTTCGTCGGCATGTACGTCAATGACCTGACCCTGGATTATGGTGAGCGGGGCCTCGCGGCTGTGCGACGCCTGCTGGCGATGGGCCACGAGCGAGGCGTCATCCCGCACCGCGTCGAGGTGGAGTTCGTCGAATAGTCGACGGGCGAGACCCCGGGAGCGTCGCCCAGGCACACCGGGTCACGGCAAGAATACTGGCGCCAGCCGGACGAGCCGGCTGGCATGGTCACAATACGCGGCGTCACACGCATCCCCCCACCGGCTCCCACGGCGTTCTCGTCATCGCATACGATGCTGCGTGGCAGCGGGCCGCGTCGTAATCGACGTGCGCCCGACAGTCTCACTCACCTCGGCTGCGGCGGCGCGGGCGGTGCCGGAGGCGCAGGCGATGCCGGGGCCACGGTCGGCGGTGGTGGGAGTGCCGGTGCGGGTGGTGTGGCTACCGGCGGTGGTGGAGGCGCCGGTGCGGGTGGTGCTG
>JBIOJT010000059.1:0-16982 GCA_044451055.1 Methylomirabilales bacterium (SeqCode)
CCTGCCCCCGAGCAGGCAGTTTCTTAGGAGGGTCCGTGGGGAGGGCCGAGACCTTGCGGCGTGCCCTGCAAGGGCGAGGGCCTTCCCCGCGAACGAAGCAGCGCGGGGAACGGTGTAGCCATTATTCCGCGCTGCGTAGTAGCTGCCGGACACGAAACCCAGAGGCTTGCGCGGCCTGTCTGGCTGGGGATGCCACACCAACGTGAAGCACCTGGCGGCCGGCTACCTGGCAGAGTGGGAGAAGGCCGGCTATCCGGTGGTCAAATAGATCCGACCATTCCACAGAATGACGGGGGACCCGTTCTGGCGGGTCCCTCTTTTCTTCAGCCCACGGGCGGCTGAACCCGGCGAATCGATCATCCTCACCGGCCGCGGCTCATGCGCGGGGGAAGGTACTTCCAAGGCGACAATCGCTATAATTCCATTGATTGGCCACCTTGGATGAGGTATGCAAGAAGATGGTCCTTGGGCGATGCAGTTCCGCTGCCGGGCAGGAGACTTTGATCGCTGGGAGAGAGCTATGGCGCTGTTGAACGAGCGAGACCGGCGGGAAGTCCAGACGCAGCTCACCGCGTTGACGGGGCCGGTGAAGCTGGTGAACTTCACCCAAGAGTTGGCCTGTCAGTACTGCCGCGAGACCGAACTGTTGCTCCGGGAAGTACAGGAGCTCTCCGACAAGATCAGCCTGGAGGTGTACAACTTCCAGCTCGACAAGGAGAAGGTCGCCCAGTACCGGGTGGACAAGATCCCAGCGACGGTGGTGGAGGGATCGAAGGATTACGGCATCCGCTTCTATGGCATCCCACTGGGGTACGAGTTCGTGCCATTCCTGGAGGCCATCAAGGATGTCTCGCGGGGGAGCGCCGATCTTTTGCCCGAGACCCGGGCGGCCCTCGCCGGGGTCCACGAGCCGGTCCACCTTCAGGTGTTCACGACGCCCACCTGACCCCACTGCCCGGCCGCGGTGCGGCTGGCCCACCAGTTCGCCCTGGAGAGCGATTCCATCACCGGCGATGCAGTGGAGGCCACCGAGTTTCCTCACCTGGCCCAGCGGTACGAAGTGCGGGCGGTCCCACGGACCATCGTCAACGAGACGGGCGCCATCGAGGGCGCCCTGCCTGAGACCCGGTTCCTGGAGGCGGTGCTTGCTGCGACACAGAAAGGGGCTGATGACCATTGGGACACTGCTGCGCGCGAGTGTCCCACCTGGAACACCCACGGCGACTCCGGATGGTTGCTCCGCAACCCGGCTCGCCCGGGGAAGCCCTGAATTCATGGAAGGTTGCGCTTCTGAGGGAGCCATTATCTTTATCGAGGCACAGGCCTTGCTGCCATGTTTCTGCAACAGTTCTCGCCTGCCTGGGGACGGGTGTGCCCGGTCATCCAGCACAGGTAACCCCCCTGCGGCAATCAGCAGAGGGTCCAAGGGAGATCTCAGATGAGTAGACCGAAGGTAACGATCGACGGAAACGAAGCGGCCGCGTACGTCGCACACCAGACCAACGAGGTGATCGCCATTTATCCGATCACCCCATCCTCTAACATGGGGGAATGGTCGGATCAATGGTCATCCGAAGGCAAGACGAACATCTGGGGGACCGTCCCGGTCGTAGTCGAGATGCAGAGCGAGGGCGGCGCATCGGGCGCCGTGCACGGGGCCCTGCAGGGCGGGGCGCTCACGACGACCTTCACGTCGTCCCAAGGGCTCCTCCTGATGATCCCCAACATGTACAAGATCGCGGGCGAGCTGACCTCCACCGTCTTCCACGTGGCGGCCCGGACGGTGGCGGCGCACGCCCTGTCGATTTTCGGGGATCACAGCGACGTCATGGCCACGCGCGCCACGGGCTGGGCCCTGCTGGCGTCCAACTCCATCCAGGAGGTCATGGACTGCGCGCTGATCGCCCAGGCGGCCGCGCTGGAGGCCAGGCTCCCCATCCTGCACTTCTTCGACGGGTTCCGGACGACGCACGAGGTGGCGAAGGTCGAGCAACTGACGCAGGAGGACATGCGGGCCATGATCGATGACAAGCTGGTGCAGGCCCATCGCGCCCGCGCCCTGTCGCCCGATCGCCCGGTCCTGCGCGGCAGCGCCCAGAACCCGGACGTCTTCTTCCAGGCGCGGGAGACGGTGAACCCCTACTACCTCGCCTGCCCCACCATCGTGCAGAACGCCATGGACAAGTTCGCCAAGATCGTGGGGCGCCAGTACCACCTCTTCGACTACATGGGCGCTCCCGACGCCGAGCGGGTGATCGTGCTGATGGGCTCGGGCGCCGAGGCGGCCCACGAGACCGTGGAATACCTCACGCCCCGGGGCGAGAAGGTTGGCGTCCTGAAGGTCCGGCTGTACCGCCCCTTTTCCGTCGAGCACTTCGTCAAGGCGCTCCCCAAGAGCGTCAAGACCATCGCCGTCATGGATCGCACCAAGGAGGCGGGCGCGGCGGGCGAACCGCTCTACGTGGACGTCATCACGGCGGTGCACGAGGCCATGGCCGTCGGCGCCGCCCCGTTCACGGTGGCACCGCGGATCATGGGCGGGCGCTACGGCCTCTCCTCCAAGGAATTCACGCCGGCCATGATCAAGGGCGTCTTCGACGAGATGGCGAAGCCCAAGCCGAAGAACCACTTCACGGTCGGCATCGTGGATGACGTCACCCACACGAGCCTCGACTACGATCGCGCGTTCTCCACCGAGGACCCCAAGACGGTGCGGGCCGTCTTCTACGGCCTCGGCGCCGACGGGACCGTCGGAGCCAACAAGAACTCCATCAAGATCATCGGCGAGGACACCGACAACTACGCCCAGGGCTATTTCGTGTACGACTCGAAGAAGTCCGGGGCGCTAACCATCTCCCACCTGCGCTTCGGCCCCAAGCCGATCCGGTCCACCTACCTCATCAGCCAGGCGAGCTTCGTGGCCTGCCACCAGTTCAGTTTCCTGGAGCGGCTGGACGTGCTGCGGGAGGCGGCGCCGGGGGCGACCTTCCTGCTGAACAGCCTGTACGGGCCGGACGAGGTCTGGGATCACCTTCCCAGGACGGTGCAGCGGCAGATTATCGAGAAGAAGCTCCGCTTCTACGTCATCGACGGCTACAAGGTGGCGGAGAAGACCGGCATGGGGGTGCGCATCAACACCATCATGCAGACCTGCTTCTTCGCCATCAGCGGGGTGCTGCCGCGGGACGAGGCCATCGGGGCAATCAAGCACGCCATCGAGAAGACCTACGGCAAGCGCGGCGAGGCCGTGGTCAAGAAGAACTTCGCGGCCGTGGACGCGGCCCTGGACCACCTGCACGAGGTCAAGGTGCCAGGGAGGGTGACCAGCACCTTCGACCTGCGCCCGGCCGTCCCGGCCGAGGCGCCGGAATTCGTGCAGAAGACGCTGGCCAAGATCATCGCCAACGAGGGGGACTCGCTCCCGGTCAGCGCCTTCCCGGTGGACGGCACCTTCCCGACGGGGACCACCCAGTGGGAGAAGCGCAACATCGCCCTGGAGATTCCCGTGGTGGACACGGAGATCTGCATCCAGTGCGGCAAGTGCGTCCTGGTCTGCCCGCACGCCGTCATCCGGGCCAAGGTGTACTCGCCGGAGCTGCTCAAGGACGCCCCGCCGACGTTCAAGTCGGCCCAGGCGCGCTGGCGAGAGTTCAAGGAGATGAAGTACACCCTGCAGGTCGCGCCCGAGGATTGCACGGGTTGCGAGCTGTGCGTGGAGGTCTGTCCCGTCAAGAACAAGCAGGAGGTGCGGCTCAAGGCCATCAACATGGCCCCGCAGCCGCCGCTCCGCGAATCCGAGGCGGCCAACTGGAAGTTCTTCCTGAGCCTGCCCGAGATGGATCGCGGGGCCCTGACCATGGGCCAGGTGAAGGACGTGCAACTCCTGCAGCCCCTGTTCGAGTTCTCGGGCGCCTGCGCCGGTTGCGGCGAGACGCCCTACATCAAGCTGCTCACCCAGCTCTTCGGTGACCGGACGTTGATCGCCAACGCCACCGGCTGCTCCTCGATCTACGGGGGCAACCTGCCTACCACCCCCTACTCCATGACCGTGGACGGGCGCGGGCCGGCCTGGTCAAACTCTCTGTTCGAGGATAATGCCGAGTTTGGCCTGGGCATGCGCCTGGCTCTGGACAAGCAACGTCAGTACGCCGAGGAGCTGCTCCGGCGGCTGTTGGGATCTTTCGGAGATGGTTTGGCAGACGCGCTGCTCACGGCCGACCAGTCCGCCGAGGCTGGCGTCAAGGCCCAGCGCGACCGGGTCCAGCAGCTGAAGGAAATACTGCGCGGTATGAACTCGGCCGAGGCGCGTGACCTCCTGAGCCTGGCCGACGCCCTGGTCAAGAAGAGCGTGTGGATCGTGGGCGGGGACGGCTGGGCCTACGACATCGGCTACGGAGGGCTGGATCATGTCCTGGCCTCGGGGGCGAACGTCAACGTCCTGGTCCTGGACACCGAGGTGTATTCCAACACCGGCGGCCAGATGTCCAAGGCGACCCCGCGCGGCGCGGTGGCCAAGTTCGCCGCCGGCGGCAAGCCCCGGCCGAAGAAGGACCTGGCGATGATCGTGATGACCTACGGGAACATCTACGTCGCCCGCGTCGCCTTCGGCAGTAACGACATGCACACGGTGAAGGCCTTCCTCGAGGCCGAGGCGTACGACGGACCGTCCCTGATCGTGGCCTACAGTCACTGCATCGCCCACGGCTACGACCTCAAGCACGGCCTCGATCAGCAAAAGGCCGCCGTCCAGACGGGCCACTGGCCCCTGATGCGCTACAACCCGGAGCTGGCCAAGCAGGGGAAGAACCCGCTCGTCCTCGATAGCAAGGCGCCGACGCTGACCCTGGACAAGTTCGAGAACAACGAGACGCGCTTCACCATGCTGAACCACAGCGATCCGGCGGCGGCCAAGCGGCTGCTGGAGACCGCCCAGGCCGAGCTGACCGCGCGCTGGCGCCTGTACGAGCACTGGGCGGCCATGCCGATGCAACCAGCCTCGGAGCAGAAGCCGCAATCCGCCGCGCCGCGCGGGGAGGAGAAACCACAATGACCGACCTCGCCACGACCTATCTGGGTCTCAGCCTGAAGAATCCGCTGGTGGCTTCCGCCTCCCCCCTGTGCGAGGAGGTGGACAATATCCGGCGGATGGAAGACGCGGGCGCAGCGGCCGTCGTCCTGCACTCCCTCTTCGAGGAGCAGATCGACTTCGAGAGCCAGCAGCTGGATCGCTTCCTCTCCCAAGGCACGGAGAGCTTCGCCGAGTCTCTCTCCTACTTCCCCACGATGACCGACTACCGGCTCGGGCCGGGAGAATACCTGGAACACATCCGCCGGACCAAGGCCGCCGTGCGCATCCCCGTCATCGGGAGTCTGAACGGTGTCTCCACCGGGGGTTGGATCCGCTACGCCAAGATGATCCAGGAGGCCGGTGCCGACGCCCTGGAACTCAATGTCTATTACATCGCCACCGACCCGGAGATGACCAGCGCCCAGGTGGAGCAGATGTACTTCGATCTCGTCCGTGACGTGAAGGGCACCCTGAAGATCCCGGTGGCGGTGAAGCTCGGGCATGCCTTCACCGCGATGGGCAACCTGGCGCGGCGGCTGGACCAAGCGGGCGCCAATGCCCTGGTGCTGTTCAACCGGTTTTACCAGCCCGACTTTGACCTGGAGAAGCTGGAGGCCCTGCCGTCGCTGACCCTGAGCAACTCGTACGAACTGCTCCTGCGCCTGCACTGGGTGGCGCTCCTGCACGGGCGCATCCGGGCCGACCTGGCCGTCACGGGTGGCGTACACACGGCCCAGGACCTGCTCAAGGCGATGATGGCCGGGGCGCGGGTGGCCATGATGACCTCGGCCCTGCTCAGGAACGGAATCGGGTACCTGGCGAAGGTGCGCACCGACCTGCTGGCCTGGATGGAAGAGCACGAGTACGCGTCCATCCGCCAGATGCAGGGCAGCATGAGCTACCGGTCTGTGGCCCAGCCAGCCGCCTTCGAGCGCGGCAACTACATGAAGGTGCTCAGCTCTTACGCGCTGAAATCCTAAACTCGCCACCGACGGGGGGGCCACCAGCCCTGCGGGGCCCCTCCGTCGTCCTTCCGTCCGCGTTCCCAACCCCCCTGACACCGTCTCCCGAACACCTCCGAATAATCGAACAACGCCGAAGAAGAACGCCGAAGAAGGGTTGACATTCCAAATGGCCTGGGCATATGATGCGCCGATTCTGGCGACATGCTCCCAACCTCATTTGACCAGAGTGGACCCGTGAGGCCGGAAGAGGCCTCGCGCGGTCGGCCGCGGGCCGGGTAGCAACCGGGGGATGCTGCCGGGATCAACGAAGACTGAACCCTTGGCGGTACCTGATCGCCACACCAAAACGATGAGGACCTCGACCCGGTTGGACGCCATATCCGGCCAAGGCTTTTGATCGGCGACCTCTCCTCGGAGGGCTGATCTGTGGCGTGTGGATGTTCCCCCTCGGGTACTGATCCGGCACCTGTGCGAGGCCTTTCCCCCAAGGTCGCGGGGCCGGGGTTTCCCACAGGATCTCCGGGATCCTCATCGAGGTTCTGCTTTCCCCTCCGATCTTCCTGCGTATTCCGGAAGATTTCCCTCCACACCTGCTGCTTATCGGGATCTGGCCTCTCTGAACCCTTCAGATGGGAGTCGCTGTACCGCCCCCTCGGCGCGGGGTCTCCCCTCGTAGGCACATTTTCTCCGGGCTCAACGGAGCCATACTGTGCACCGCAATCCCACGATCAAGCGGGCCGCGCCCAAGTTCCGGCGCCCGCTCAACAATTCTCGACCATTCCCGGACGGCCCCTGAGTCCGCGAGGCCGGGGAGCCAGAGGTGAAAGGAGGTGATCGGGTCAGAGGCTTGAAGGCTTCACGTGCGCTGAGGCGCCTTGCTGGTGGGGCGCTTCATATGGGAAGTCACGGACACTCGTAGTTGCTCGATCATCCATGACTGTTCCCACGCTCAAAACCGAACCGCAATTCTGTCCGTGGAGGGAGATCCTATGTACCATCAGAATTACAACCCATTGGGCAATGTCTTTCTGTCCACCATCGTGGCGGCGATTCCAATCCTCACCTTGCTGTACTTCATCGCCTTGCACCCGCACCGGGACAAGCAGGGGGCGAAGCATCTCGGCATCAGTGCTCCGTATGCCGCATTCTATGGGGTCCTGGCCGCCTTCGTGATAACCACCCTGGCCTTCGGGATGCCGTTCGCCTCGGCGTTCTCGGCCTTCTCGTTCGGCGCCCTGTCAGGCTTCCTGGCGATCATCTGGATCATCATCGGGGCCATATTCCTTTACAATATGAGCCTCATTTCCGGGAAGTTCGAGGTCGTGAAGGAGTCCATCATTCACATCTCGTTCGACCGGCGCCTCCAGGTTCTCCTGATCGCCTTCTCCTTCGGGGCCATCATCGAGGGGACGTCGGGCTTCGGGACGCCGGTGGCCATCGCCGGGGCCGTGATGGTGGGCCTCGGCTTCTCACCCTTCCAGTCGGCCGTCCTGAACCTCCTGGCCAACACCGCCCCGGTCGCCTATGGGGCCATCGGCACCCCCATCGTGATGCTCGCAACCGTGACCGGGCTCGACCAGCTCACCCTGTCCTCCATGGTGGGCCGGCAGCTGCCCTGGGTATCCATCCTGGTCCCGTTCTGGCTGGTGACAGCCTTCGTCCTGATGGAAGGGGGAACGTGGAAGGAGGCTTGGGAAGTGTGGCCGGGATCGCTGATGTGCGGCTGCTCTTTCGCCATCATGCAGTTTGTGGCTTCCCAGACCAACGAACTCCACCTGATGACGGATGTGGTTGCGGGTGTCTTCTCCGTCATCTGCACGGCGCTGTTCATCCGCTTCGTCTGGCACCCCAAGACCCGGTTCCTGCTGCGGTCCGAGCGGGAGGCCCTGGCGAAGGCCGGGAAGAAGGCGGCGGTCACTACTGACGCACACGAGTGGGAGTACCCGTACACCGTAGGCCAGACGGCCTACGCCTGGGTGCCGTGGGGCATCCTCATCGTGTGCTGCGCCATCTGGGGCATGCCCCAGTGGAAGGCGTACCTGAACACCCTCTTCTCCGGGATTACCTTCAAGAGCACCCTCCTCGGCTCCACGTTCGCGGGCTCCCTCTCCCTGCCAGTGTGGCAGATGCCGGCGCTCCATAACCTGGTCCAGCGGATGCCGCCGGTGGTTCCGTCCAACGCCAAGCCCGAGGCGGCTGTGTTTGCCATCAACTGGCTCTCCGCGGCCGGCACGGGGGTGTTCGTTGCCGCTCTCTTGTCCGGCCTGACCCTGCGATTGAGCGCCGCCCAGTGGGGTGAGTCCGTCAGCCGGACCGCCCGCCGCCTGGTGATCCCGATTCTGGTCATCGCGCAAGTGCTCGGGATCGGGTTCCTCACCCGCTATTCTGGGACCGACGCCGTGATCGGCCTGGCATTCACCGCCGCAGGCCCCCTGTACCCCTTCTTCTCGGCGTACCTTGGCTGGCTGGGGGTCTTCCTCACCGGCTCCGACACCGCTTCCAACGCCCTGTTCGGCAACCTGCAGCGGATCACCGCGCAGCAACTGCACTTGAACGAGGTCCTGATCTCCGCCACGAATTCCACCGGCGGGGTCATGGGCAAGATGATCGACCCTCAGTCCATCATGGTGGCCTGCGCCGCCTGCTACGACGATCCCTACGAGCGGTCACACGCCATGGGCCCGATCTTCCGTACGGTCTTCTGGCATTCCGTCGCAGGTGCTGCGGTGATCGGCCTGATCTGTATGCTGCAGGCGTACGTCTTCCCGGGCATGATTCCGATACCGCCGATCAAGTGAGGTAACGCATCGTCCAGGCCGGGGGGCGGGCCAACAGCCCCCCGGCCTTCCCCAGCACGATCCTTCGAGAGATCCGAACGTCAGAAAGGTCTTCGCCACACGGAAGGAATGGGTATGCCTATCAAGGCACAGCTTTTCATCACCTGCCTGGCCGAGCAATTCTTCCCGAACGTACTGAAAGGCATGGTCGGACTCCTGGAGCGGCTAGGAGTCCATGTGGACTTCCCCCAAGAGCAAACCTGCTGCGGCCAGCCCTTCTTCAACAGCGGCTATCAGACACAGGCTCGCGAGTTGGCGCGCAAGTGGCTCGAGGTATTCGGCCGGACCGATGGGTTCATCGTCTCTCCGTCCGGCTCGTGCGTGGACATGGTCTGCCATCATTATCCGCATCTATTCCCGCCCGGCACGCCGGAACACCGCCTCGCCGAAGACACGGCGGCGCGGACATTCGAGTTCACCCAGTTCCTGATCCAGCAATTGAAGGTGACCGATGTGGGGGCCCGCTTCCCCCACAAGGTGACCTACCATGCCTCCTGCCACCTCCTGCGGGGCCTGGGCGTCCGCGAGGAGCCCAAGGCGCTCCTCCGCAAGGTGAAGGGTCTGGAGCTTGTCCCCCTCTCCACCGAGGAAACCTGCTGCGGGTTTGGCGGGAGCTTCAGCGTGATCTACCCAGAGGTCAGCAAGGCCATGATGGAGGCCAAGGTCAAATCGATTCAGGAAAGCGGCGCCGAGGCAGTCGTGGCCTGCGATGCCGGGTGTCTCATGAACATCGCCGGCGGATTGCGCAAGGTGAACTCGCCGATCAAGGCCATGCATCTGATCGAAGTGCTGACAGCGGATCGAGGGACGTCATGAGCCAGGCCACCCTTCCCATAGACTTTCGGACCAACACGCAACACGTCCCACCGAAGATGCCCGCGGCGGTGCAAAAGGCCACGGCCAAGTTCCTGGGCACTCGGGCGGCCCTGGTAGAGGCCCTCGGCAACGACCTGTGGCAAGCGCTGCGCCAGGCGGGCCACGATGTGCGCCTGCACGCCATCACACACCTCGACCACTATCTCGAACAAGCGGAACGAGCGGTGACCAAGGCGGGGGGGCACGTCCACTGGGCGCGAGACGCGGCGGAGGCCAACCGGATCGTCCTGGACATTGCCCACCAGCACCACGTGAAGAAGGCGGTGAAATCGAAGAGCATGGCCACCGAGGAGATCGGTCTCAACCATGCCATGGAGGCGGAGGGCATCCAGATCATCGAGACCGACCTGGGCGAGTACATCGTCCAACTCCTCGGCGTTGGACCGGCGCACATCGTCGTCCCGGCGTTCCACCTCTCCAAGGAAGAGATCGCCGCGCTGTTCCGGGAGAAGCTCGGAGTGGACGCCCCCGCAGAGGCGGAGAAGCTCACCCAGATCGCGCGCATGAAGCTTCGGGAGGAGTTCCTGACTGCAGACCTGGGCATCTCCGGGGGAAACTTCCTCGTGGCCGAGACCGGAACCATCGTCACGGTGACGAACGAGGGAAACGGGCGGATGTGCACGACCATCCCCCCCATTCACGTGGCGATTGTTGGAATTGACAAGATTGTGCCGGACTGGGAGAGCCTCACCGTCCTCTTGAAGGTGCTGGCGCGGAGCGCCACCGGGCAGAAGATTACGTGCTACACCCAGTTCATCAGCGGCCCGCCGCGGACGGAGACGGAGACGGGACCGAAGGAGCTGCACCTCGTCCTCCTGGACAATGGACGATCACGCATCCTTCAAAGCCCCGAGTGTCGAGAGACGCTCCTCTGTATTCGCTGCGGGGCCTGTCTGAACATCTGCCCCGTCTTCAACAGCGTGGGGGGGTACACCTACGGGTATCCGATTTCCGGGCCCACGGGGATGATGTTCGCGAGCCAGATCCTCGGGGCGAAGGCCGCCGGGGGGCTGGCGTTCGCCTCGACGTTATGCGGCGCCTGCAACGACATCTGCCCGGTGAAGATCCCCATCACGGAGATCTTGCTCCACCTGCGCCATCGCGTGGTCGAGGGAGACGAGCAGGAGGGAGCGGTGGCGCCGTACCCTCTGCGGATGGGGGCACAGATCGGCTCCGTCGCCCTGCGCACGCCGTGGCTCTACCGGCTCGGGTCCACACTCTTGAAGTGGCTCCAGGCCCCCCTCAAGCGCGACGGCTGGCTTCCCAAGCTGCCGCCCCCTCTTAACCGCTGGACGATGGCCAGACCCCTCCCAGCCTTTGCGTCGGATTTTCGAGCCTGGTGGCGCACCCGCTCCCGCGAGGCCAAGGGGCGTCCATAGTCGGGATCCCGGGAAAGAACGAGGGACACATGGATTCGGCACGCGAAGAGATTCTGGGCAAGGTACGGGCGTCGCTCGGCCGTACCCCGGGCTCGCCGGTCGCACCCGTTCCACCGACCGCACGGGTGAAGTCCCGCACTGCGGGACCCCTCGATGCCGAGATCGAGCAGCTCTTCATCGAGATCGGCAAACTGAATGGGGTCGCCCGGCGCCTGGCCAGCAAGGATGACCTCAAATCCGCGCTGGCGGATCTGGTCAAGGCCGAGGCGGTGAAGAAGGCGACTCTGTGGGCCACCCTGGAGCTTCAGGCGCTGGATGTGGCAAGCACGCTGAGAGCGCTCGGCGTCGAGATCGTCTCCCCTCAGGCGGACAAGCATCTGGTGGCGGAGTGTGAACTAGGCGTGACGGGCGTGGACGCGGCCCTGCCGGAGACGGGGACTCTCTTGCTGCGCTCTTCCCCGGAGCGGCCGCGGGTCGTCTCGCTCCTCCCGCGGGTGCACCTGGCGCTCTTGACCCCTGCGGCCTTGCGGGCCGACCTGCACCAGGCATTCTCTGAGGTCCAGAATGACGGGTATTGCGTCCTGGTCACCGGCCCCAGCCGCACCAGCGACATCGAACTGACGCTGACCCTCGGGGTGCACGGCCCCAAGTCGCTGTACGCCTGGCTTCTGGACGAGCCATGAGTCGTCGCTGAATTCCCGCTGCTGTTCCCGCGCGAGGTTTTCCCATGCCCACCGCCACCCCGACGTCCCAGGTGCCCGTGGTCTCCCCGGCTCTCGCCGGCCTGCTCGCCCGCATCGTCGAGCGGGAGCGGATCCTCACCCGGCCAATCGATCTGATCGCCTACAGCTCGGACGCGAGCTTCTACCGGCTGGTGCCCAAGGCGGTGGTGCGCGCCCGCTCGGTCGAGGAGATCCAGGCCCTCTTCCGCTTCAGCCGCGAGCAGCGCATCCCGCTCACCTTCCGGGCCGCCGGCACGAGCCTCTCCGGGCAGGCCATCACCGACGGGATCCTGGTCGAGGTGGCCCGCTACTGGCGACAGGTCAAGGTGGAGGCCGGCGGGAAGAAGGTGCGCGTCCAGCCCGGGGTGATCGGCGCCCACGTGAACGCCGCCCTCAAGGCGCACCGCAGCAAGATGGGGCCGGACCCGGCTTCCATCAACACCTGCATGATGGGTGGGATCCTGTCGAACAACTCCAGCGGGATGTGCTGCGGCGTCATCCAGAACGCCTACCACACCCTCCACTCGCTGACCTTCGTGCTCCCCTCCGGCACGGTGATCGACACGGCCGACCCGCGCGCCGAAGAGATCTTCCGCAAGCGGGAGCCGCGTCTGGCCCAGGGGCTCCTCGACCTCAAGCGGAAGATCGAGGCGCAGCCGGCCCTGGCCCAGCGGATCCGATCCAGGTACAAGATGAAGAACACCACCGGCTACTCGCTCAATGCCTTCCTGGACTTCGACGGGCCGGTGCGGATCTTCGAGCACGTCCTGGTCGGCTCGGAGGGAACGCTGGCCTTCATCGCCGAGGCCGTCCTCAACACCGTCCCCGACCTGCCGGTCAAGTACACCGGCCTCCTGCTGTTCGCGGATCTCCACGCCGCCTGCGCCGCGATCGTGCCGCTCCGCGATGCGGGCGCGAAGGCCCTCGAGCTGATGGACCGGGCGTCGCTCCGTTCGGTCGAGAGCCAGCCCGGGATCCCCCTTTCCATCAAGACGCTACCCGATGAGGCGGCGGGCCTCCTGGCCGAGTTCCAGTGCGAGGACGAGGCGGAGCGCTCAACCCTGGAGGTCCAGGCCCGCCAGGGTGTGGCGGGTCTCCGGCTGCTCGAGCCGGCCCGGTTCACCCACGACCCGGCGGAGCAGGCCCTCCTCTGGAAGATCCGCCAGGGGACGTTTCCCTCGGTGGGCGCGGTGCGGAAGAGCGGGACCACGGTCATCATCGAGGACGTGGCCTTCCCCGTCGAGCGGCTGGCTGACGCGGCCGTGGACCTCACGCGGCTCTTCACCAAGCACGGTTACGACAACGCCATCATCTTCGGCCACGCGAAGGACGGTAACCTGCATTTCGTGATCACCCCGTCGTTCAACGACCAGGCCGCCGTGGACAAGTACGCCCGGTTCATGGACGAGGTCGTGGACCTCGTGGTCAAGCGGTACGACGGCGCGCTGAAGGCCGAGCACGGTACGGGCCGCAACATGGCGCCCTTCGTCGAGGCCGAATGGGGCCCCGAGGCCCTCGCGATCATGAAGGAACTCAAGGCGCTGGTGGACCCCGAGGGGCTGCTCAACCCGGGCGTGATCCTCAACTCCAATCCCAAGGCGCACCTCACCGACCTCAAGCCGATGCCCTCGGTCGAAGACGAAGTCGACAAGTGCATCGAGTGCGGCTACTGCGAGCCCAAGTGCCCGAGCCTGGACCTGACCCTCTCCCCACGCCAGCGGATCGCGGTCCGGCGGGAGATGGTGCGCCTGAAGGAGAGCCGGACTGACCCGGACCTTCTGGCCGCGCTGGACGCCGACTTCCCCTACATGGCCCTCGACACCTGCGCCGTGGACGGCCTGTGCGCTACTGCATGCCCGGTCGGGATTGACACCGGCCAGCTCACCAAGCGCTTCCGCCAGCTCCGCCATCCGGCCTGGGCGCAGTCCCTGGCAAGTTGGATTGCCTCACACTTCGCCCTCATAGAGCCGCTGGCCCGCTTCGGCCTGCGAACGGGGCACATGATTCAGTCGACCTTCGGCACCGGCACCATGACCGGCATCACCCGCGCCATGCGGGCGATCCTCCGCCGCCCGTTCCCTCAGTGGAGCCCCGAGATGCCGCGCGCCGTCCGGGGAAGCCGCCCGGCCACGGAGAAAGCCGGCGCCCAGGCCGTCTACTTCCCGAGCTGCATCTCCCGGGTGATGGGACACTTGCCGGGCGAGCCGGACGAGGCCACCCTGATGGAGGCCTTCGTCGCAGTTGCCCACCGGGCCGGGGTGCCAGTCTGGATTCCCGCCGGCGTCGAGGGGACCTGCTGTGGCGTGCCATTCTCTTCCAAGGGGTACGACCAGGGGCACCACCTCATGGTGAACCGCGCCGTGGCGCGATTCTGGGAATGGTCGGATCAGGGGCGGCTGCCGGTCGTGATCGACACGAGCCCGTGCACGTACGGCCTCACAACCAGCCGGCCCTACCTCACACCGGAGAACCAGGAGCGGTTCGACCGGCTCCGCCTCCTGGACAGCACGGCCTTCGTGCACGACCAGCTCCTGCCCCGACTGACCATCAAGCGGAAGGTCGGATCGGTGGCGCTCCACCCGGTCTGCTCGGTCGTCAAGATGGACCTTTCGCCGAAGCTGGAGGGAATCGCCCGAGCCTGCAGCCAACAGGTGACGGTGCCGCTCCTTGCCGGCTGCTGCGGCTTCGCCGGTGACCGGGGATTCCTGTTCCCTGAACTCACCGCGTCCGCCACGCGGCGCGAGGCCGCCGAGGTGACAGCCGGCCGGCACGACGGCTGCTTCTCCAGCAGCCGCACCTGCGAGATCGGCATGACCCGCGCCACGGGCCAGATCTACCGCTCGTACATTTACCTCCTGGAGCAGGCGACGCGGCCGTAGAACCTTCCCTACCCTCTCACCCCGCCATCGGCCCTGACGATCGTCCGCCAATGACAAGGAATCCATATTTCTTGACATCTTGAAATCTGGAGAATACCATGACCCTCGGAGGTGAGGAGGCTATGCCACGAAAAGCGTTTTCGACGACGATGGATTCGGACACCCTGAAGGCGCTGAAGTTGGTGGCAGTGAAGCGCGACCGGTCCCTGAACGCCGTGCTGGAGGAGGCCGTCGAAAGATACCTGGCCGAGGAGGAAATCAAGGACCCGGACGCCCAGGTCTTTCTGAAGCGGGCGAAGGAGCCGGTCGAGGATTGCATAGCGGCCATTGAGCGGCGGATCGCCCGCATCAAGAGGCAGCGTGCTTAAGATCCGGTTCCGGCGCTCTGCAAAGCGCGAGCTGTTCGACCTGGACGATGAGACCTTTCTTCGGGTGGCCCGGGCCATCCTGGACCTCCAGGAGGATCCACGGCCACGGGGCTACGACAAGGTGGCAGGCCGGGAGGACCAGTGCCGCATCTGGGTGGGGCGGGACCATCGCATCCTTTACGAGATCGACGAGAAAGCTGGTCGAATCATCATCGTGGCGGTTCGAAGGAAGGATGAATCAACGTACAAGTAGCGCTCTTCCTCGTGAACTGCCGGTATCGTTGAAAGACGTTCGCTACTGTAATGAGGCGAGTTCCCCATCTGCTGCAATCCAGTTTCACCAGCCTCCGAAAACAGGGGCGGTAACCGTAGGCGGAAAGCCAAATCTCGACGTTCCGCCTGGGACGTTGAACAGCATCCTTAAGCATGCCGGTTTCAAGAAGTAGGAGACTGCCATGCGGTATTTGGTCGTTGTGGAAAAGGGCCCTACCTCCTTTGGCGCGTATGTCCCTGATCTTCCTGGTTGTGCGGTTGTGGGAGAAACCCGCGAGGAGGTAACGGCTCTCATCCGCGAAGCGATTGAGTTTCACCTCGAAGGACTTCGGGAGGACGGTCATCCGATTCCCCAGCCCTCATCATCCAGCGAAATCGTCGAAGTTCAAGCCGCCTAACCTGCCGCCCTGCGGATCACCTGCAAGAAGCTCTTGATCCCGGCTCGCGTCTAAAGGGGGGCGTAGTTGCCTTCGTTAACTTGCGCCGTAGCGGTTCCTGAGCTAAGTAAGTTTACGTAGACAACAACGTCCCGCAAAACGGAATGTTCCGATCGCCATGAGAGCTTCGGCGCGGAACGTCAACGAGCAATTGCTAACCCGATCATGTTTCTTCTGTGAACTTGCTGCCTAGCCGCCGTCCGTGAGATGGACGGGGGATTGCCATCTTATACGATCCCCGTTATAATGTAGGATGTGATAGGCTCCTTTGCGGATCGTGGCACAGCGGACATATTTGACGGCATAGATTCACGCGCTGCCAGGCGGACATGCCCGCAACGTCTGTGGACAGTTACACGGCGGAGACTCGACCAATTGAATCGGGTACGTGCCCTGGGCGACTTGGCTGTACCTCCAGGCAACCGTCTCGAACGCCTCAAAGGGAATCGCGCCGGCCAACATAGTATCCGTATCAATGAACAGTATCGTATCTGCTTTCGTTGGGAGAATGGCTATGCCGATGACGTCGAGATCGCGGATTACCACTAGGGGGCGGGTGAAGCGTACTCGCCGGGACCCGGACGTGGCATCCCGGAGACTTCCGGCGCACCGCGCGCCGACGCACCCCGGCGAGATGCTGTTGGAGGAATTCCTGAAGCCGCTCGGCATCAGCCAGTCGGCATTTGCCGTGCGGCTCGGGGTCTCCTTCCCACGGCTGAACGAAATCATTCGGGCAAAGAGGGGGGTGACGCCTGATACCGCGTTGCGCCTGGCGCGGGTGCTCGGGATGTCGGCGGACTTCTGGCTGGGCCTGCAGCAAGACTGGGACCTTTGGCACGCCATGCGCAGCAAGCGAGGCCCGGCGATCGCCGAGTTGCAGCCTCTTCGTCGAACTGGTTGAAAGATTGCCCAAGTACCCGCCCACGCCGCCGTCGCCTCCCATCATAGTCCGTGCAATGGTAGGTAGGTGCAGAAATAGCTGACGGGATGAGGGGCGCGGGATGGGTCGTAAAGGGGGACGTAGTTGCCTTCGTTAACTTGAGCCGTAGCGGTTCCTGGGCTAAGTAAGTTTACGTAGACAACAACGTAGTATATCTCGCATGGAGAAGGCGCACGAGGATAGACTCCCACAATCTGGTCCCCTTCTTCTGAAAATAGCAGCTAGAAAAAGGGGCTGC
>JBIOJT010000060.1:0-16940 GCA_044451055.1 Methylomirabilales bacterium (SeqCode)
GCTGGACAAGTGGATCCAGGGTGAGGTGGAGAGCATCCCCAAGGCCCATCGAAAGCTGGTGACGTTCCACGATGCCTTCCCGTACTTCGCCAAACGCTATGGCTTCACCCTGGTTGGGGTCGTCGTCTCGAGCCCCGGCAAGGAACCCTCGGCCCGCGAGGGGGCCGTGCTGGTCCGCCGCATCAAGCGGGAGCGGGTGCCGGCGATCTTCGCCGAGGCCCAATTCAGCCCCAAGCTCATGGACATCTTGGCCAAAGACGCCGGGGTCCGGGTGATTACCGCCCTGTATGACGACACGCTGTCCGCCGGGCCCGAGGCCAACACCTACATTACCATGATGAAGTACGACGTGACACTGGTCGTGAATGCGCTGAAGTGAAGGGTCAGATCCCGGGGATGCCGGCAGCCGGCCCTCTATTGTGTGTTGTCCGAACTCGCTGGGCCGCGGAGGGCAAGACTCCGTGTGTGCCTCAGATGTTTGCGATGCGAATGCCGTCATCAGGACCCTGAGGGGAGGTTTCCTCTTGGTCTTCCTCTCTTGGCCGGATAAACTACAGATTGGATTGTGGGACAGGTCTCGGATCGCTGCATCCTGACCAGTCGGGAAACGCGATTCTTCAGACGGATTCCCAGATTCTCGGCCGAGCTCGAAGGGGACCGCCGCGATGGATAAGCCTGCGGACCGATGGTTCCCTTTTTCCGCTAGCGGAGAGCGGCAACTGCTCGTCCCAACCGAAGCGTAGCACCATTTCGCGAAAGAGCGCCTTCGCTTTCTAGGAGAGGCAAATGGGTCCGTACACGGCTCTCGCATTGGTTTCACTATTCTTCACAGCCCTTGCTGGGACGGTCTCGACGGCATCCGCCGACCAGTCATCGACGTCCGTTGTCACCGCACCGCTGATTCCCCGCGACGTTCTCTTCGGAAATCCGGACCGGGCGGCCCTCCGGGTCAGTCCGGACGGCCGGCACCTTTCCTTTCTGGCGCCAGTGAACGGCGTGCTGAATGTCTGGGTGGCCCCTGTGGAGAACATCGGGGCCGCCAAACCGGTAACGAAGGACACCGGGCGGGGTATCCACATCTACTTCTGGGCCTATACAAGTCGCAATCTCCTCTACCTCCAAGACCAAGGCGGCGACGAGAACTGGAAGGTCTTCTCGGTCGACCTGGTGAGTGGACAGGCCAAGGACCTCACGCCCGTCGAGAGCATCCCAGGCCCCGACGGCAAGCCGATGATACTCCCCAGCGGCAAGCCAATGCGCCCGAAAGCCCGCATCGAGCAGGTGAGCCCGAAGTTCCCCGACACGATCCTGGTCGGGCTCAATGCGCGGGACCCCCGCTATCACGACCTCTATCGGGTGAACATCCGGACGGGTGAGTTGACCGTGGTCCAGCAGAACCCTGGGTTTGAGGGATTCGTCGCCGACGACGATTACCGCGTGCGGTTCGCCGTCCGGACCACCAGCGACGGCGGCACGGAGATCCTCCGACCGGTCAGCGCTTCCGGTGGTTCGCCCTCCGCCGCTTCGGGCGTGGTCGGCTGGGAACCGTTCCAGACGATTGCCATGGAAGACGCGCTGACCACACACCCCATGGGGTTCGACCAGTCCGGGCAAGTGCTCTACATGACCGACAGCCGGGGGCGGGACACGTCGGCGCTGACGTCGCTTGACCTCCGGACCGGCAAAACGAGCCTGCTGGCCGAGGACCCGCGGACCGATGTCGCGGGGGTGCTGGAACACCCGACGACGCATAGCATACAAGCCGTGGCCTTCGACTACACGCGCCCCGAATGGAAGGTGCTGGACCCGTCCATTCAGGACGATCTCGCCTATCTCAAGACCGCGATGCCGGGAGATATCATGGTCACGAGCCGGACCCTCGACGACCGCCTCTGGACAGTCGCCGCCATCGTGGATGACGGTCCGATCCGCTTCTACCTCTACGACCGTACCGCGAAGAAGGCGACATTCCTCTTCACCAGTCGCCAGGCCCTGGAGGGACTCCCCCTCGCGAAGCTGCACCCCGAGGTGATCACGAGCCGCGACGGGCTGAGCCTGGTATCTTACCTGACCCTCCCGGTGGGTTCGGATACGAAGCGAACCGGGCGGCCCGATCGGCCCCTACCGATGGTCCTTCTCGTCCACGGAGGCCCGTGGGCCCGAGACTCCTGGGGATTCAACGGAGAGGACCAATGGCTGGCCAACCGCGGCTACGCCGTCCTGAGCGTGAACTACCGCGGGTCCACGGGCTTCGGGAAGCGCTTCCTCAACGCCGGCAATCGCGAGTGGGCGGGCAAGATGCACGACGATCTGATCGACGCCGTGCAGTGGGCGGTCAGGGAAGGGATCGCCGACAAGGGACGGGTGGCGATCCTGGGCGGATCCTACGGGGGTTACGCGGCCCTGGTGGGCCTCACCTTCACCCCGGACGTCTTTGCCTGCGCCGTGGATATCGTCGGCCCGTCGAACCTCGTGACGCTCCTGAACACCATCCCGCCATACTGGGAACCGGGGATTGCGATGTTCACGACGCGGGTCGGGGACCACCGGACCGAGGAGGGACGGAAGTTCCTGGAAAACCGCTCCCCCCTGACCTTTGTGGATCGCGTTCGGCGCCCGCTGCTCATCGGCCAGGGCGCCAACGACCCGCGCGTCAAACAGAGCGAAGCGGATCAAATCGTGGCTGCTATGCAACGGCGAGGGATCCCGGTGACCTATGTGCTCTACCCCGACGAGGGGCACGGCTTTGCCCGTCCGGAGAACCGCCAGTCATTCAACGCTGTGGCCGAAGCCTTCCTCGGCCGCCACCTGGGCGGGCGCGTCGAGCCTGTCGGGAGAGACTTTGAAGGCTCGTCGATCACCGTGCCGACGGGAGCCGAGGACGTACCGGGCCTGCGGGCCGCCCTCGCGGCGCGGTGAGGAAGCCCGCAGCCGGCCGACTAGCTGTTTCATCCGGGGGAGGGTTTGGATTCCCTCAATGGCTCGGTGTGAAGGATGAACTCTGTCTTTCGGCGGAGGAGGTGGCCTCATGATCCGAGGAGCAATTGCCGCACTCCTGCTCTTGGCGCTCCCCTGCGCGGCCGCCGAGAGTCCGTTTCGCTCTGGGGTCCTGGAGCCGCCCTCGCCCGCCCAGGACTTTACCCTGCGAACCGACGAGGGCAAGCCGTTCCGGCTCCACGACTGGCTGGGGTCCGTGGTTCTGCTCTACTTCGGGTACACCTCGTGCCCAGACGTCTGCCCCACCACGCTCGCCGAGTTCGCCCAGGTCAAGAAGCAGCTCGGCCCAGCAGCCCAGCGGCTCCGGGTCGCGCTGGTAACCGTCGATCCCGAGCGCGATACCCCGAAGCGCCTCCGCACCTACACCCGGGTCTTCGACTCCACTTTCCTCGGCTTGACCGGGAGCCGGGACACTCTCGCCTCCGTGTGGAAGGCCTACGGAGTGTACGTCCAGAGCCACCGGGTCCCCGGCTCCTCGGTCGGATACGGGGTGGACCATTCGGCCACAACCTTCGTAATCGATGCAAATGGAAACCTGCGCCTGGCCATCCCGTTCGGGACATCCGTTGAGGATATCCGCCACGACCTCCAACTCTTACTGACGAGGTGACCGATGCGTGCGCACGTCCAACTCTGGCTCAGCCTCGCAGCCTGCCTGCTGACCGTTGCCTCGCCTGCCCTGGGTGCCGAGGTGAACCGGCCCGTGTCCATGCAGGTGGTGGACGCGTGGGCCCGAAAAGCCCCGATGATGCCCCCGATGGGTCACATGCACGCGGAGAGCGGCAACGGGGCCGTGTACGTGACCCTCCGGAACGATGGGACTGACCCCGAGATGCTCGTGGGGGCCGCTAGCGACGCCGCGGAATCCGTCGAGCTGCACGAGACGATCCGAGAGGGGGACGTGATGCGGATGCGGCCGGTAGCCAGATTGGAGATTCCCGCCGGAGCCACCCTGGAGATGAAACCAGGAGGCATTCACATCATGTTGATCAACCTGAAGCACGCGTTGCGCCCAGGGGATCGGGTCCCTGTGACGCTCACGTTTACGCACGCGGCCCCCGTGTCTCTGGAAGTGCCGGTCCGATAACAAAGCGAGGTAGAATCCCGTGACCCTCCGCCGGATCACCCGGATCGGCGGGGCCCCGCTCCTCCTGGGCGGGGCTCTCGTGGCGCTGGGCTGGGCGGCCCTGGCCCCGATGGCACCTCTCGCCCCCTCCGCACGGGAGGCGGTGTACGTCATCCCGAAAGGCACCGCAGCGCGAAGCGCAGGCGGAGAGATCCCATCCGGGTTACCATCCTGGATTCACCTCCGGCTTGGGGTCCGGGACATCTTGGTTTTGCGGAACGACGACGAGCAGGCGCAACAATTCGGTCCGGTCCAGTTGGCGCCCGGCCAGACCTACCGCTTCACCTTCGACCAACCGGAGGTGCTCCAACTGGCATGCTCGTTCCATCGGGGGATCGGCTTCGTGATCTTTGTGGACGCGCCACTGAGCCCCGGATGGGAGCGGTTGCAGTGGCGGCTGGGACTGGTCCGCGAGTAGCGCCGGTGTTGTTGGCGACCATGGTGCCCATTCGAACAGCCGGAATTTTTGGTGCCAGACTCGGCCCATGCCGCAACGTGGAGAGAGGCGATGTGGAGAGGCCTTTCATTGATGGGGGGGCCACCAGGCCTGCTGACCTCCCTCGATGTGTGACAGGCTTGACAAGCACTGGTAGGGAGAGAATACTGCCACCAACTCGGACAGTCATTCCCGCATTTCTCCCGTGAGTCTGGGGGCATCGGCACCGGCATTCGCCCTCCGTGTTCGTGGGGGCGTCTGAGGGACAGGAGGGCTGAGGTTTCTCGCCCAGCGTAAGGTCCGTCCAGGTGAAGGGTCGCAGGGGCTTGGGGAAGAAGGGCGCCCGAGTGTGGCGCTCCGGAACGGCAAGGTTTCCAATCAACCAGGAGCAAAAGGGGGGGTAAAACCATGAAGCGAATGCGATCGTATGGGATGCGCGTGCTGGTGGTGGCGGTGGCGCTGGCCTTCGTCGGAACCTGGGCCTTTGCTCAATCCGCCGGCAACCCGGAGACAGAACTGAAGACGGCCATGGCGCACGCCGGGTATGCCGCCAAGGCCGACGCGCTGAACGCGGTCCATCTCCATCTCCACCATGTCCTAAACTGCATGGTGGGGCCGCAGGATAAGCTCTTCGACGCCGCGGCGGGGAACCCCTGCAAGGATCAGGGCACTGGCGTCGTGCCGGAGCTCATGGGGAAAATGGACCAACAGTACTACGAGGCCGCGCTCGTAGCGCAGATCGCCACCCAGGGCATCGCCTCCAACAGCCTCCAGGAGGCAAAGACCGCTGCGCACGTGGCAGGCCTAATCCTCCAGGATGCGGCGATGGCAAAGTAGGCGGCTGGGGAACCTGCGAGGAGGGAACCAGTTATGCTGATCCACCCCCTCGTGGTCCACTTCCCCATCGCCCTCTGGCTGGCGAGCACCTTCTTCGACCTCATGGCCTGGTGGCGCCGGGATCCGCTCTTCTCGGACGCTGCCCGCTGGCTCGTGGGGCTCGGGCTCCTCGGCGCGGTCGTTAGCATCGCGTTCGGGTGGAGCGATCTCCTGGCACAAGAAGCCCAGGGAGTGGGGACGGCACTCCTCTCCCGCCACCGGGTGCACAGCCTCTTCGCCTACGGGGCCACCCTCTGCGCCCTGGCCAACTTCGGCTGGCGGTGGCGGACGCACAATCGCCTCAGTAGGCCCCTCCTGGGCCTCTCCCTCCTGGCGGCCACCCTCGTCGCCGTTGCGGGCTACCTCGGGGGTGAGATGCGGAGCGTGATGTAGACTCCAACGCCTTTCACCCAGGAGCGTCCCCACGCAAGAAGTCCTCGTGGCTGTGAAGATGCCTGACACCGTCGCAAAGATCCGTTGCCAAGTTACACAATTTCCGCCCCCACCCCGGGCTCCCAGGATCGGCAACTTTACATACTTGGCAACGGAATCACGCGAAGGGGGCCACGACCTGCCAGCCTTCACGGAATGCTATGTGGCGAGACTTGTGCCCGAAACGCAGAGGGGGTGTTGCCAACGTTACTTGGCCTCACCCCCACAGAAAACTGCGATGCGCGGGCCACTTGGCCCGCGACCCGACCTGTAAGGATTATAGCTTGGCCGGGGCGCACAGGCTACTCGCCTTGGCCGCCGCGCGCCCGCACTCCTTGCAGATGAATTTGGCATTTCTCACCAGGGGTCGCAACTCCTTCACGCTGATCCTCCCGGCTCGCCCGACCCTGCGCCCCCTCGCGGTTGCCTCGAGCGACGATCCCGGCCTCAGCCGGCGGCAGCCGGCACCAGGCCGTCCTCGATCGACCGGGTCTCGGGGTGAAGCATCAGTCGGCGCCGGTGGAATTTCGCCACGGCTGCTCGGTGAGCGACCGAGATCAGGGTGATTCCGGGGAGGCGCCCTTGCACCAAGGTGTAGAGCGCCTGCTCCGTTTCCTCGTCCACTGCCGATGTGGCCTCATCCATGAACAGCCAGTCGGGCCGATACAGGAACACCCGCGCGAAGCCGATCCGCTGCTGTTCCCCGCCCGAGAGCTCAAGGGACCAATTGGCCTCCTCGTCCAGGCGACCTATCAAGTGTGACAACTGGGCGTCGGTGAGGGCTTGCCGGAGTTCGGCGTCGGTGTGCCCACCCGGGCGCTCCGGATAGCTGAGCACCTCCCGGAGGCTGGCGATCGGCAGGTACGGCCGCTGCGGCAGGAACAGCACCCGACGTCCCTCCGGGATCTCCACCGTCCCCGTGCCGTACGGCCAGATGCCGGCCAGCGCGCGGAACAGCGTGC
The DNA here is from genome assembly GCA_044451055.1 of Methylomirabilales bacterium (SeqCode). GTDB lineage: Bacteria > Methylomirabilota > Methylomirabilia > Methylomirabilales > 2-02-FULL-66-22 > 2-02-FULL-66-22. The sequence goes on from JBIOJT010000060.1 coordinate 6,830, forward strand.
TCTTGCCGGAGCCCGACGGCCCGCTCACCAGCACGCGCTCTCCGGCGTCGATCCGCACGGAAACCGCGTCGAGGAGGCTCCGCCGATCGGGCAGGCGCAGGTTCAGACCCTCGACTGTCAGGACAGGGCCGGGCGTCGAGCGCACCTGGAGCGTCTCGGCGGTGGTGGGCAGCCGTTTCGCGCGGTCCAGCGCCTCACTGAATCCGGTCAGGCGGTTGACGCTCGCCGACCATTGGGCAATGCGCGGATAGGCGTCCACGAACCAGCTGAGCGCCGACTGGACCTGCCCAAAGGCGAGGGCGGTCTGCGTCAGGCCGCCGAGGGGGATCGCACCCGAGAAGTAGCGTGGCGCCGCCACGAGGATGGGGAAGACGACCGCCGCCTGGCCATAGCCCGCCGTGAAAAAGGTCAGCCGCATCTGCGTCGTCATCAACCGCCACCACGTTCGCCAGATGTGACCGAACGAGGTCTTGAGCTGCGCCTCTTCGTCTGACTCGCCCCCGTAGAGGGCCACGCTCTCGGCGTATTCGCGGATGCGGATCATGCGGAAGCGAAAGTCGGCGTTGGCGCGCTCGAGGTCGTAGTTGATGCCGATCAGCGCCCGGCCAACGAGGTGGGTGCCGATCGACCCCAGGCCCGCATAGACGAGCGCCACCCACACCATGTAGCCCGGGATCCCCAGGGTGAATCCCGCCAGATGCAGCGAGAGCATGCCGGACAGGGTCCACAGCATCACCAGGAAGGACGCCAGGGTCACGATAGCGTTGAGCACCCCGGTCAGGAGGTCCAGGCTCAGATTCGCCACGAGTCCGATGTCATCCTGGATGCGTTGCTCCGGGTTCTCGACGTGCGACGGCTCGAGTTGCAGCAGGTAGTAGGCCCGCCCCGTGAGCCAGTCCCGGCAGTACTGGTCGGTGAGCCAGCGCCGCCAGCGGATTTGCAGCATCTGGTTGAAGTACAGGGCGAAGACCGCGACCACGATGTAGCAGGCCGCCAGGAGGGCGAACCACCCCAGGAGCCTGAGGAAGGTCGGGTAGTCCTTCACCTGCAACGCATCGAAGAACTGCCGGTTCCAGTAGGCGAGGAGCACCGTAAGGAAGACACTCGCCAGGTTGAGGCCGATGACCAGCGCCAGCAACCCACGCGCCCCCCGGCGCTCTTCGGAAAACCAGTAGGGGCGCAGCAGCGCCCACAGCCTGGTGGGAGCGATTCTCTGCCGGGGAGTTTGCTGGAAAGATGTCACGTTGGGCTCAGTGGCCATTGATGTGCTCCTGCCCTCCGGACCGAAGCTCGGTCAAGCGGACTTGGCGAAGCGACCCGCGCGAGCACAGGTCGCTCGGTTCGACTCGTAGGAAACAGACGTGTGAGGCGAGTGAGGGGACTCGGCACACGATCGGCCTCTTCGTATTTGAGAAGGGACCACGCTGGGATCCCCTGTCGCGAGTCACCTGAAGCGGGGTTGGCCGCGTCCAGACAAGATTGCAGCTAAGTCTGCCTGAACTCCATCCAAATCCCCCAACGAACAGGAGGAGCCGTTCCACAGGAAAGAAAATGCAAGGATCTTCCCTTCCGTCGATTTTCCATAACCGGACAAGGCTCTAACCCCCTGCAGGGACCCCGTCTTCACCCGCAAGAGGCCTCGTGCCGGCGAAGCGGAAAAGCCCCGTTCAACGACGCCATCCAACCCCAACAGTCCCAGGGAGGCCATGTACTCGGCCTGCCACGGGGAGTTGTTCACCGCGGCTTCCAGGACAGACACCAGTTCCGCTGCCGAGAGACGATTTTCCCGAGATAGACCCGATCCATCCTGCAGCTGGTACGAATCCGCCTCGATCCCGATCCCTGCCATGTAATCTTTCAACGCCCGCAATCCCTTTTCGCGCGTGCCGGGACTGCCGTACAGTTCTCTCCCAAGCGTTCTGAGGAGTTGCTCCGCAATGAAATTATTGCTCCACTTATTCATGTCCTGGATGATCAGGGAGAGCGGTTTCGATGGGTGAGTGTAGAGAAGGTGCGCCTCGGGAGGGGCCGTTCCCCCGCGTACGACCCCTTTCAGCGAGATCCCCGCCTCTTTGAGGAATTTGGCGAAAACTCGAGCCGTATAGAGGGCCGGCTGATCCACGCTCCGGTAGAGGCTGACCCGAGCGGCTCCGAGTGACACAGAGCCCCTGACTTGGAGGATCTCCCGGTGGTCGGAGGCAAGAACCCGAATACGTAGAGGACTCCCGGTTCCGGGGAGTGCTGTTGTGGCTTTGTTGTCGATCGCCAGGTGCGTGCTGTCGGGATCGAGCTGGACTCGAGGTGGAGCCCCCTTCCTCCTGGCCGGTTCCACCGTCACCTGGACGGTGTTGAAGTTCAACGACAGCGCTCCCGGCTTGGCCGTATAGGCTCGGCTCACCTCTTCCGGATTCCACTCGTAGGGAAGCGGATCCCGGAGCATCGTGCCGTCATCGGCGATGAGGTCATTGCGGATCTCCGAGATTCCCAGGTGCTTGAGCGCGCGGGCCAACAGCCACAACTGCTCGGAGACCAGGACTGGATCCCCGTAGCCCTTGAGGTACAAATTCCCGCTGAGAGCCCCGGCCGTCGAAGGAGGACGGTCGCTGAGAATCTCGGTCGGAAAGGAGTAGGTCGGGCCGAGGGCAGACAGGGCGGCCGCCGCGAGGACGAGCTTAACGTTGGACGCGGGGATGAGCAGTTTCTCTCCCCCCGAGTCGAAGAGAACCTTTTCCCCGGCGACGTCGGCCACCCGCAACCCGACTTCCCCCTTTCTCACGCAGGGAGTGTCCAGAAGTCGGGTGAGATCCTGGTGGAGATCGGCCGCGCGCGCAGAGCTGAGGGGGATCATGACGAGTAAGGCGAGAAGGAGTGAGCGAACTCGAATCTGAGCCATGTGAGAGTTCGAGGTCTTCCTAGAGTGGTAGCGGGTTGCTATTGCATCGCGAGGCCGCCTGGTCGGGGAGCGGCCCTAGGAACCCCGGGGCGGAAGAAGGATGGAGCAGCAGGGGGAGTAGTGTCAAGGCGAAAAATGCCCCGGGGACCGGCGATGGACGGCCTGACGGGCCGGGCGGCCGACCACTCGGCCTTGTCACGCCCCAACTAGCCGACTATAATTTCGCCATGTGGCGACGGATCCCAAGCTTGGTCACGATCGCAGCCGGCCTAGCCATCTTCCTCCTCCTCGCACGCGGCGCGTCGGCCGCGCCACTCTGGTCCCCTGCTGCGCACTCGACGCTCCCCCTAGAGGTGACGACCTATTTCACCCCAATGGAGTTCGCCCGGGGCCAGGCCTACACCGAGGGCATCTACTGGCTCGCCGCCGCCGGGATCACGCTTCGCCTCGGGGCACTGCTCGTCTTGGTCTTCACGCCCGCATCCGCGTCTCTCCGCACACTGGCGCTCCGGTGCACGCGTGGGCGGCCGGCCGTGGCCACCGCCCTCTACGTGGCTCTATTGGTGGTCGGCTTCAAGCTCCTCAGCCTCCCGGTCGGCTACTATGCCGGCTTCGTCCGGGAGCACGCCTTCCATCTGTCCACGGAGACCCCAGCCGCCTGGGTCCTGGACTGGGTTAAGGGCGGGATCCTCACCCTGGTGCTGGCTGTGCCGATGGGCTTGCTCCTGACGACTCTCTGGCGGCACGCCCCGGGACGGTGGGCCCTGTGGGCCTGGGCTCTGAGCGGTCTCGCCATGACCGTCCTGGTCGCCCTCGCGCCCCTCGTTATCGATCCGCTCTTCAACACGATCCGCCCCCTCGAGGATTCCGCCCTTCGCCAGCGGGTCTTCGCCCTGGCGGAGCGAGCCGGGCTCCACGTGGACCAAGTCTACGTGAGCGACGCCAGTCGCCGGACCACCGCTGAGAACGCCTACTTCACCGGCCTTGGCGCCACGAAGCGTGTCGTCCTTTATGACACCCTGCTTCAGCACAACGACCCTGACGCGGTGGCAGCCGTCGTGGCCCACGAGCTGGGCCATTGGCAGCACGCTGATATTTGGAAGGGCATTGGCCTGAGCCTCCTCGGCCTCGCCGTCAGTTTCTGGTGCGCGGCGCGGGTGCTCGCATGGGCCGGCCGGGGAGCACGGTTCCATCTGACGGGACCAGCCGACGTGGCCGCCATCCCACTCTTCCTGCTCGTCCTCTTCGTCCTGAACCTCGTCAGTCTGCCCCTCCAGAACGCCATCTCGCGTAGCTTCGAGCGGGCCGCCGACCGGACCTCCCTCGAGCTGACCCATGATCCCGCCGCCTTCATCCGCTCCGAGGTCGAGCTGGCACGCTCCGGCCTGGCTGACCTCGCCCCGCCCAGACCCCTCGTGCTCCTCCTGTACACGCATCCCCCCACGGTCGACCGGATCCGCATGGCCGAGGCCTTCGCCGCCAGGCGGGGCGCCACGCCTTAGCGGCCGGGCGGCGCCGATCCGATTCTCGGTCCTCCCCTTGATCAGGCACCTCGGCGCGGCCGTGCGGCTCTCGGCTCTTGTGATATTTGCCACCGCTTCCGCCTCTCGTCGGTGCAGCACCTAGTCTGGCCCTTTCCCGGCGGGCGCCACGCGCGACTTCCCCTTGACAGGCAGCGCTTGCGGGTGCACAGTTAACTATCTAGTTAGTCAAACAGAGGAGGCGCTTCTCCGATGCGTCACCGTCGCAATCATCGCCATCGGAGCATTGCCGAGTCTCGGACGTCGATCTTGGAAGCCGCCGGGCGCATTTTTGCCGGGCAGGGCCTATCGGGCGCCCGGACGGATGTCATTGCTGCCGAAGCCGGCGTCAACAAGGCGCTGCTCTACTACTACTTCAAGAACAAGGAAGACATCTATTGGGCGGTCCTGGATGAGGAGGTGACGGGGTTTCACCTGAAAGCCCTCACGCTTCTTTCCCAGGAAGGGCCCGCTGTACCCATCCTGTTGCGCTATGTGAGCAATCACTTCGACTTCATCTGCGCCCATCCGCACTATCCCCGCCTTTTTCAGATGATGATGATGGCGGGAGGCAGGCGTTGCGAGCGCCTGGTGGCGGAGCGCATTATTCCCGTGGCGCAGAAGCTGGATGCGCTGCTCCGCCGGGGCATTCGCGGTGGCGAGTTGCGTCCGTTCGACGTGGGCCACACGGCTGTCTCCCTGGTCGCGCTCACCGTATTCTACTTCAACGCGGCACCCATTATCCGGCTGGTGAGCGGACGCGATCCCTTCAGCACAGCGAATTTGCGAAAGCGTAAAGCGGAGGTCCTCAAGTTCATCCGCTACGCGCTATTCACCGATCCGGAGGCGGCCGTTCCATGAGGCGCAAGTTCCTTGTTTCCCTCGCTCTCCTGGCCGTGGTGGGCAGCGGTCTCGTGTACTACAAGGAGACGATGCGCCCGCAGGACATGGTCCTCACCGGCGTCGTCACCACGGACGACGTGGTGGTGAGTTCGCAGATTCAAGGCCAACTCGCCCGGTTGCTCGTGAAAGAGGGGGACACGGTGCAGGCCGGGCAGTTGCTGGCCGTCATCCAGCCTGAGGAACTGGCGGCCGACAGGGCCTATTATTCCTCCACCGAACAGAGCGCGGCGGCGCAGGTGAATCAGGCAGAATCCAGCTTGAAGTATCAGGAATCGCAGACGCGCGATCAGATCCGCCAGGCGGAAGCGGCCCTGGCCGCGACCCAAGCCCAGGTGGCCGAGGCCACGGCGGATCTCGAGCGCGCTAGCCTCGACTACCAACGTACCCAGGACCTGTACAAGGACAGCGCCGTCTCCGCGCAACAATTGGACCAGGCGCGCACCACGTTCGAGTCTCAGAGGGCGCACCAGGAGTCGCTGCAGAGGCAGGTGGACGCACAGCGCGCCGCCGTCGCGCTCGCCCGTTCGACCGAAGAACAGATCCAGGTGCGTCGGAATGAACTGAGAGCCGTGGAGCACCAGCGGGCGGCGGCGGCGGCGCAGAACGACAAGGCCAGGGTGCGGCTGGATTACACCGAAATCCGTGCGCCCATCCCGGCGGTGGTGGCGCTGGACACCGCGCGCCGGGGGGAGGTCGTGAATGTCGGCCAGCCCATCATCTCCCTGATTGATCCGGACAATCTCTGGATCCGGGCCGATGTCGAAGAGACGTATATTGACGGCATCCGGCTCGGTGACCATCTCAAGGTTCGCTTGCCCTCTGGCATGGAAAAGGTCGGAACGGTCTTCTTCCGCGGGGTGGATGCGGATTACGCCACCCAGCGCGACGTCAGCCGGTCGAAACGCGACATCAAGACGTTCGAGGTCCGCCTCCGGGTCGACAACAGCGATCGCCGCATCTGGCCTGGGCTCACGGCGTACGTGGTGCTGCCCCCGCAGGATGCGCGATGATGCCGGCCGGTCGCGGGCCGCGACGTGCGGGGCGAGACGCAGTGCGAGGTAGGCGTGGCTGCCATTGAAGTCAACGGGATCCGGAAGTGCTTCGATACGTTCTGTGCGGTTGATGGATTGACCTTCACGGTCGAGCACGGCGAAATCTTCGGCCTCCTGGGTCCCAACGGGGCGGGGAAGTCCACCCTCATCCGCATGCTCACCACGCTCCTCCCGCCCACGGCCGGCACCGCTCGGGTCAACGGCTTTGACGTGACGGGCGAGGCGGACCAGGTCCGCAGCTCCATCGGCGTGATTCCCCAGGCCATGACCTCGGACCTGGATCTGAGCGCGGCCGAAAACATGCTCATCTTTGCGAAGCTATACGGGGTCCCGCGCGAGAAGCGCAACCGGGTCATCCCGGAACTGTTGGACGCCGTCGACCTGCTGCCCTGGAAGGACAAGCCGGTGAAGAATCTCTCCGGCGGAATGCGCCGGCGTCTGGAGATCGCCCGCGGCCTGGTCCACGAACCGAAGATCTTCTTTCTGGATGAGCCCAGTACCGGGCTCGATCCCGCCTCCCGCGTGGCCGTGTGGGAGATGATCACGAAGCTGAAGCGAGAGCACGACCTCACCATTCTCTTGACCACCCATTACATGGATGAGGCGGACAAGCTCTGCGATCGCATCGCGATCATCGACCACGGCAAGCTGGTGGCGCTGGATTCTCCCCTGAAACTGAAGGCGTCCATCCCCGGCAATACCGTCCTGGAGGTGAGTTTCTCGCGTGTCCCTAGCGGATGGGTAGAAACGCTCAAGGGGCTTGCAGAAGTCCAGAATGTGAAGGTGGACGATGAGGTCTTCCGCATCGGCTCGAACAACGGCCCGCACACCACGCTGGACCTGATGGAAGCGGCGCGCACGGCCCAGGTGGACATCACATCACTTTCCGTGCAGAGCACCTCGCTGGATGACGTCTTCATGCACTATACCGGCCGCCAGTTGCGAGACGCGTTGCAGGATGCATTGAAGTACGATCCGAGCTTCATGTACGAGCGGCAGTGAGGCAGAAGCGCATGGGCAGAGTTCTTGCCATCATCGAGCGCGACGTCCGCAAGTTCATGCGGAGCCCGACGCTGATCCTCGTCTCGATGTTCTTTCCGCTGGTTCAACTGGTGATCCTCGGCTACGCCTTCGGAGGCAAGATCCAGAATCTGGAGGTGGGTGTCGTCGATCAGGACCGGGCGCTGCAGACGGTGAAGCTGCGCGAGATGTTCGGGGCCATCGCCGCCAATGCCCGCACATTCGTGACCGTAGATTATTCGGACCTGCAGCAGGCCATGACCGACCTGCGGAACGGCAAGATCAACGCGGTGCTCAACATCCCGCCGGGATTTTCCCGGCGCGTACTCAGCAAGAATACTCCGGAGGTTGCCCTGATCGAGGACAATACCGACAACTTCTCCGTGAGTGCCCTGCAGGGAGCGCTAGTTGACCTGCTGAATGCCTTCAACCACGGCGGCGTCCAACCGCGGGTCGGCACCGACGCCACGCTCTCCGTGGTCGAGATTTACCCCTACGTGCCCTACATTCAGTACCTGCTACCCGGTTCGATCGTGCTGGCAACCTTTGTTTCGGCCATGATCGGCGGCGGCATCATCTTCATCGACGACAAAGCTCGGGGCCTCCACGAGGGGTACCTCGTAACCCCAATCAGCAAGTTCGAGCTGATCCTGGGTTTCAATCTCTCCGGCGCGTTGAAGGCCTTCCTGTCGGGACTGGTGCTGACAACGCTCGGATCGCTCATCGCCGGCATCCCGAACCCGATGGACCCCGTCCGGCTGCTCAAGCTTCTGCTGGTGATCGCTGCGACAGCTCTGGCGCTCATCAGCATGATGTTTCTGATGATGGTCCGCGTGAGCGATCCCTTGGTGCCTCGCGCCACGTTTGGCGTGCTGAACACGCTCCTCTATTTTCCCAGCGGTGCCGTCTACCCTGTCTACGGCTTTCCGAAGTGGATGCGGATGCTCTCGGCAGTCGACCCCTTCACCTACGCCGTCGAGGCGTTCAAGAGCCTGCTTTTGAAGAATACTCCGCTCACTGCAATTGTCGGGGATCTTACCTACCTGCTCGTATTTGCGGCCGTGATGCTCTTCCTTGCGACAGCGCTCTTCCGCCGCACGCTGTAGCCCTGCAGTTGCCCCGTGGCGTGGGGCCTGTCAAGCCATCTAAGAATGTTACTCTGAAGGGGATCATCGCGCCATGTAAGATGTTACCTTCCCCTCTGGCTTCGCCGTGCTCGTGTGCCGACGGAGGAGATCGGGATGCCGAAGTTCTCGGAGAGAGTTTGGCTGGCTTGCTTCTCGACCGGGGTGAGGTCCTCTCCGCTCCCTTTGGGCTGCGGGCGGGTGCGGTGATGGGCCAGGGCATACAGGGGCGCGAGCTTCTCGTCGATGGCCTGGGCAAGGACGAAGGGATCGAGCCGGTCCCGGCGGGCCTTCAGGTGGGCGACCCTGCCCAGATTGGCCTCGGGGCAGGCCAGCACGCGCTCCAGAGGCGGTTGCGGGCGGTCGTAGATCCGGCGCACCCGGGAACCGACGCGGATCTTCTGCATGAGCTTCACGGAGGGGAGGAACAGGTTCTGGAAGAGCCGGAGTTCGTTGCGGTAGAGGGCGTTCATGGCTGCCAAGGCCTCCCGGGAGTCATAGCGGACATACCCCATCAGCTTCCGGACGTGCGTCCAGTTCTTCTGCTCCACATGGGCATTGTCGTCCGTCTTGTAGGGCCGCCCGCGCGTGAATTGGATCCCCTGGGCCTGGCAGTAGCGGTAGAGGTGGGCGTTGATGAACTCCGAGCCGTTGTCCGAGTCAATCCCCTGGAGCCGGAAGGGGAGGGCCTGCCGCATCTCCTCCAGGGCCGCCGCGACCCCGGCCTGGCCCCGGCCCAGGACGGCCCGGGTCTCCACCCACGTGGTGTGGATGTCGGGGAGGTTCAGGGAGTGGAGGAACTCCCCGTCGGCGCACTCGCCGGAGTGCGCCACCAAGTCGATCTCGGTGAAGCCGGGCACGGTCACATCCCACCGATCGGTCCGGAGGGGGATGTGGTGTTGCAAGAGGGTGCCCAGCTTGGTCCGACCATAGAGGCGCTGCTTGAGCTGCCGCTTGTAAGGCTGCAGCCGGCGGTCCATCTGGCGCGGACTGAGGGCGAGCAGTTGCTCCTCGAGCGGGAGGGTGAGCCGGAACCGGGTCCGGGCCCACGGGAGCCACAGGGGGAGGAGGGCCTGGAGCCGGATCGACCAGGGGTAGCCGGCCGCGGCCCAGATCGCCGCGAGGATCTGGATCACCTGGGTACTGTAGCGGACCGCGCGCTGGCGGCGGTGCTGGGGTGGGCGGTGCCCCGGCGGGGGCCCGTTCAGGAGCCGGACCGCATACTTCCGGTGGTAGCCCGTGCCCTCGCAGAACTCGTCCAGGATGCGCCCCTTGGCTTCCCGGGCGGCCTCGCGGTACCGGGCATAGATCGCTTTCAGGTATTCCCATCTGGCCTGCTCGGTCACGATGTAACCCTCCTCTGCGACGCTGGCTGGTAGGGTTACATCTTATATGGCGCGATGATCCCCCCTCGGGTAACATCTTAAACGGCGCGATACGCCCTCTTGACACTGGGGACCGCGAGGCGTAGGCTTCCCTACGAGCTTCCCACCTCCACCCCACCTTGGCGGGAGTGCTCGCCCACCCCACTTTCCTGCCGCGCACAGCGGGCCGCGTTGGCCCTTTGCTCACATCTGTTCCTGAATCGAACTGTTTCTA
>JBIOJT010000061.1:0-16906 GCA_044451055.1 Methylomirabilales bacterium (SeqCode)
CAAGGGCCGCCAGGGGATCACGCTGTTCTTGGTAGAAAAGGGGACGCCGGGATTCTCTCCAGGTTCCAAGGAACAGCTCATGGGCGTCCGCGGCATGGCCACAGGCGAACTGGTCTTGGACAACTGCTGGGTGCCGCGCGACTGCCTCCTGGGGGGGGAGGGCGAGGGATTCAAGCGCGCCATGATGTCCCTGGACACCGGTCGGATCGGCATCGGCTGCCAGGCACTGGGCCTGGCGCAGGCCGCCATGGAGGAGGCCATCCGGTACGCCAAGCAGCGCACGGCCTTCGGGCAAGCCCTGTCAAACTTCCAGGCGCTTCAGTTCATGCTGGCGGACATGTCGGCCGGGATCGAGGCGGCCCGGCTTCGCCTGCGCCACGCGGCCTTCCTGAAGGATCAAGGCCGACCCATCATCCGCGAGGCGGCCGAGGCCAAGCTTTTGGCGTCGGAGCTGGCCGTGCGCGCAACCAGAGATGCCCTTCAGATCCACGGCGCGTACGGCTATAGCAAGGATTTCCCCATCGAGCGCATGTACCGCGAGGCCAAGGTCTACCAGATCTGGGAAGGGACGAGCGAGATCCAGCGGATCGTCATCGCTCGCCAGCTCCTCAAGGAGTACTGAGCCCCGGCCACGGGGGAGGTCCTTCTGCACGAACAATCCCCGTTTTTCGTTGGGTGATGCGGGATGGCCTCACATATGATGCCACGCATCCCGTTGCGCCAGTTTGAGGCGCGATCGGCATCCGCCTGAGACTGCGAGAAGCATGGGAGGGTTCATCTGTGGGAAAAGTCGTTCTGCGTGCCTTCGACAGGCTATGTGACGCTACCTCCATTCTGATCCTGTGGAGCACCGTGGTCGTTGTCTTCGTGCAGATCCTGGCGCGGTATGTCTTCAAGGTCCCACTGGTGTGGACGGAAGAGGTGGCCCGATTCGCCTTCATCTGGCTTGCCTTCGTAGGCGTGGCCGTGACGGAGCGGCAAAACGCACACTTCCGCATCACCTTTTTGGTCGAGAAGGCCCCACCCCAACTTCGCTACGCCATCTGGGTTCTCATAGAACTCTGTATTCTTGCCACCCTGCTGCTCCTCTTCTTTGAAGCAGTCAAGTACACGGAGATAGGGGGGCATAACGTCTCGGCGGTCATGCAGCTGCACCTGAACTACATCTATGTCTCGTTGCCGGTCTTCGTGGTGCTCGCGTTTGTCAATCGGCTTCGGGCCATCGTGAGAACAGTGCGGAGCGGAACCGGCAATCCCTTCGCCTGATATTTCTGAGGAGGCGATCGTGACCACTGCGACGCTGGTGCTGGTTCTGTTCTTCGGGACGATGCTGATGGGCATGCCTCTCGCCTATTCCATGCTTTTCACGGGGTTTGTCTCGCTCCACTTCATGCACCCAGAAATCTCCCCGATCATCGTTCCGCAGCGGCTGTTCGGTGGGGTGAACAACTTCATCCTGCTGTGCATTCCTTTCTTCATCATGGCCGGCGACTTGATGTCCATGACCAAACTGTTCGACCAGCTCATCGATGTGGCCAATGCCATCATCGGGCGGGTGAAAGGCGCCCTCTCGCACATCGTAATTCTCGTGGCCATGTTCTTCGCGGGGATTACCGGGGCGGCCACGGCCGACACGTCCGCTGTGGGAAGCTTATTGATTCCGGCAATGGTCAAGCAAGGATATCGGAAGCAGTACGCCACGGCGGTCGTGGTCGTTGCCTCAACGATCGGGGTGATCATCCCGCCTAGCAATCTGATGATCGTGGCGGCGTTGGCGACCTCCACCTCGGTAGCAGCGCTCCTACTGGGCGGAATCATCCCGGGCGTTTTGGCAGCCATGGCGATGTTGGTCTGGAGCGTGTACTACGGGATCAAGCATGGATTCCCGGCATTCCCGCCGATGTCTTGGAGAGAACGCCTGCGGATCTTTTTGCGGAGCTTGCCCGCGTTGGGCATCCCCGTGATCCTCATGGGGGGGGTCCTGAGCGGGGTTGTCACGCCGACAGAGGCCGCAGATGTCTCGATCTTCTACGCCCTCATCGTCGGCCCGACCCTGCTGAGGCGCTTGCCCACGTGGAAGCAGCTGCACGAGAGCTCGCTCATGGTGGTCGGGCGCGTCTCGGCGGTCATGAGCTGCGTGGGTGCGTCGCTGGTTCTCGGCTGGATTTTCGCCATCTCAGAGGTACCTGATGCGGTGGGGAAATTCATCACTTCCATCACCACCAACTCCGTGTTGATCGTAGCCGGCATGCTCGTCACATACCTGATCGTCGGCTGCTTCATGGATCCCATCCCAGCTATCTTGATCTTCTCGCCGATCTTCCAGCCCCTGGCGGAGTCGGTCGGGATCTCCCCGGAACATTTCGCCGTGGTCATGGTGTTTGGGTTGGCTATCGGTCTGGCGACGCCTCCGGTCGGGTCGTGCCTTTACGTCGGTGCCGCCATCTCCGGGCTGCGGATAGACGAGTTCACACTGGACATGATCCCGTATATACTTGCCATGACAATCATCCTCTTTGTCATTGCTTACATCCCAAGTCTGGTGTTGTTCATTCCGAGTCTCATGCTGCGAAGGTGAACGCGGCGCTTCACCCCCTGGTGGGAGGTGGGTTGACCGGGTCTGGGGTCGGGCTGGACCGGAGAACTGCGGCAGGCGCAATGGAGAAGAGGAGGAAGATACCATGAGAACGAGATGTGTGACCCGGTGGGCACTTGTGATCGGCGTTCTCGCCGCATTATCCGTGGTGGGGATCGCCTGGGCAGGCGAAATGACCTTGAGATTGGGGACGAGCCAGCCCCCGAAGGGGGGGTTCCTGGGCGAAACGCCAAAGGTGTTCGCAGATGCGCTGGAAGAGGCCACCAAGGGGCAGGTGAAGGTGAAGGTGTTCTACTCGGGCTCCTTGAGTTCGAACGAGCGGGAGTTGCTGGAGATGGCCCAGAGCGGGGCCACCGACTTTGGGATTGGGGCGACAACCTATGTACTCGGTTGGGCGCCGTCCTTCAAGGTCTTCGACCTGCCGTACCTCTTCGAGGGTGTCGAGCACTTCAAGAAGGTCGTGCAGGGACCGGTGGGGGAGAGGCTGGCCAAGCAAGTGGAACCCCATGGAGTGGTGCTGCTCACGTATATCCTGCCGGGGGTGCGGAGCATCTTCAACAATGTACGACCCATTGGCAGCCTGGAGGACGCCAAGAGCCTGAAGATCCGCAGCATGCAGAGCCCCGTGTACGTTGACATGTTCACGGCCATGGGGATGCTCCCCACGGCGATGCCGGCCTCGGAGTTGTACACCTCCCTCCAAACGGGGGTGGTGGATGCCGCCGAGAACGACCCGGCCAGCGTGGTGAGCTGGGGATGGGTGGACGTGATCAAGTACTATTCGCTCGATGAGCACTCCATTTCGTGCAACGTGATGGTCATGAACAAGAAGCACTTCGACAGCTTCCCGCCCGACATCCAGAAGGCCATCCGGGAGGCGGGCAGGAAGGCCGAGAACTACCAGCTGGACTACATCCAGAAGGCCACCGCGGAGAACCTGGAGAAGATCAAGGCGAAGGGCGTGAAGGTCAACCTGATCACGGACAAGAAGCCGTTCCAGGACTCGGTGAAGCACATCATCGCCCAGTACGAGAAGGAGATCGGTCCGGACGTCATCCAGATGGTGCGGGACGCGGCCAAGAAGTAGGCGTCGAACGAAGTGCGGGCACCCGTGCGGCCTGGGGGCTGGACCGGCGATTCTGCCCGGCCGGCTTCGACTCCTAGGCCGCACGACATTCGGACCCGAGACGACAACCCGTGAAGCCGGACTGTGGGAGGCACCATGGACTTCCAGGGTAAAGTGGCGTTGGTGACTGGTGGAGGCTCCGGGATCGGCCGAGCCACCTGTGAGATCTTTGAAGAGCGGAGCGGGGCCGTGGTGGTGGCCGACGTGAGGGAAGCGGCTGCGAAGGAGACCGTCGAGAGCATTGCGAGGCAAGGTGGTCGTGCCGAGGCCATTCGCTGCGATGTGACCCGCTGGGCTGATGTGCAGACGGCCGTGGATACGGCCCGGCGAGTCTTCGGTCGACTGGACGTCGTGATCAACTGCGCCGGGATCTTGCGGGGCAGCCGGCTGGAGGACACATCCGAAGAGGACTGGAATGAGGTTCTGCGAGTCAACCTGACCGGCGCCTTCTTGGTGACGAAGGCGGCGATGAAGGCGATGCGGGAGCAGGGGGGCGGCTCCATCGTCCACATCGCCTCCCGAATGGCAATCCGCGTCAAGGAAGAGCACGGAGCCTACGCGGCATCGAAGGCCGGGATTCTGCAGCTCACTCAGATGGCGGCGCTGGAGGGTGGGCCCCACGGCATCCGGGTCAACTGCGTCTGTCCCGGGTTTATTGATACGCCCATGACCCGCCTGTCGGGGCCCAAAGATAGTGTGGATGCGCAATTCGCCGGATGGGCCAAGGTCTGCCCCCTCGGCCGCGCCGGCCGCCCCGACGAGATCGCCCGGGCCATGCTGTTCCTGGCCTCAGACGAGGCGTCATTCATCACGGGCGTTGCTTTGCCTGTGGATGGGGGGAGAACGATTCTCTGACGCAAATTGTGCCTCTTCCCAGACAATCGGCTCCCCAGCCGTAAGGCCAAAGAATCTTGACACTTCGAGGGTTTACGGCTAGACTGCGCCGTCTTTTCGCTCGGCGAGGGGGGAATGGCTCGTACCCGCGGTCGGAAGAACGGCACGCAGTTCTATGAACTCCACTGCATCTCCTGCGGCAAGCAGGTCAAGGAAGCGGAAAGCAGCACCCGCTGCCCGGCTTGCCATAGCCCGCTGAACGTCGTATACGACTACGACTACATCCGCTCCCGCCTGAACCGCTACTCCCTGCGGACATCGCCGGTCAAGGCCCTGAAGTACCTCGACTTCTACCCCCTCCTCGACTTGGACCTCGTCGTCTCGATGAACGAGGGTGGAACCCCATTGTACCGCTGCACCCGGCTGGCGGAGCGGATCGGTCTCCGCCACCTGTACATCAAGAACGAGGGCGCGAACCCCACGGGGGTCTTCAAGGACCGTGGCAGCCTGGTGGAACTCACCAAAGCCAAGGAGCAGGGTGCCAAGGCTGTCTGCGTGGCTTCGACGGGAAACATGGCCGCATCCGTGGCGGCCTATTCCTCCGTCGCGGGTCTCCCATGCTACGTCCTTGTGCCGGAGGGAACCGCCATCGGCAAGATGGCGCAGGCGCTGTCCTACGGCGCGCGTGTCATCCAGGTGAGAGGAACCTACAGCGACGCCGCACGCCTCGCCGAGGAGACGAGCGACCGCCACGGGTTCTATCTCGCCGGCGATTACGCCTTCCGGGTCGAGGGGCAGAAGTCGCAAGCCTTCGAGATCATCGAGCAACTTGACTGGCAGGCGCCCGCCGCGGTCATTGTTCCCCTGGGATGTGGGACGAACATGGCGGCCCTGTGGAAGGGCTTCAAGGAATTCTACGAGCTGGGCTTCATCGAACGCCTGCCCCGGATGATCGGGGTGCAGCCGGACGGCTGTTCCCCCATCGTGGCTGCGTTCCAGCAGGGGTCCGATCAGGTGACGCCCGTGGAGAAGCCGTTCACGGTCTGCACGGCCGTGGCGGCGGGGGATCCGGTGGATGGCCTGAAGGCGCTGGCCGCCCTGCGGGAGTCGGGGGGATGCGGCGTCATCCTGAGTGATGCCGAGATCCTGGAGGCCCAGCAACAGTTGGCCCACATGGAGAGCATCTTCGTCGAGCCGGCCGGCGCCATCCCCATCGCCACGCTGTCCACGCTCTTGGTTACGGGGCGGATTCGCGCGGACGAGGCCGTCGTCTGCATCGCCACGGGCAACGGACTGAAGGACCCCAAGGCGGCCCTGCGCGTCCTGCCCTCGCCGGCGACCATCGAGCCGACGATAACCGAGGTGGACAAGTTCCTCAGGCTCCGGCTGTACGAGATCCGCGCGGCCGGTGCCAAGGACGGGGCCCGCTGCCTCTTCGGCCAGGTCCCTTCCCAGCAAAAAGTGGTGGAGACCGTCCGGCAAGAGTTGGGCGTGAAGCTGTCAGCCGACTACGCCCATCGGGTGACGACGCTGGTCGCCGACTTCGTCCGGAAGGGAAAGGCGATCACCAAGGCCGACCTCCAGTACATCGTCGAGAACGTCCTCAAGGCGCGCAAGGAAGCGCGGCCCATCCTGCAAGTCGAGGATTTCCAGGTCACGACCTCCATGAAGGGAAAGTCGGAGGCCAAGGTCTGGATCCGGTTCGACGGCGAGCAGGTCTCGTCCGCCGCCGAGGGAGTCGGCCCAGTGGATGCGGTGGTGAACGCGCTGAAGGGCGCGGCCGAGAGCCGGGGAAAGCTTTTCTTCGACCTCGTGGACTTCCAGGTCGAGATCAACTCGCCGGGGACGGATGCCTCGGTCGAGACGACGATCATCATGAAGGACACCAAGAACAACCGGGTGGTCGCCAGCGGCACCTCGCCGGATATCATCGTGGCCTCTGTGAACGCCTTCGTGGACGGGTACAACGTCCTCTGGTCGCGGCAGAAGGAGTGACGAGAGTCGAGAGCCGGGAGTCGAGGGATCTGGAGCCGGGACGTCAGTTCCCGGCTTTCGTGTCTTGGCGGGAGAGGGCCAGGAAGCGGCGGGCTGCGGCCGGACGGTGGCGTTCGAGGTCGCGGCGGAGGGGGCAGCGTTCACAGCGCGGGATGGGCCGACAGAAGTCCTTGCCGACGGCCACGAGCAGCGCGTGATACTCGTTGTACAGAGGGGCGTCCGGGGGAAGATTGCTCATGAAGAGGGCCTGCACCGCGTCGTACATGGCGTCCGGACGGGTGAGGCCGTGGCGCTCGAGGATCCGGCGGGTGAACGCGTCCACGACGAGGTTCGGGACCTCAGGCCCGAGGCGCGCTCCGCGAACATCCGCGACAAGTCGAGCCGGTAGCGCGCCTCAAGGAAGCGGACGAACCGTTTGACGCGCACGGCTTTTGTTCGGTAATATCCAGAGGGTCGGATCAGCCGGGCTAGACGGGACGTGGCGAGGGTCGCCAGTGCGCGGGGCGTCAGAACGCGGGCCTGCCGGAGGTTGACGATGGCGCGGGCCACGTTGGTCCAGGCGGTATTCTGGGTCAGGATGGCCCCGACGATCACCTCGAATCGCGTGCGGCCCGGCCACCAGTCCTGAGGACCCAGCGCGTGCAGCATGGCCCGGTACATGGCGTGCAGTCGGGCCGTGTGATCACGCGGGATCGGTTGATGAGATGGGCGCGCGGGTGTACGGGCTGGCATAGGTCCATGCACTGTCCCGCCGCACAGTGAGAAAGCCAAGGCAGCAATGGGCAGGGCCGCCGAGAATCGTATGCCAAAGATTCTTGCAGTCGATTGGGGACGGGCCACGCTGGGTCTGGCGGTGAGTGATGAGCTTGGGATCACCGCCCAGGGAGTGACCAGCCTTCCCCGGGTCAGCCAGAGCAGGGACCTCGAGGCGATCGGCGCCTACATTCGCGATCTGAGGGTCGAGGCGATCGTGGTGGGTCTGCCCAAGAACATGGATGGAAGCCTGGGCCCCTCGGCCGAGGCAGCCCAGGAGTTTGCGCGGCTCCTGCACGATCGCTTGGACATCCCGGTCCACCTGTGGGACGAGCGGCTGACCAGTCTGGCCGCCGAGCGGACGCTGGTGAGCGCAGGGATGCGTCGGCGCGCGCGCCGTGCCGTGCTGGATCAGGTGGCGGCGACAATGATCCTCCAGGGTTTTCTGGATCGTCAGCGTGCCATGGCGGATCGAGGAGATTCCTAGCGGATGGCGACGAGCCTCCCGACCCTTTTCCGAGGGCTGAGCGCCGTCCTCCTCGCCCTGGTGTTGACGGCGGTCGGGGTCCGCACCTACCTCCAGTCCGACATGACCGGCGTGATGGGCACGGGCACCGGTCCCTCCACCGTCGTCTACATCAAGCCGAAAATCGGAGTCCAGGAGATCGCGCAGACGTTGCGCGACGCCGGTGTGATCCAGAACCGCTGGGCCTTCCTGGCGCTGGCTTACGTCCAGGGATCCCTCACGCGCCTGCACGCCGGAGAGTACGAATTCACTCACGGGATGTCCCTCCTCGAGATCCTGCGAAAGCTGGAGGCGGGCCGGGTCATCACCCACCAAGTCACGATCCCGGAAGGATTCACGGCGCAGGACATCGCTCGCCTGCTTGCGGGCGAGCGACTGGTGGATGCGGCTCGGTTCACGGCGCTGGTGAAAGACGCCAAGTTCGCGGAGAGCGTGGGCGTGCCCGCCGGCAGCCTGGAGGGCTACCTGTTTCCCGACACGTACCGGCTCACCCGCGGCATGGGGGAGGAGGAGATCCTCCGCATCATGGTGGGTCGCTTCCGCCAGGCCGTGCCGAAGGACATCGAAAGTCAGGCCCAGCGCCTGGGGCTGGACGTGCGCTCGGTGGTCACGCTAGCCTCGCTGATCGAGAAAGAGGCCAAGCTGAACAGCGAGCGGCCGGTGGTGGCGGGTGTGTTCTACAATCGTCTCCGGCGCAACATGCCCCTCCAGTCGGATCCGACCGCGGTCTATGGCGCCGTGGATCCCCGGCACAGGATCACGCCACTGGACCTGCGCCGCCGGAACCCCTACAACACCTACCTCAAGGCCGGGCTGCCCCCTGGACCGATCGCCAATCCGGGGCTCGCCTCGCTCATGGCGGCCTTGAATCCGGCCCATGTGAATTTCCTGTATTTCGTGGCCAAGAACGACGGATCGCACTTCTTCTCCCGGACGCTGGAGCAGCACCTCCAGGCGGTGCGCAAGTACCAGGCACGGGGGGAAGTGTCGGGTGATCGCGGCTCGTGAAGCCGCGGGCCCCTTGCTGTGAATGGCGACTCCGAGTGGCTCATCGGCGACGCATCCCAACCCCCAAGGAACTGGAGGACCGAATGACGCCGTGGACGAGGCTGGCCGTGCTTGGCCTGCTGGTGGGAGCCCTGACGGCCTGTGCAGGGGCCGAGGCCGATCGCGCCCAGCAGCAGTCGGCGCGGTCGCACTACGACATCGGGCTCGGCGCCCTCGCAGAAAACAACCTGCCGAAGGCGATCAGTGAGTTGCAGATCGCGGCGAAAGAGGGCCCGCAGAACCCGCGGAACCACTATGCGCTGGGCAACGCGTACCTCCGCAACAGGCAGTTCGACGAAGCGATCGCGTCCCTCAGGCAAGCTGTCGAGATGAACCCACGCCTGTCCGACGCCTACAGTGACCTCGGCGCAGCCTACGTCCAGAAGCAGCAGTGGGACCTCGCCATCGATGCCTTCCGAAAAGCGCTGGCCAACCCCCAGTACGCGAATCCCGAGCGGGCGTACCTGAACCTGGGAATTATCTACTATGTCCGGGGACAGCACGACCGTGCGGCCGAAGAGTTCAGCAAATTATTGGACCTGTTCCCTCAATCGGCCGATGGCCATTTCTTCCTGGGCCGCACCCTCTTGGCTCAGAACAAGCTCGCTGAGGCGCGAGAGCAGCTCGGGCAAGCGATCAAGCTGGAGGCAGGCGTTCCGATCTACCACCTCGAACTGGGAGTCGCGCTCCTGCGATCGGGCCAGCGTGATGCCGCGCGCCAGAGCTTCCGACGCGCCCTGGATCTCAATCCGCTGGGCCCCGAGGCTGAGCAGGCCCGCCAGTATCTGCGACAGTTGAATTAATTTCCCCCCTGGAGACTTCACGGGCGAACCCGTGAAAGAGCATGCCATGGCCACACCACCTCCGTGCGATGCGTCCGGCTGGGCGGAGGGGCTGGAGCGGCTGGCCCGACTGATCCCTGGCATCGGGCGCTACCAGGATCGCGAAGGCCTGAGGGAAACGGACAAGCTGGTCCGGGTGCATCTGGCGGACCTGCTGGCAGACCTCAGCCGGACGGTGGAGGGGGCAGAGCGCCGCCTCGCGGACGCAAACGTTCCGGATCGCCTGCCTGCTCTGGACCGTGTGGCGCGCCTGCTGAATACCCTGGCGGATCGGATCCGGTTGGCCAGCTATGGTTTTGCGGGCGTCTTCGATCTCCACAAAATCCGGGAGCGGGAATTGGCGGCAATGCAACGATTCGACGTGGGCTTGGTGGGGACGATCTCCCGCCTGCGCGCTCCCGTCCAAGCCCTGGCTGACAAGACAACTGACGACACAGCCTTCCCCCAGGCGCTCCAGGCGGTGGAGGCGGGCCTCCAAGAGTTTGAGCGCACCATGGCGGAACGGGACCGGGTGGCGCGCGGCCTCTAGGAAGGAGGCGGCATGGCAATTTTCTTGGAAGTCATCGAGTGGTTCGATCCGGATGGCCGGCAGTTCGTGCATCGGATCCCGGAGGAGGGCTCGGCCGACATCAAGATGGGCGCCCAGCTCATCGTCCGGGAGAGCCAGGCGGCCGTCTTCTTCCGCGACGGCAAGGGTCTGGACGTGTTCGGGGCCGGGCGACACACCCTGTCCACTCTGAACCTGCCCATCCTGACGCGGGCCTTGAGCCTCCCCTTTGGATTCACCAGCCCCTTCCGCGCGGAGGTGTACTTCGTCAACCTCAAGGTCTTCACCGACCTCAAGTGGGGGACGCAGGAGCCGGTGGCTTTCAAGGACAAGGAGCTGGGGCTGGTCCGCCTGCGTGCCTTCGGCATCTTCACCGCGCACGTCACGCAGCCGCTCCTGTTCATCAACACCCTGGTGGGCACCCAGAGCGCCTACACCTCGGACCAGGTGGACGCCTACCTGCGCGAGGTGATCGTCTCCCGGCTGAACGACTTCCTCGGGGAGCACGTGGAGACCATCTTCCAGCTTCCCGAGCAGTACGACGAGATCGGCGTGGCGGTGAAGACCCGCCTGCAGGACGATTTCCGGCGCTACGGTTTGGAGCTGAATGACTTCTTCATCAACGCCATCACGCCGCCGCCCGATGTCCAGAAGATGATCGACGAGCGATCGGGGATGGCCGCCGTAGGCAACCTGGACGACTTCATGAAGTTCAAGGCCGCCAAGGCGCTGGGAGACGCGGCGGCCGGGGTGGGCGCGGCGGGGGGCCAGGCCGCATCAGGCGGCCTGGGCGTCGGCCTGGGCGCCGGGCTCGGCTTCATGCTGCCGGGAATGATCTACCGCACGCTTCGGCCCGAGGATGCGGATCCGCAGCGCATCCAGGAACGGGGCACGGTCAACTGCCCCGGCTGCCACGGAGAGGTGCCGCCCACGGCGCGCTTCTGTCCCGCCTGCGGTCACCAGATGGTCGTGGCCAACAAGTGCCCGCGCTGCGGCGAGAACGTGACCGCGCTGGCCAAGTTCTGCCCCGCGTGCGGCGCGAACCTCGCGGCCGCGATCACCTGCACGCATTGTAACACCCCGGTGCCGCCGGGGACGAAATTCTGCCCGAACTGCGGTGAAACCATCGCTCCGCCTGCATCGTGAAGATCCCGTGCCCCCAGTGCGGCGGTGAGGTCCAGCTCCAGGAGGCGACCGGAGTCGCCCGCTGTCCCTTCTGCGGCACGAGCCTGGTGATGGATCTCACGGGCGTCCGCCCGCACGTGCTCTACCGCCCCCGTCACGAACCGACCGAGGTCCTGCCCCTGCTGCGCCGCTGGTGCGACGCCCAGGGCCTGGCCGCCCCGTTCGGCGTCTCCACAGCCCACCTGGTGTACCAGCCGTTCTGGCGCTTCACGTCTCAGGGACGGCCGCGGCTCGTCCCGGCCTGGCCGACACTCGAGGCCCGCTGGGCCGACGTCCCGGTCCCGGAAGGCGAACAAGTCATCTACGATCCGTCGATCGTCGGCAATGCCCAGGTGGTGGAGCCGACCGTGGCGGAGGCCGCGGCGCGCAATCGCGCGTTTGGCGCAAGCGCCGCATCGGCGGCCGCGGGAGACCTGGCCCATGTCCCGTTCTACGAGGTCCAGGCGACGATCAGCGGCGGGCGGCTTGCAGTCAGCGTGGAGGCGTGCTCGGGTCGCGTCTACCCGGATCGGATGCCCGCGGGTACCAAGGCATCGTCCGCGCGCCAGGCGAGTGCCGTCACAACCGCGGTCGTGGGTTTCGGTCTCATGTTTCTGGAGGCGATGCTCATCCTCTCGCCGTGGCTGGCCGCGGGCGCGGTGGGCCTGACGGCCGTGGCGCTGTACTGGACAGTTCTCGGGAACGTGCGAACCAGTTCCGGGTGAAGCGGGCTTCAAGAGCGTTCGGCTGTTCGGGCGTTCGGGAGTTCGGTCGGTCACGAGAGAACACTCGAACCACCGAACACCCGAACCCTCGAATCCATCTTGAGGGGCACGATGGGTTTAACGCATCTGGGCTGTCCGTCGTGTGGAGGGACGCTTTCACTTGCCGAGGGGCAGCGGGTGGTGACCTGCCGCTATTGTGGCGGGGAGAGCCTGGCGCTGATCCCGGACACCGTGCCCCGCTACGTGGTCGCTCTTGGCATCAGCCGGGAGGCGGCGCTCGCCGCGGCACAGCAATTCCTGCTCCGACCCACGCTGTCACGGACCCTTCACGCTCGCATCCAGGAGGTCTCGCTCTGCTACGTTCCGTTCTACGAGTTCACCGGCACGCGCCTCGGGACCTTCCTCCTCAAGGAGGAGGTGAAGGGGCCGCCGCCGACGGAAGACGGAGAGCAGGGCCAGGACGTCCAGCGCTGGTTGCTCACGCCCCGCACCGAAAAAGAGGACACGCGGGTCATTCAGCAGGAGTATCTCCGCATCGGGCCGGGATGCGACCTGCCGGAGCTTGGCGTGGACCGGATCCAGCTAGAGAGCATGCGGCACGGCGCCTCGCCTGTGGCCCTCGAGCCCTACAACCTCGTGGCGCTGCAAAGCCGCGCAGCGGTTTTCGCCCCAACGAAACCGCCGACTCGGTTCGCCGATGATTCCCAGCGACGCATCAAGGTCCGGGGCGATCGTACAGGTGTCGTAGAGCAGCGGCTCAAGATTCTGTACTACCCCGTGTGGCAGGCGCGCTATCGGGATGCGGGGCGGCCGTACGAGATCGCCGTGGATGGCGTGACGGGGAAAGTCCTCCGCGCCAAGGCTCCGCTGGAAATCCGGCAAGCAGCGATGATCGCCATGGGGGCGCTGGCCCTGGCGGCGTTCTGCTTTGGCCGTCCGGCACGGCAGCTCATCTGGCATGGCCTCGCCACGGGCGACGGGCGCGGCTGGGTCATCGGCGCGCTCGGAACGTTCCTCGCCCTGGGGCTGGGTGGAGCGGTGGCGCTCTTCCTCGCAAGGGTGGGATGGGAGACGTTCCGCCAGGGGGCCGAGGTCCTCCTTGACGAAGAGGCTTCCCAGCCTATCATGGAGGGTGGCCGGGGATCCGGCCCGCTCGGCGAGATGAGCGCCAGGCTGGCCGGGTGGTTGCTCGGCCCTGGCTCAAAGCCTCGTGGACGCGAGTGAGCCCTGATTCAGGAAACCGTTGAACCCCCATGATCACTCAGCTCGGGCGCTGGGCGTCCTTGGCGGTTCATAAGGATCGGATGGGACTCATTGACTCGACAGACTCAACGGACTCAATAACTGAAAAAATCCTCAACGTCTTGGCGGTTGATGGTTTGGGGATAGGATGAGATGGCTGCCCCCACTGTCCTGGCCCTCCGGTGTCCACGGTGCGGCGGCGCGCTCCGGGGCCTGCAACAGGATGTAATTTTCTGGTGCAGCGCCTGCCAGGTGCCGCACGAAGTGGTGGGGGAGGAGTTTGTCGAGCGGCGGGGTTCCATCGCGCGGGCCGCGCTCCCCTCGCGCCCTCTGTATCTTCCCCTGTGGGCCTTCCACGTCCAATACGCCACGTCGTGGGAGGATGCGGAGCGAGAGGCGCTGGCCCGGCAGGTCCCGGCGGTCGAGTGGGTGTACGTCACCGCGTTCGAGCTGCACAATGCCTCCTACTTCGGGGATCCCGGCCAGATCTTCACCGAGAGACGGGTGCACCTGGAGGCCGGACCTCCCGCCTCGGTGATTGGGTGCAGCCGCAGCCTGGAGGACGCCAAGGCGTACGTGGAGCCGCACATCTTGACCATCATTGATCGGCGGATGGACGTGACCGGCATGGAGTTGAGCTGCGCCATCGGAGAGGCGATGCTCTGGGGCGTGCCGTTCCTCGACGAAGGGAATGTCTTGCGGGATGGCATCCTGGGCTTGAAGATTCCGGACGCTGCGGTGGATGAGTTGGGCGCGATCCGCGCGCTTGTCGGGACGAAACGATGACCGAGGACCGCGTGGAGTTGGTGGGCCTCCTCCGGGAAGAGGTGGAGGCGTTGATGGGCGAGATGGGCGAGCGGCCCTACCGGGGGCGGCAATTGTTCCAGTGGGTCCAGGCTCGCCGCGCCCTGGACACGGAGGCCATGACCAGCCTGCCGCGGGCCCTCCGGGAACTCCTGGCGAGCCGCGTGCGAATCGATCGTCCGGAGGCTGTGCGCGTCCAGCGCTCGCTCGACGGGACGCGGAAATATCTCTTCCGGCTGGCCGACGGAGAAGAGATCGAGAGCGTGCTCATCCCCGACGACGGCCGCCTAACCGCCTGCATCTCGACGCAGGTGGGCTGTCCCTTGGCCTGCCGGTTCTGCCTGACGGGCTTCATGGGCCTTCGGCGGAACCTGGTCGCAGGCGAGATCGTGGGGCAGATCCTGGCCTTGCAGGATCGAATGGACGAGGGCGAGCGGATCTCCAACATCGTCCTGATGGGAATGGGGGAGCCGCTCCTCAATTTCCCACAGGTGGAACGAGCCCTCCGGATCCTCTCCGACGAGTACGGCGCGAATGTCTCGCCGCGCCGGATCACGCTGTCCACGGCCGGGCACGTGCCGGGCATCCAGAAGCTGGCGGCGTCAGATCTGGGCGTGAACCTGGCGGTCTCCCTCAGCGCCACGGCGGACGAGGTGCGCGACCAAATCATGCCCATCAACCGGCGCTGGCCGATCGCGGAACTGCTCAAGGCGTGCCGGGCCTACCCCCTGCCGAACCGCCGGCGGCTGACGTTCGAGTACGTCATGCTGGATGGCGTGAACGATTCTCGCGAGGACGCGAAGCGCCTGGTGGGTCTCCTGCGCGGGATCCGGTGCAAGATCAACCTCATCCCGTTCAACACCGCTCCCGACCTGCCGGATCGCGCCTCGCCGCGGGAGCGGGTAGAGGCGTTCCAGCGCATCCTTCACGACGCGGGCCTCACGGCCACCATCCGGGAGAGCCGCGGCTGGGACATCTCGGCCGCGTGCGGGATGCTGCGCGGGGAGAAAGACCGGGGACGACAGGGATAGCGACAGCGACAGGGGAGAGGTTCCTTGCCTTCGCATCTTTCGCTGCCGGTATCGGATCTCGCTATTCGGTTCCCCGAGAAACTCCTTGACACTCCGCGCGACGCTCTCGTATTATGCATCCGCGGGGTGGAGCAGTCCGGTAGCTCGTTGGGCTCATAACCCAAAGGTCGCTGGTTCAAATCCAGCCCCCGCAACCATCGAGACAAAACAGCCTCCTGTTCCCCCAGGAGGCTGTTGCTTTTTGGATCTAGCCGGTGTGTGTCGTCTCCGGACTCAGCGTACGGAGCGGCTTTTCCACGACGCCAGCGGTCGGGAGTTTCAGGGCATCGCACGTCGGGCGAACCGGAGGCTGGAGGCGCTCCACGCAGCGGCGCGCCTGGAGGATCTCCGGGTCCCGCCCTCGACTCGGCTGGAGAAGCTGCGGGGCGACTTACACGGATTCCACTCGCTCCGCATCAATGACCAGGGGCGGATTGTCTCTAGGGGGGCTGACAACAACGGGTACGCTGTCTCCAGAGGAGACTACCCTTGAGGAGTTGAGTATGGCACGCGCGAAATTCGCCCCGGTCACCCCCGGCGAGATGCTGAGGGAGGAGTTCCCGGTCGAATATGGTCTGTCGCAGAACCAGCTTGCCAAGGCCATCGGAATCTCCCCGAATCGGATTGCCGAGATCGTGAACAATCGGCGCCGGATTACGGCGGACACGACGCTCCGCCTCGGCCTCTTCTTCGGGAACAGCCCGGAGTCCGGGATGAATCTCCAGGCCCACTACGACCGCACGATGGCCCGGCAGAACCTGCGACCGGAAGACGCCAAGGGGATCAAGGCCCGCCGAGCGGCGTGAGGATGAGGCCGGGGGACCCTCGCGTGACGCAATGGTGGAGCGGTCCGGGACTCACCCCGGGAACGCCCTGGAGGCCCTGCAAGAGGACCGCGAGGGGCAGCAGAGCACCCGCATCACCGACCATCTCCACTCCGTGCAAGAGAGGCCCCCTAATCTCCGGCTAAGCTGGCGCGAGCGCCCCGATATGGGTCCGCACCCGGACCAAGAGCGCGTGTTGGAGGACCCCGGTCAGCCGCAAGACGGTCCGCCGCGCATGCGAGATGACCTTCCCGACCGTGTTGAACAGCAGGAACCGGAGCCGTTTCGGCCGGGCGGTCGCGAGATCTCCGGGTAAGGTCAACCGCTTGAGGGCCGTGAGCAGGTTGTACGTGAGCGTGTTGAGCCGGAACCAGGCGGCGTTCGCCCCGAACTTCCCGCTCGGGAGCGCGGCCGCCGCCAACTCGGTCTTGAGGACGTGATGGGTATGCTCGACGGTCCCCGCCTTCTGCCGATGCCACTGGAGGAGGGCCAACCCGTCCCCCGCCCGGTTCGTGACCACCGCGAAGTAGTGCACGGCGCTCCCATCGGCGAAGAGGCTGCCCTGGCGCTTCTGGATCCGGACCCCGAGGTACCGGCGGACGCACGGGCGGTCCTTCCGGTGATCCCCGTCGTCGGGGACGTACGGGACCTCGGCCCAGGCCCGGATCGCGTCTGGCTCCTCCCGCTCGACCCGCCAGGCCGTCTCCGGCAGGCGCTGGATCTCGGCCTTGAGCTGCTCCGAGAGGTCGGCGCTGATGGCGTAGGCAATCTGCTTGGTCTCGCACCAGCGGAGGACCGCGGTCTCGTAGAG
>JBIOJT010000062.1:0-16820 GCA_044451055.1 Methylomirabilales bacterium (SeqCode)
GCGGCTACGATCTCCGGGATGGGCCTGCACAACGGTCTCGACTTCCTCCGCAAGCACCCTCGGGAATACCGCCGGCGCGGGGGAGGATCTGCCACGATCCGCGCCGGAGAGTACAACGGCCAGGTGCGCGGTCCGCAGGGCTGGGTTGAGCGCATGACGGTCACGGAGCGGTGGCAGCACGCCCTGATGGCCTCCTCTTTTCTCGTGCTGGTCTACACCGGCTTCGCCCTCAAATTTCCCGACACCTGGCTCTTCACCTGGCTGGTGGTGCTGGAGCACGGGTACGCCTGGCGAAGCTGGATCCATCGAGGCGCGGCGCTCGTCATGGTTCTGGCCTGCCTCTGGCACCTCGCCTACTTGCCGACCAGGCGGGGACGCGCGCACCTCTGGGCAATGCTGCCGCGCTACCAGGACGTCGAGGAGGCTGTCCTGAACCTCGCGTACCTGCTCGGCCTGCGGGCCGAGCCGCCGGGCTTCGATCGCTTCAGCTACATCGAGAAGGCGGAATACTGGGCATTGATCTGGGGCTCCGTGGTCATGGCGGGGACCGGTTTCATGCTCTGGTTCGAGAACTGGACGCTCAAGTTCCTGGCCAAGTGGGTCCTCGATCTGGCCACGCTGGTCCATTACTACGAGGCCTGGCTGGCCGCGTCAGCCATCCTGGTCTGGCACTTCTACTACGTGATCTTCAATCCGGACGTGTACCCCATGAACTGGACCTGGCTGACGGGGAAAGTGTCCGAGGAGATGCTCCGGCACGAACATCCCCGCGAGTACGAACGGCTGCACGAGCAGGGCGAACTCTGAGGAGCCTGTGCGAGGCGTGACGCGTGAGAGGTGAGGCAGCAGGCGCGATGGGATCGATGGTGCATCGCACATGGCAGATGGCAAACGGTGGCCGCGTTCTGACATGGGTCGGAGGCCGACATTCCCTCGCCACCCGCGTGGCATCCTGGTTCGGATGCCTCATGGTCTTCGCCCTCTGGGCATGTGCAGCCAGTGCAGTGACAGGAGAGCCATCGATTCGACTCGCCGATCGCGAGTGTCTGCGGTGCCACGGGGATCCGGCCCTGACCCGGGCCCAGCCAGGTGAGCGAGCACGGACGATGTACGTGGACCGGGCCATTCTCACGCGTTCACGCCACGCGAAGGTGGTCTGCACCGGCTGCCACACGGGGATCGTCAAGTTGCCCCACGAGGCCAAGCTGGGCCGGGCCACGTGCGTCGCTTGCCACCGGCGAGAGGCGAAGGCGTACGCGGACAGCATCCACGGGCGGGGGCTGGCGAAGAAGGATGCCGACGTGCCGACCTGCCAGCGCTGCCACGGGAGCCACGACATCGCGGCGGTGAAAGATGAAGCCTCGCGCGTGCAACCGCTTCATCAGGCGAAGATCTGCATGGAGTGTCATGCGGACAGCCGGATCACCGCGAGACACCCGGAGATGCCCAGCGTCCTGGTCATCCGCGCCTATGGCGACAGCGTGCACGGGCAGGCGATGACCAAGAAGGGGCTATCCGTGGCCCCCACCTGTACGGGCTGTCACGGGACGCACGACCTCAAGCCGGCCGACGATCCAGGGTCCCCCGTGTATCGTGCGAACGTGGCGGAGACCTGCGGCCGCTGCCACCCGGGAATCCTGGCCGAGTACCGGGAGAGCATCCACGCAGGGGCCCTCGCCAAGGGCGTCAAGGAGGCGCCCACCTGCACCGGCTGCCACGGCGAGCACACCATCGCGGCCCCGTCGGATCCTGCGTCCAAGGTGGCGCCGCGGAACATCCCGAAGACCTGCGGCTCGTGCCATGCCGCCGAGCGGATCGTCCGGGCGTACGGGCTGGCGACCAAGCGAGGGGAAACCTACGCGGATAGCTTCCACGGGATCGCCAGCAAATTCGGGAACCCCGAAGCGGCCAACTGCGCCAGCTGCCACGGCTTCCATGACGTCCGGCCGTCGAGCGACTCCCGCTCCCGCGTCGCCAAGGCGAACCTTCCCGCCACCTGCGGCCGGTGCCATCCGGGGGCGGGTGTCAGGTTCGCCGAGGGGCGGGTGCACATCGAGAAGACCAGGGAGAGCGCGCCCGGCGTGTTCTACGTCCGCACGTTCTACACGTGGTTCATCGGCACGCTCATGGTCTGTTTCCTCGGCTACATGGCCATCGAGGTCTATGGATACCGGCGGCGCCGCCGGCAGGCGGGGCCGGACAGGGGGGGCCGGGGGTGATGACGTCCAGCCGCTCCGCAGGGGCATCGATCCAGCGGTTCACGCTGAACGAACGGGTGCAGCATGCCCTCCTGATGGCCAGCACCCTGATCCTGTTGATCACGGGATTCAGCCTGCTCTTCCACGACCTGCCGATCGGGCGGTGGCTCCTCTGGCTGGAGGGGGGCGTCGAGGGGCGTGGGCTGATCCATCGATGGGCGGCCGTGGTACTGATGGCCGTCTCCGTCTACCATGTCGCCTACATCCTGTTCACGGAGCGGGGGCATGGCCAGTTCATGCAGATGCGTCCTTGCGTCCAGGACGTGCGCGATTTTCTCCAGGTGGTGCGGATGAATCTGGGGCAATCCGTGGAACGGCCCGCCTTCGACCGGTTCGACTACCGGCAGAAGTTCCAGTACTGGACCTTCGCGATCGCCGGTGCCACCATGATGCTGAGCGGGCTGGCCCTCTGGTTCGCCACCGAGGCCATGGCCGTCATGCCCAAGTGGATGTTCGATCTGCTGGCGATCCTCCACGGCCGCGAAAGCATCGTCATCTTCCTGCTGCTGTTCGTCTGGCACCTGTATGATGTGCATCTGCGGCCCGAGGTCTTTCCCATGGACTGGTCCTGGATCACGGGGCGGATCAGCCCATCGGACCTCAAGGCGCGGCACCGGGCGGAATACGAGCGGCTCCGCCGTGCGGGGAGCACCGATGCGGCGGAATAGCATCATCTGTTGGATCGTGCGATGGGAAAGCGCAGCGGCGCGCGACCGGTCCGGACTCCGGCGCGCCAGCCGCACGGCGTCGCCGCTGATCGCGGTGCTCGGCGCCGGACTGATCGGGCTGGCCCTGGTCCTCCTCTCCGCGGGTGGGGCCGAGGCCCTGGCGAAGTGCCTGATCTGCCACGGGAAGAGCACGCTCGTGAGGACGCTGCCCAGCGGCCGGGTCATGTCCCTGTTCGTGGATGAGAAACAGCTCAAGGAGTCGGTGCACGCGGCACGGGCCTGCACCGACTGTCACAGCGACATCGCGGCCATCCCCCACAAGGGCGAGATCAAGCGGGTCAGCTGCGTGCGCTGCCACTTCAAGGGCAACCCCGTGGGCGCGCCGCAGACGGACATCTACGTCGAGTACGCCAAGAGCGTCCATGGCGTCGCCGCGGCGTCGGGCGATACCAAGGCGCCGGTGTGTCAGGACTGCCACGGCACCCACAACATCCGCTCTCCCAAGGACGCCGGATCCCAGATGAACAAGGCGCACATCCCCGAGACCTGCGGGCGGTGCCATCTGGCGGTCTTCAGCGACTACCGGGAGAGCGTGCACTGGCAGGCCTTCGCGAGCGGCAAGAAGGACTCGGCCGTCTGCACCGACTGTCACGGCGAGCACACCATCCGATCCCATGACAGCCCGGAGTCGTCCACCTACGTCTCCCGGGTGCCCGGGACGTGCTCGCGTTGCCATGCCTCCGTGGCCGTGGTGGGCAAGTACGGGATCAAGACGGAGCAGGTGGCCACCTACGGACGGAGCTTTCACGGCATCGCCATCAAGTATGGCGGCAAGACGGTGGCCAACTGCGCCAGCTGTCACGGGGTGCACGACATCCGGCCCTCGAACGATCCCAAGTCGGCGGTCTACGTCGACAACATCCCCAAGACGTGCGGGAAGTGCCACACGGGGGCCAACGCGAATTACGCCAAGGGCAAGATCCACGTCGATCCCACGAAGAGAGAGGCGGGCCTGGTCTACTGGGTCAGCCTGTTCTTCAAGTGGCTGACGGTCTCGGTGATGGTGGGGCTCACCGCCCACATCGGCATGGATCTCTTTCGTCGCCTCCGGCGACGCGGGTCGGCAGCGTAGCCATGGACCCAGAGCGGAAGGACGGACAGGGTGAGGGGCCGGGAGACCTCCGGCTCCGCGACTCACTGCGACACGACCTGGAGGGCGAGATCCGTCAGGCGATCGAGGCGGAGCTGCGCGAGGTGCTCGACCAGGACCGGCGGGAGCGAGTGGTCGCCCGCCTGAAGGCCGAGTTGGCCGAGGAAATCCAGGCCCGCATTGCCCGGGTCAAGTCGGAACTCGAGGCGGAGATCCTGGCCCGGGCGGAGCCCGCCCCGCCGGTGCCGCTGGCGCGCGAGTTCGAACGGTTCAGCTGGAACTTCCGAGCCCAGCACTGGGTGCTCCTGCTGAGCTGCCTCACCCTCATCATCACCGGCCTCCCCCTGAAATTCCACGAAGCGCGGATCTCCCAGCTCTTCTTCGACGTGGTCGGCGGCGTGGGGACGAGCACGCTGCTCCACCGGATCGGGGCCGTGGGCCTGATGGCCGTGGGCGCCTATCACCTCTTCTACCTCGTGGCTTTCCGGGAGGGGCGGAGGAACCTCCTGAAACTGCTGCCGGTCCCTCAGGACATCCGCGACTTCTTCGCGATGGTCCGCTACTTCCTGGGCTGGACCGAGGAGAAGCCGCGCTTCGGTCGCTTCAGCTACGTGGAGAAGTTCGACTACTGGGCGGTGTACTGGGGCATGGTCATCATGATCGGGTCCGGACTGATCCTGTGGTTCCTGGAGACCTCCCTCCAGTTCCTGCCCAAGTTCGCCGCCGATATCGCCCGGGAAGCCCACAGCGACGAGGGCTTGCTGGCCACGCTGGCCATCATCATCTGGCACTTCTACAACGTCCACCTGAATCCCGAGCACTTCCCCATGAATCGCACCTTCCTGACGGGGAAGATCAGCGAGGACGAGATGCGCAGGCACCACCCGCTGGAGTACGAGGAGCTCATGGCCGCCCGGGCGGTTCGCCCCCCCGCCACAGCGGGACTGCCGGCGGCCGAGCAGATGGCGGCGGACCCGCCCTTGCGGTCACCAGGGAAGCACGCATCCTGAGCCCCGGCCGCGGGACTGATCATCAGAGGAGCGCATGGGCCTTTTCCTTCGCGATCTGTGGGAACTCCTGCGAAAGCACGTGCGGGTCCTGGCCACCCTGGCTGCGGCGCTAGTGGTTCTGGTGCTCCTGCTGAATTTCGCCGTCTCCCGGGTGGCACAACGCTCCGCCTTCTGCGCCACCTGCCACTACATGGCCCCTTACGTGGAAGGGTGGAAGACCTCCAAGCACGCCGCCGTAGATTGCGTCCGCTGCCACCCGTACGGTTCCAAGGCCGTGGCCGCCTCGACGGTCCGCTACCTGAGCGGGGCCTATAATCCCCGGCCTCGGGCGGAGGTGGACGATCGCAGCTGTCTGGCCGGCGGCTGCCACGAGCAACGTCTCCTCAAGTCCCAGGAAACATTCCGGGGCAACATCCGCTTCGATCACCAGGTGCACCTCACGACGAAACCGAGGGGCATCCAGCTCCGCTGCACGAGCTGTCACAACCAGATCGTTCAGAAGGGGCACGTGACGGTGACCGAACAGGTGTGCTACACCTGCCACTTCAAGGGCGCGGGTCCAGGCGAGGCGGTTACCGGGTGCGAGACCTGCCATGGCAGCCCGAAGCAGGTCGTCGAGCACGCCGGTTTTTCTTTCAGCCACCAATCCTACCTGAAGATCGGGGTCGCCTGCAGCCAGTGCCACGTTCAGGTGGTCACGGGCGACGCGGGAGTCACCAAGGAGCGCTGTGCCGCCTGCCACGTCGGCCGCGAGGACCGCATCCAAGACGTCCAATTCATCCACGACAATCACATCGTGAAGCACAAGGTCGACTGTCAGGAGTGCCATTCGACCATCCGCCACGGCAAGATCAAGCTGGTGGAACCCCTGGAAGTGGGCTGCGAGAGCTGTCACATCCGTCAGCACAGCCTGCGAAAGCTGATGTACATCGGGACCGGCGGGAAGCTCATCCCAGATCTGCCGAGCCGGATGTTCGCGGCGCAGGTCAGCTGCACCGGCTGTCACATCCACGTCACGGAGAAGGGGGCCGTCCTGTCCCACGAGGCGCGGGTCACGGCGCAGCGGGAGGCTTGCGTCACGTGCCACGAGCCGGGCTACGACAAGCTGTACGACGACTGGAAGGCCGTCATGGCCAGGCTGGTGCAGACCTACGGCACCTTCCTGTCCGAGGCGGAGAAGCAGGTCGCAGGGAAGCCCGTGCCGAAGAAACATGCCGGTGCCTTGAAGGAGGCCCGGGAGGCCTATCTGTTCGTGAAGGAGGGCCGCGGGGAGCACAACGTGGAGTATGCGGTGAAGCTCGCCCAGGCGGGCGTGGCCCGGGTGGACAGTTTGCTTCAGGCCCTTGACCCCAAGGCCAAGGCGATTCCCCGCGACGATTTGCTCGGGCAGAAAGACGGGTACTGCTTCCCCCTGTGCCACCAGCGATTGCCGTTCAAGGCGGAGGTGACGCTGGAGGGGAAGAAGCTGCCGCATCAGTTGCATGCCGATTCCGGCGTCGGGTGTGGCACGTGCCACTCCGTCAGCAAGCACAAGGCGTTGGCCGTGGACCGCCGTGCCTGTCAGGCCTGCCATCCGCCCGCCTCTTGAACTCGTGCCAGGCCTGAACGCAACGTGCGGTCTTCCGGACCATCCCGCTCTGGAGTCTGGACGGCGCTTGTGGCCACTGGCTGGACATAGTAAGTTGGCTTCTGGGAACGACTGATACAGGCGCCGGAGGGGGAGAGGAATGCCTGGGACAGACCGGCCGGGTGGGCCTGGTAGGCTTCGACGTTTCTGGCAGAACCTGTGGGGCCAGGATCCGGACCTTCGCCTCCAGACTCGCTGGCAGAAATTCATGGCCTTCTGGGGGCTGCACGTGCCCCCGCCCGGCCGGCAGGACCGTCTCCATATCCGCCCGCGCTTCTTCAAGGTCATCGGCCTCTTCGCCGTCGCCATCCCGCTCTTCCTCGTCGGCGCCGCGTTCGAGATCAGCACCTCGCCACTTCTGTGCAATCAGTGCCACATCATGAAGCCGTACTATCAGGCCTGGAAGACCTCCAAGCACAACTTCGTTCCCTGCGTCGACTGCCATTACCCGCCGGGGTTCCGCGACACCATGTGGGTGAAGTACCAGGCGCTCTCCCAGGTGGCGAAGTGGGCCACGCAGACCTACAGCAGCAAGCCGTTCGCCGAGATCGAGGACGCCAGCTGCCTGCGCTCCCAGTGCCATGCGACCCGGCTCCTGCAGGGCAAGGTCGCGTTCAAGCGCGGGATCATCTTCGACCATCGGCCCCACCTGGAGCAGCCGAGGCGCGGCCGGCAGCTTCGCTGCACGAGCTGTCACTCCCAGATCGTGGTCGGGACTCACATCGAGGTGACGGAGGTCACGTGCTTCCTCTGTCACTTCAAAGGCCAGAAGACGGCCCGCGAGCTCAACCCCATCGGCGGCTGCCCCGTATGCCACCAGCCGCCCAAGGGAGACATCCAGCTGGCGGGCGGCACGCGCTTCAACCACAAAGACTTCGTGGATGCCAGGGGGGTCCCGTGCCAGAAATGCCACCTGGATGCTGTTCAGGGGGACGGCGTGGCGCCGCGCGAGCGGTGTTTCACCTGCCATAACCAGCCGGAGAAGCTGACCAGGTACGACGATCACGAGTTCTTGCACCAGTTCCACGTGGCCCAGCACAACATCGAGTGCACGCGCTGCCACACCGAGATCAAGCACCAGATCCAGACGAAGAAGGAACCGCTGGCGGTCGGGTGCGACGCGTGCCACGAGCCCAAGCATCGCGGCCTGCGCTCCTTGTTCCTGGGGGTGGGGGGCAACGGGGCGCCCATCATCCCCAGCCACATGTACACGGCGCGGGTGGACTGCGTGGCCTGCCACATCACGCCCAAGGCCGAGGACGCCCACCGCACCCAGTTCACCGGCCGGACCTTTGAAGCATCCAAGGCGGCGTGCGTGTCCTGCCATGGGCAGGTGTATGATGGTATGCTGGATTCCTGGAAGCGGACCCTGGAAACCATGCTGGGCGAGCTGAAGCCGAAGCTCGATGCGGCGCGCAAAGCCGTGGAGGAGTCGGCAAAGGATGCCAAGGCCCAGGCGGAGGCGAAGCGGCTTCTGGCCGATGCGGAGTACAACTACGCGTTCGTGGAGCATGGGAAGGGGGTCCACAACGTCTTCTACGCTGCGGACCTCCTCCAGCGGGTGAACGGCGCAGCCAATCAGGTCATGACGCTGCTCGCCAAGAGCCCGGTCACGCTTCCCCGGGAGAATCTCGTCCGTGGCGGCTACTGCGCCACCCTGTGCCACAGCCAGGCGGGCGTCGTCTTCAAGCCGGAAGTGCAATTCGAAAGGCGGACCCGTGTCCCCCATCAGAAGCACTTCAACGAGTATGGCGCCGTGTGTACCGACTGCCATTCCCAGGACAAGCACAAGGCCGTGACCATCACGGCCCAGGGGTGCCAGGCCTGCCATCACGGGGTGGCCAACGCCAAGTGTACCAGCTGCCATGCGGCCCAGGCGAACCTTTTCGCCGGCACGCTGGAAACGGCCCTGCCGGTGAAGAAAGAGCCCAACCTCATGGCCGGCAAGGTCGACTGCGTCGGGTGCCACGACCTCAGCAAGAAGCTTTCCCTCGCGGGTCAGGCGGAGAAATGCACCGAGTGCCACGACACGAGCTACAAGGACATGGTGGCCATGTGGCGGGGACAGGTCGGCGACGCGCAGAAGGCGGCCCGGGCGACACTGGAGCGAGCCGAGGCCGCCCTGGCGGCGGCCAAGAGGGCCCGGCGGGATGTGGCCACCGCCAGCGACCTCCTGGCCAGGGCGCGAAAGGACTTCGACCTCGTCGCCAAGGCCAACGGTCTCCACAACCCGGATCTGGCCGAGGCGATCCTGACGGAAGGCAAGAAGACGGCCGAGCGCGCCGCCGGGATGGTCGGGAAACCATAGCGCATTGCGGTTGGCAGCCACCCGAGCTGCTCCAGGCGCAGAGAGCTGCGATGAGCAAGGGCTATCGAATCGTCAAGAAGGAAGTCTACTCCCCCGTCACGTACATGTGGGAGGTCGAGGCGCCCGATGTGGCGCTGGCGGCGCAGCCCGGCCACTTCCTGATGGTCCGGATGAGCGAGGAGGGCGAGCGCATCCCGCTCACCGTGGCGGATTTCGATCGCCAGCGCGGCACGGTGACCGTGGTCATCCAGGCGGTGGGAAAATCCACTCGGGAGATGATGCTACTGGACCAGGGGGATTCGATACTGGACTTCATCGGCCCACTCGGCGAGGCCAGCCACATCCAAAGGCGATCCAAGGTCATCCTGGTGGGCGGTGGACTCGGGGTCGCCCCGGTGTACCCGCAACTGCGGGCCTACAAGGACCTCGGCAGCACCACGCTCTCCATCATCGGGTTCCGGACCAAGGACCTGGTCTTCTGGGAAGAGAAGTTCCGGACGTACAGCGACGAAGTGCACATCGCCACCGACGATGGGTCCTACGGGCACAAGGGCTTCGTGAGCCAGGTCCTCCAGATCCTGCTGGAGGAGCATCGCGACACGGAGGAGGTCGTGGCCATCGGCCCGCTGCCCATGATGAAAGCCTGCTGCGACGTGACTCGTCCCTTCGGGGTCCGCACCATGGTCAGCCTGAACTCCATCATGGTGGACGGCACCGGCATGTGCGGAAGCTGCCGGGTGACCGTCGGCGGGAAGTTGCGGTTCGCCTGCGTGGACGGCCCGGACTTCGACGGGCACCAGGTGGATTTCGAAGAGCTCATGCTGCGCCAGCGGCGCTTCCAGCGGGAAGAGCGGGAGTCGCTCCAGCGATACGACGAGGACTGCCGGTTGAGGGGTCGCACCCCCTAGAGGCCGTCAGGGCTGAAACGTGAGGGGTGAAACGTGGGACGTGCGGGCCATCACGATTCCCGCTGCAGGCATCCCGCGCCAGGGAAGGATCCGGCGATGACGACCGTCAAGACCATACACACCATCCCGAGGGGCCGGACCCCGATGGCCGAGCAGGACCCGCAGGCCCGGGGCAAGAACTTCGAGGAGGTGGCCCTGGGGTATACCCTGCCGGACGCCTTGCGGGAGGCCGACCGTTGCCTCGAGTGCAAGAAGCCCCGGTGCATCGCGGGCTGTCCCGTGGGCATTGACATCCCGGGTTTCATCCGGGCCATCGGGCAGCAGGATCTGCGCAAGGCCTACGAGATCCTGCGCCAGGACAACCCGCTGCCGGCGGTGTGCGGCCGGGTCTGCCCCCAGGAGACGCAGTGCGAGATCCGCTGCATCGTGGGGATCAAGGCCGAGCCCGTCTGCATCGGCCGCCTGGAGCGGTTTGCCGCCGACTATGCCATGGCACACTTCGAGGCCGAAGTGCCTGCGATCACCCCAACCGGAAAGAAGGCCGCCATCATCGGCTCCGGGCCGGCCGGGGTAGCCTGCGCGGCCGACCTGGCGCGGGCCGGCGTGGACGTCATCATCTTCGAGGCGCTGCACATGGCCGGTGGGGTATTGAAGTACGGGATCCCGGAGTTCCGGCTGCCCAAGGTGATCGTGGACCGCGAGATTGAACTCTTGAAGCAAATGGGGGTGAAGATCGAACTGAACACGGTCATCGGGAAGCTGTTCACAATCCCCCAGCTCATGCAGGAGAAGGGGTTTGATGTCGTCTTCATCGGGACCGGGGCCGGCTCCCCCAAGTTCCAGGGGATCCCCGGGGAGAACCTGAACGGCGTCTTCTCGGCCAACGAGTTCCTGACGCGCGTCAATCTCATGCGGGGCTTCCGATTTCCCGAGTATGACACGCCGGTGGGGATGGGCCGTCGGGTCGCGGTGATCGGGGCCGGCAACACCGCCATGGACTGCGTCCGCTGCGCCCTGCGGATGGGGGCCGAGAAGGTCACGCTGGTGTACCGGCGCACCCAGAAGGAGTCGCCGGCGCGGGCCGAGGAACTCCACCACGCGATGGAGGAGGGGATCGAGTTTCAGTGGCTCACCAACCCGGTGAAGATCTTGGGGGACGCCGAAGCCTGGGTGATCGGGATGGAGTGCATCCGGATGGTCCTGGGCGAGCCGGATGCCTCCGGCCGGCGCGCCCAGTGGAGCAGCCTGGGACCAATTTCGTGATCCCCGTGGATACCGTCGTCTACGCCCTCGGGACGCGGGCCAATCCCATTATCGCCAGGAGCACCCCCGGCCTGAAGACGAACCAGTGGGGCTACATCGAGGTGGACGAGCAGACCGGGATGAGTTCACTCCCCGGGATCTTTGCTGGGGGGGACATCGTGACCGGAGCGGCCACGGTGATCCTGGCCCTGGGGGCGGGCCGGCGCGCCGCCAAGGGGATGCTCCGGTACATGGGCCTGCTGCCGCCGCAGGCACCGGTCGAGGCCGCGGCAGCCAAGGCCTGACGGTGCACCAGAAAGACGTTCGGCTGTTCGACCGTTCGACGGTTCGGTTGTTCATGGGTGGCGGGAACTGCCGAACACCCGTACTGCCGAAAGGCCGAACGCTTCTGAGGAGGAGTCAAGATGCCAAGCACCTGTCCCAAGTGCCATCAGGTCCTCGAGGAAGACTATGTCTGCTGTGCGGATGTGACCTATACCTGGAAGTGCACGCAGTGCCGAAAGCTGTCCAAGGGCTTCGTGATCCCCTTCGGGCGATGTGAGGCCTGTGGAGGCACCCTGGAGATCGTGGACGACTCCGCCTACCGGGATGCGGCCCGCCTCCGGCCCGTCCAGCAGGCGCTACAGGCGGAAACGAACGCGTTCACCTTCTACTCGATGCTGGCGGCCGAGGCGACCGATCCGGATGTGCGGGCGCTGTTCGCCAGCCTGAGCGAGATGGAGCGCGGGCACCTGGAGAACCTGGCGGAGAAGTACCACGCGCACCTCGAGGCGCACCCCGCGCAGGCATCCCACCCTAAGATCCGGCAGATCATCCTGGAAGGGATCGAGGAGGTCCCAACCCAAGATCGCCTGGTGACGCTGTATGGGCGTGCCATCGAGATGGAGCGCCGGGCGCGCGCCTTCTTTCTGCGACAGGTCGAGGCGCTGAAGGAAGGACTGGAACGGGAGATCTACCGGGAGCTCGCCGCCGAGGAGGACGAGCACATTACCCTCCTGGAGTCGGGCCTGGCCAAGACGAAGGCGGCCCTCGGCCGCTGAATGCCCGCCACTTGGTGGGCCGGTTCGAACACCTCTCTCGGCTCGAGTACCTGATCTGGCAACCTGAAGATGCGAAACGAGCCAACTGGTTTCCGGGCGCTGCTGCCGTCCCTGCCCATGCTTCATAGTCTGAAGGTCAAGTTTGTCGCCGCCCTCGTCCTGCTGGTCAGCGTGGTCATCGGACTGTCCACCTGGTGGAACCTGAGTATCCACAAGGGGCACATGCTCCGCGCCACGGAGGACAAAGTCCGGGTCATGACCGAGGCGCTCGAAGAGTGGATCTACGTGGCCATGCGGGAGGGTCGCAGCCATGACGTACAGCGCATCTTGGAGGGGATGGGCCGCGATTCGGACATCGAGCGGATCATCATCTTCGATACCGAGGGGAGGATTCTGCGCGCCTCACAGCCGGAGTTGGTGGGACGGATCCTTGATCGGCGCCGCCTGTCCCGGTATCTGGATCAGCCGGATTCTACGGTGGAGGGACTTCGGGAAGACGGCCGGTTGATCCAATCGGTGGTGAAGAAGATTCGCAACCGTCCGGAATGCTTCGCGTGCCATGGGAGCCGGGCGACGGTCAACGGGATCCTGCGTGTGGACATGTCCTTTTGGAAGACCGAGGAACAGATTGCCGAGATGGAGAGCTCCGCGCTCTGGATGATGCTCCTCACCGCGGCGGTCCTGGCGACCGGCGGTGCGATCCTGATGATCCGACTGGTGGAGCGTCCGGTGGCCGGTCTCATCCGGGCGATGGCCAAGGTGGAAGGCGGTGATCTGGAGACCCGGGCGAGCCTCGGGACGCACGACGAACTGGGGCGCCTGGCCGACAGCTTCAACGCCATGGTCGAAAAGCTGAAGGCGGCCCGGGAAGAGATCGACGTGTATCACCAGCACCGCCTGGCGCGCGCGGAGCGCCTGGCGACCTTGGGGGAAGTGGCCGCTTCGCTGGCCCACGAGATCAAGAACCCCCTGGCAGGGATCGCCGGCGCGGTGCAGGTGATGGCTGACGAGTTGCCAGAGGCCGATCCGCGCAAGGAGATCATGCACGAGATCCTCAGCCAGGTGCACCGGCTGGACAGGACGACGCAGGATTTGCTGGCGTTTGCCCGCCCGGGCAAGCCCGATGTCGAGCTCTGCGACATTCACCAGGTCCTGGACCGTGTCCTGATCCTGCTGGCGGAGAATCCCGAGGCGAAGCAGATGCGCGTGGTGCGCGCCTATCAGCCCGACATCCCCCCCCTGCACGCCGACGGGAAACAGTTGCGGCAGGTTTTCCTGAATCTTATTCTCAATGCCGTCCAGGCCATGCCCGCGGGCGGCCAGATCACCTTGCAGACGGCGGTCCGCAATGGCTCCGGTGCTGACGGGGAGGAACCGACCGCGCAGGCTCCAATGGTCGAGGTTGCCGTGACCGACACCGGGCCCGGCATCCCGTCCAGCGTCCTCAAGGAGATCTTCACGCCGTTCGTGACGACGAAACGCCGCGGCACCGGTCTCGGCCTCTCGGTCAGCCGCCGGATCATGGAGGACCACGGGGGCTGGATCACGGCGGAGAGTCCGCCTGGCCAAGGGGCGACCTTCCGGGTCTTCCTGCCCTTTGGACCATTGAACCATCAGACGGGAGAGCGGCTGCCATGACGCCGGCACCGGCCACCATCCTGGTGGTGGATGACGAGCATCTGATTCGCTGGTCGTTGGAACAGCAACTCCAGCGGGAGGGGTATAGCATCCTGCTGGCAGAGACCGGGGCCGAGGCCCTCCGGAAGGCCCAGGCAGAGACTCCCGACTTGGTCCTGCTAGACATGCGGCTTCCCGACGCCGACGGCCTGCAAATCCTGGAGCGCCTGCGGGCGAGCGATCCGGAGAGCCTGGTCATCATGATCACGGCCCACGGCGGGGTCGATTCGGCCGTGCGGGCAATGAAGCTCGGCGCGCACGACTATGTCATCAAGCCCTTCGACGTGGAGGAGTTGAAGCTCACGGTCAAGAAGGCGCTGGACACGAAGGCCCTCCGGCGCGAGGTGGCGCGCTTCCACGCGGAGCAGCGGGAGGGCTCCCGCCTCGACGACATCGTGGGTGTGAGTCGGGCCATCCGGGATCTCAAGACGCTCATCCGGCGGATCGCCGAGAGCGATGCGACCACGGTCCTCCTGGAAGGCGAGAGCGGGACCGGCAAGGATCTGGTGGCGCGGGCCATCCACTTCGAGAGCGCTCGGGTGCAGGCACCCTTCCTGGCGGTGAATTGCGTGGCGCTGCCCGAGCACCTGCTGGAGAGCGAGCTCTTCGGTCATGAGAGGGGAGCCTTCACCGATGCCAAGGCCCTCAAGAAAGGTTTGTTCGAGCAGGCCGACGGCGGCACCGTGTACCTGGACGAGATCGGGGACATGAAGCCCGGCCTCCAGGCCAAGCTCCTCCGGCTCATCGAGGAGAAGACCTTCCGGCGCGTCGGCGGGGTCAAGGACCTGCGGGTGGACGTCCGGATCATCGCCGCGACGAACCGGGACCTCGCCAAGGCCATGCAGGAGGAGCAGTTTCGGAAGGATCTTTACTTCCGGCTGAAGGTGTTCCCCATCTACATCCCTCCGCTGCGGGAGCATCCCGAAGACATCCTGCCCCTGGCCACATCCTTCATCGCTCGATTCAACCGCGAGATGCGGCGCGAGATCCTCGATCTCCATCCCGACGCACAGGCCTGCCTCAAGGCCTACTCCTGGCCGGGCAACGTCCGGGAGCTGCGCAATGTTATTGAGCGGGGCATGATCCTGGTTGGCGGTGACACGCTGTGCGTCGAGCATCTGCTGCCGGAGATCGGACCCG
The DNA here is from genome assembly GCA_044451055.1 of Methylomirabilales bacterium (SeqCode). GTDB lineage: Bacteria > Methylomirabilota > Methylomirabilia > Methylomirabilales > 2-02-FULL-66-22 > 2-02-FULL-66-22. The sequence goes on from JBIOJT010000062.1 coordinate 15,050, forward strand.
CGCCGGTGGAGATCACGCCCAGCCCCCTGCCACCTCCGAAAGCCGCCCCCGTTTCGCTCCCTACGGACGGCCTGCGCCTGGAGGAGGTCGAGCGGGACCTCGTGCGCCAGGCCCTGGAGGCCACAGAAGGCAACCAGGTCCGGGCGGCGCGCCTGCTCGGAATCAGCCGGGACGCCCTACGCAACCGGATGAAGAAGTTCGGGTTCCTGTCCCCCCCATAACTGCTCTCCGCTCTCGATCGCCTCCGCTGCCCACTGCGCAGTTCCTCGCATGTCCTGGGGGCTTTCACGCACACCGACCGGAGACGGCGAGTCCTCTCCCGACATTCCGGTTCGCCGAAAGCAAGTCTTCTTCTACTTCTACACCTTCCGTTGAGATAGTTCATCGTGCACGTTGTGTGGCATCTGGATTGCTTTGCAGATGAGCTTTTGACAGAGCTCACACTATGCTTGTGCCCACAATCCTGATCATCGATGACGACAAGCTGATCCGCTGGTCCCTCTCCACAATGCTCGGCCGCGCCGGGTATCGCATCCGCGAGGCGGCCACGGGAAAGGAGGGTTTGGCCGCGGTTGAGAGCGGGACGCCCGACCTAGTGCTCTTGGATATCATGCTCCCGGATATGGATGGTTTGGCCGTCCTTGAGGTCATCCGCCACGCCCATCCGGAGCTTCCCGTCTTAACGATGACCGCGGATTCCACGCCAGAAACGGTCCGACAAGCCCTTCGCCTCGGAGCGGGAGGCCATCTCGAAAAGCCGTGTGATTCTGCCGCGCTGCTGGCTGCGGTGTCGGAGGCGCTGCAATCCATCACGCCGCCGGGCCAGATCAGCCAATGAACTCCTCGCGGCCCCACCCGTCGATTCGTCATTCCAACAGCCGATACAATGGCTCTCAATGTCAGCCGGCCCTGCGTAGAAACACGCAGGCCAACAGGGATGCGCCCTGCGTGAAACCTCGCACTTCTTCCTTCGGTCCTTGATCTCTCCGGGAGTGATGCTCGTCGATGAATCCAATAACCCCTGCATTAATCAGCCGTTTCCAGCCCACGCCGTTTCCCGTCGAATCTTCCCTGAAGCTGGCACCCATGTTGCTTTTTGCAGGCCCTAAGGAAGATTGTGGGAACTCATGAGGTTGGCACATGAGAGAACGCCGGTTGCCGAATCGGATTTTCCATACGCTGGAGGAAGATCACATGGAATCCAAAGCAATTGTGCCGTCGGCAGGTTCTCGCTGGATGGGCCCACGGGGCTTCTGGCGATTGCTGGGCGTGGTCGCTGCCTTGGCGGTCGTGGCCCTACTGTTGGGAGCACCAGCCCAGGCCGCGCCGCCGACCATCCCCGGGGCAACCTACATCGGGAGCGAGACGTGCAAGGGGTGCCATGAGGACCAGTTCAAGAAGATGGAGCACACGCTCCACGGCAAACTCCTGGGCACGAACCTCTCCAAGAACGAATTCCAGCAGCGCGGGTGCGAGGCCTGCCATGGCCCGGGGAGCAAGCACCTCGAGGATCAATCGAACCCGGCCAACAATCTGCGCTTCGGCAAGAATTCGCCCCTGAAAGCAGCGGAAAAGAATGAGGTCTGTCTCCAGTGCCATGCCAGAGGGAAACAGATCCTCTGGAGGGGGAGCCCCCACGAGTCGCGCGATGTGACGTGCGTGACCTGCCACTCGGTCCACGGCCCGGCGTCCGAGAAGGGACAACTCAAGATCGTCAAGCCGGAGGCCTTCGACTCAAAGGGATACCCATTGGATGCGGTCCAGTACAACC
>JBIOJT010000063.1:0-16812 GCA_044451055.1 Methylomirabilales bacterium (SeqCode)
CCAGTCCCCGGCTGCTCCGCTACGCGAAGCCAGGTGCCGAGCTGATCTACGTGGGCAAGCAGGCGGGCCAGCATACGCTCCCCCAGGAGGAGATTGGCCGCCTGCTGGTGGCGCGGGCCGGGGAAGGGAAAGTGGTCGCCCGCCTCAAGGGGGGTGATCCCTTCATCTTCGGCCGTGGGGGGGAGGAGGCCGAGGAACTGGCGGCCGCGGGCATCCCCTTCGAGGTGGTGCCCGGCGTGACCTCCGCCGTGGCGGCGCCCGCCTATGCCGGGATCCCCCTCACGCACCGGGATTTCACCTCGACGGTGGCCTTCGTCACGGGCCACGAAGATCCCACGAAGGAGGAAACTAGCATCGCCTGGGACAAGATCGCTACCGGAATCGGTACGCTGGTCTTCTTCATGGGGGTCAGCCAACTCCCCGAGATCGTGGCGAAGCTCACGCGGCATGGTCGCTCGCCGTTGACACCTGCGGCCGTCATCCGCTGGGGGACGCGCGCCGAGCAAGAGGTGGTGACGGGAACGCTGGCGGACCTGGTGGACAAGTGCCGGGGGATGAAGCCGCCGGCCCTCATCGTGGTGGGCGAGGTGGTGGCGCTTCGAGAGAAGCTGCGCTGGTTCGAGGCGCTCCCACTCGCGGGAAAGCGGATCCTGATTACACGGGCGCGGGAGCAGGCCAGCAGCTTTGCGCAGGTCCTCGAGGCGGCCGGGGCCGAGGTCGTCGAGTTCCCCACCATCACCCTTGCCCCGCCGGAGAGCTGGGCGCCCCTGGACGCGGCCATCGGACGGCTTCGCCAATACCAGTGGGTCATCTTCACCAGCGCCAATGGGGTGCGGTTCTTCTGGGAGCGACTGCAGAAAACCGACCGAGATGTCCGCGACCTGTCCGGGGTCACGGTCTGCGCCATCGGGCCGGCCACGGCGGCGGCCCTCCGGTCGTTGGGCATTCGGGCCGACATCGTCCCCGCGGAATTCAAGGCCGAGGCCCTGGTCGAGGCCGTCTGTGCCGTCGCCCCTGCCGAGGGCCTGCGAGGAGCCCGGGTGCTCCTGGTGCGAGCCGCCGAGGCGAGAGAGGTCATCCCGGAAGAACTCACGCGCCGCGGCGCCCAGGTGGACGTCGTGCCGGCCTATCGCACGATGAAATGCACCACGGATGCGGAGGGGCTCCGGGCCATGCTCAGGGATGGGAAGATCCACGCCGTCACCTTCGCCAGTTCCTCGACGGTGCGACACTTCCTCGACCTGGTGGGCGATGAAACGAGAGAACTCCTGAAGGGCGTCGTCGTCGCAAGCATCGGCCCTATCACGGCCGAGACCGCTAGCCGGTACGGAATTGTCAGCCACATCATGCCTGAAAACTACACGGTCCCAGCCCTGGCTGACGCACTGGTAAGACACTTCCAGGGCCACGGTCGTTGACCCGTATTCCCCGGGACGGCCCGTTCTGCCATTTTCCCTTGACAAGTGCTGATTTCCGCAGGTATTTCTGAGCCCCGCGGACTCCTTCTGCCGGTGCTGCGGAGCGACCCAGCGCCGGTTTTTATTTCTGGAATAGAACCTGCAGTGCTTTCGCTGTTTACACTCGAATCCAGAAAGGACGCAGCCGTGGCAGTTCCAGTCCTTGATCTGAAGGCGCAATACCAGGGCATCCAGCAGGCGATAGACGGCGCGGTCCGGTCTGTCCTGGCGAGCGGGCAATTCGTCCTGGGGCCCAACGTCAAGGCGCTGGAAGAAGAGCTAGCCGCATTGCTGGGAGTCACCCGGGCCATCACGCTCGCGTCGGGAACGGACGCACTGCACCTGGCGATCCGCGCGTTGGGAATTGGCGCGGGGGATCTCGTTCTCACCTCTCCTTTCACGTTCGTGGCCACCGCGACGGCCATCTCCTACACGGGGGCCCGGCCGGTGTTCGCGGACATTCACCCCGAGACCTTCGCGCTGCATCCCGATCGGGCGGCGGAATACCTCGCCGGCAGGGGCGTCGGCCCGAAGCCCGAAGGGCGGGTGAAGGCCATGCTGCCGGTTCATCTGTACGGCCTCCCCGCCGACATGGATCCCCTGCTCAGGATCGCCCAGGAGCACCGCCTACGCGTGGTGGAGGACGCTGCGCAGGCGATCGGTGCGCAGTACCGTGGCCGACGGGCGGGCGGTCTGGGAGACGTGGGCTGCTTCAGCTTCTACCCGACGAAAAATCTCGGCGCCTTCGGCGACGGCGGGCTGGCCACGACGCAGGATGCGGACTTGGGCGAGCGCATTCTCCGGCTGCGGGTCTATGGGGGGCGAGACCGGTACGTCCACGAGGAACTGGGATTCAACAGTCGCCTGGACGAGATCCAGGCTGCCATCCTGCGTGTCAAGCTCCGCTTCCTCGCGGAGTGGAACGCTAGGCGGCGCGCCATCGCCGCCCGGTACCGGGAGGGCCTGGCGGGCCTTCCGATCGGCCTGCCGACCGAATCGCCGGATTGCGTCCACGTGTATCACCAGTTCACGATCCGCGTCCCGGATCGCGATACGGTGCAGCGACGCCTGGCGGAGTTGGGCGTCCGGACGACGGTCTACTATCCCGTTCCCCTCCACCTGCAGCCGATGTATCGTGACCTGGGATACCGGGTGGGCGATTTCCCCGAGGCGGAGCGGGCGGCCCGGGAGGTCCTCTCTCTCCCCATCTACCCGGAACTGACAGACGCCCAGGTGGACGAGGTGGCGGAGGCATGCCAGCGGTCGCTGTGAGGAGGATACGCGTCGTATGCACGATGAGCTGAATCAACTCTCGGGGACGATCCTGGTGACGGGCGGCATGGGCTTCATCGGCTCGAATTTCGTCCGATACGTACTTCGCGAGCACCCGCATGCCCGCATCGTGAACCTGGACAAGGTGACATACGCCGGGAATCCCCAGAACCTATCCGACGTGCAGGAGGACTCGCGCTACGTGTTCCTCCACGCCGACGTCTGCGACGCCGGGGCGGTGGGAACGGCCCTGGCGTCCCATGGGGTGGACCAGGTCGTGCATTTCGCGGCCGAGACCCACGTGGACCGCTCGATTCTCGGGGTGGGCGAGTTCATCCGGACGAACGTGGAGGGCACACGTGTGCTCCTGGACGCCGCGCGGGCAGCGCGGGTCCGACGGTTCTTGCATATCTCCACCGACGAGGTGTACGGGACGCTCGGGAGTTCGGGGGCGTTCAGCGAGGATTCACCGCTTCGGCCCAACAGCCCCTACGCCGCCAGCAAGACCGGGGCGGACGTCCTGGTCCGGGCCTATCACGTGACCTACGGCCTGCCGGTCATCATCACCCGGACGTGCAACAACTACGGCCCCTACCAGTTTCCCGAGAAGTTCGTCCCGCTGATGATCGTGAACGCCTTGCGGCAGGAACCGCTGCCCATCTACGGGGACGGCCTTTATGTGCGCGAGTGGCTGCACGTGGAGGATCATTGCCGCGCCTTGGCGCTTCTTTTGGCGAGGGGGAACCCCGGCGAGGTGTACAACATCGGTAGCGGAGAGGAGCGGGCCAATCTGGACGTGGCGCGGGAGATTCTGCGACTCACCGGACAGCCTGAGACACTGCTCCGTCACGTGAAGGACCGTCCGGGCCACGATCGACGTTATGCGTTGAACCACACCAAGATCAGCCGGGAGCTCGGCTGGTCGGCCGCGGTACCTTTCGCCGCCGGCCTTCGCCAAGCCGTGGAGTGGTATCGACGCAACGAGACCTGGTGGAAGGAGATCCTATCCGGCGAGTACCAGACCTACTACCAGCGGCAGTACGGCGAGGTCGCCCAGGGGGGAACCCAGGGTGTGCCCCGATGAGCGAAGCCGAAGCCCTCGCCCTGCATGGCGGCCGGCCGGTGCGGGAGCGGATGCTTCCCTACGGTCGTCCCGAGGTCAATGAGGCCGACATCCAGGCCGTGGCGGAAGTCCTGCGGGGCGATTGGCTCACGAACGGGCCAGCTGTTCCCCGATTCGAGCAGGCCTTCGCAGAGGTCGTGGGGGCTCGGTTCGCCGTGGCGTTCAGCTCGGGCACGGCCGCGCTGCACGGTGCCGCAGAGGCGGCCGGAATCGGGCCTGGGGACGAAGTCATCACATCGCCGCTCACATTCCTGGCGTCTGCGAATTGCGTCCTGTACTGCGGGGGGAGGCCGGTCTTCGCGGACGTGGATCGCGAGACGTTGAACCTGGATCCGGCCGCGGCGGAAGAAGCACTCACGCCGCGGACGAAAGTCATCCTGCCGATCCATTTCGCCGGCCTTCCATGCGACATGGAGGCGATCCACGCCATTGCGCGCTCGCGCAACCTCACCGTCATCGAGGACGCCGCACACGCCCTGGGCGCCGAGATCGGCGGCCGGCGCATCGGTAGCCTCAGCGATCTCACGACCTTCAGCTTTCACCCGGTCAAGCACATCACGACGGGCGAGGGCGGGATGGTGACGGTGAACGAGCCGGCGCTGGCCGAACGCCTGCGAAGGTTCCGCAATCATGGGATCGACCGCGAGGTCCGGCAGCGGCAGGCCACCTGGCGTCAGGACATGGTGACCTTCGGGTTCAACTACCGCCTCAGCGACATCCACAGCGCCCTGGGGCTCTCCCAGCTGCGCCGCCTGGACGCCCGCCTCAAGCGCCGCGAGGAGATCGCCGGCCGATATCATGAAGCCTTCGCGGCCATGCCGGGGGTGAGCGTGGCTCCCACCCGACCAGGGACGCGCCACGCCTGGCACATCTACCCACTCCGGCTGAACCTGGACGAGCTGCGCCAGGACCGCGAGACGATCTTCCAGGCGCTGCGGGCCGAGAACATCGGCGTGAGCGTGCATTATTTGCCGGTCCACCTGCACCCCTTCTACCAGGAGCGCCTGAGGACCGCGCCCGGGCAGTGCCCGGCAGCGGAGGCCGCCTTCGAGCGCCTCCTCACCCTGCCCCTCTTTCCGGAGATGAGCGACGCCGACGTGGCGGACGTCATCGCGGCCGTGAACAAGGTGATCCGGTGGGCACGGAGGTGACGTTGATGGCAAGGCAAACGTCAACGAGAATTTGACCATGAATCGTCAGAAAGCGTGGCGGGAGCAGCCGGTACTCGTGACCGGTGGGGCCGGCTTCCTCGGTTCGCACCTGGTGACGGTGATGCACCACAATGGCTACGGGCGGATCGTCGTTCCCCGGAGCCGGGAGTATGACCTCACTCGGGAGGCGGAGGTGCAGCGCCTCTTTCGAGACGTTCGACCTTCCATGGTTATTCACCTGGCGGCGCGGGTCGGCGGCATCGGGGCCAACCGAGCGAACCCGGGGACGTTCTTCTACGACAACCTAGTGATGGGCGCGCTTCTGATGGAGTATGCCAGGAGATTCCAGGTTGAGAAGTTTGTGGCTGTCGGGACCATCTGCGCGTATCCGAAGTTTACCCCTGTGCCCTTCCGGGAGGACGATCTCTGGAGCGGCTACCCGGAGGAGACCAACGCCCCCTACGGACTCGCCAAGAAGATGCTGCTCGTCCAGGCCCAGGCCTACCGGCAGCAGTACGGCTTCAATGCCATCTACCTGCTCCCCGTCAATCTCTACGGGCCGGGGGATCATGCAGACCTGCAGACCTCACATGTCATTCCGGCTCTCATCCGGAAGTGTGTCGAAGCCAGAAATGCAAGCGCGCCATCGATCACCGTGTGGGGAGATGGGAGCGCCAGCCGGGAATTCCTGTATGTGGAGGACGCGGCAGAGGGCATCCTCCTGGCGACGGAACGCTACGATGGGGAGCAGCCGGTCAATCTGGGCTCCGGCATGGAGATCAGCATTAAGGATCTCGTGCAAGTGGTCTGCCGGCTGACGGGATTCACGGGCGAGGTGGTCTGGGACACGAGCCAGCCCAACGGTCAGCCGCGGCGCTGTCTGGATACGTCCCGGGCAGCGGCTCTGTTCGGATTTCGTGCACGGACCTCGTTCGAGGACGGGCTGCGCCAAACGGTCCAGTGGTACGAGGCCGCGATGGCCGCGCGACGCGACGGGCAGTTGAAATGACCGCGCCCATTCGGGCCGTGATGATTGTCATCGTCGCAGGGGGGAAGGTGATTCGGTGGGCACGGCGATGACAGTCGAGATGGCGACACAGTCCGGATCAGAAACGAGGTGTCGCCTGTGTGGATCATCAAGCTGGATCGTCCGAGAGGCGGAGAGCCGCCTGCTCCGGATGCCACCCGGGACGATCATCCGGACCTGTCGCGGCTGCGGCCTCTCGGTCCGAACACCGCTTCCCCTCGCCCGTGATGCCGCAGCAGCCTACGACGCGGAGTACTACCGCGAGTATCAGATGGTTGGTCGGAAGGCTCCGCCCACGTTGATGGCGGCCCTCCCTCTTCTTGAACCGGCGGTCGGTCCGGGTCGCCTGCTGGAGATCGGTTGCGGGCTTGGCAGCTTCCTCGCACAGGCCAGGGAACGTGGGTGGAACGTGCAAGGCGTTGAGGTGTCACCCTGGGCTGCGACACAGGCGAAGCAGGCCTCTTCCGTTCCCGTGCTGATCTCGCGCGCTGAAGCCCTGCCATTTCATACCGGGACATTTGACGCCGTGGTCTCCCATCACGTATTCGAGCACCTGCCAGACCCTTTTCAAGCCTTGCGGGAGAGTCGGCGGGTCTGCCGCACTGGCGGCCGGTTGCTCTTGGTTCTCCCAAACGAGCTGCAGCACCTGTTCTTGCGCTCGGCTCTTCAGGCCCGGCATGGACTGCGGGCGGGAGATGGCCTCGTGGCGAATCTTCGGCGTTGGTTGGCCTACCAGACCGCAAAGCCACCCCGGGACTCAAGTCACATCTTCTTCTTCCACCCGCGGGTCCTCCGCCAGGCGGCGGAGCAAACCGGGTGGCACCCTCTTCGCCTGACCACCTTCCGGACGCAGAGGGACACCGTGAGTGGGTACGCCCTTGGCGGCCTCTTGAAGACCAGCCTCTACGCACTGGAAGTCTGGATGCGGCGGGGGCCGGAGATGGCCCTTTTGGCGGAGGCGCGGGAGGCGGTCTCGTGACAGATCGCTGGGCACGGTATATATCGAAGAGCATCGAGGAGCAAGGCGGTCTCTTCCAGGCGGCGCTCTGCTCGTGGCAATACGCAGCTCCCCTGGCCGACGCGATCCGCCGAGCTGTGCCGCCATCGGCCCGCATCTTGGAAGTGGGGTGCGGGGCGGCCTTTCTCAGCATCTACCTGCACCACCTGGGGTACAAGGTAACCGCAATAGATGAGGATTCGGAGGTACTGAAGCTCGCCCGGGAGATCGCAGAATTCTTCCACGCGACGCCGCCGTTCACGCTGGGGGCGGCCGCGGATCTCGGGCCATACCACGGGCAGTTCGATCTCACCTTCTCTGAGGGTGTGGTAGAGCATTACCCACGAGAGACCACGGTTGCGCTCCTACGGGAGCAAGCGCGCTGCAGCCCTGCGGTGCTCGCCTCCATCCCGACACGCCATACCCGGTGGATCCCAGGCGCAACGGACGACGCCCGTTTCTATTCGCTCGGTGGCCTCAAGAGCATGATGCGGGACGCCGGACTGCGTGTCGTAGATAGCGGGGCCTTCTGCGACCTGCAGTCGCCCTTGTCCATCTGGCTATCGCGACTCATGCCCCTGCCGCTCTACCGGTGGACCCAGCGGACCTTCACGCTCGCCATGAGCGTGTACTGTCTGGGGCGGGTGCCCGATGAGCGTTGCTAGCGAGACGGTCGCTCCGCGAGGACCCATTATCCTTCGGACGTCCATCGGGGCGCTGGCGAGCCAGATGGCCGGGATGGCCTGCGGCTTGGTTTCCGGCATCCTGATCAGTCGTGGTTTGGGGCCCGAGGGTCGCGGAGCGTATGTGCTGCCGGTGACCGTGGCCATGGTGGTGGGCAACCTCTGTCACCTGAGCCTCGGACACGCCAATATCTATCTGGTCGGCGACCGCCGTTGGAAGCTGGGCGACCTGCTGGGAAACGCCAGCGGCTTCTCGCTGGTGCTCGGGCCGATGGGTGTGGTCCTAACGATTCTGATCCTGCGCGGATGGCCAGGGCTGTTCTCGGGATCACCGGCCTCGGCGGCCTTCCTCGTCGCCGCGACAGTGCCCCTGACTATCCACCAGACGCTGGTCGTCGGTCTCCTGGTCCTTGGAGACCGGCTGGTGCTGAGCCGGTTGGCGAGCGCGGGCGTTCTGGCGCTCCATATGGTTGCCACCGCGGTTCTCTGGTGGGAAGGATGTCTCACCGTCGAGGTCGTCCTCTGGTTGTTTCTGGCCGCCGCCGTGGGGCAATGGGTGTGTGCCACCCTTCTGGCCCGGCCCTTGGGCTCCCTCCGTCCACGGGTCCAGTGGGACGTGTGGCGGGATAGCCTACGGTTTGGCCTGGCCATCCACCCCGGGATGATCCTCCTACTTCTCCACCTCCGGGTGGACCTGTTCTTGCTCCAGAGGTTGCAGGGACTGGAGGCAGTGGGAATCTATTCCCTGGCTGCCATGGTGGCCGAGGCGCTCTGGCTCGTGCCTGACACCACCGCGTTGGCAGCCACACCGCACCAAGTGCGAGCTGGCGCAACGGAGGACGCGGCAGTCACGCTGCGAGCGACCCGGGTGAATGTAGCGCTCACCGCAGCACTCTCGCTCGCGCTGGCGGCCATGGCGCCGCCACTGGTCGGCCGGGTGTACGGGCGAGCCTTCCTGCCTGCGGTGCCGGCCCTATGGGCCCTGCTGCCCGGAATCGTGGCTATGGCGGCCCAGCGGTCGTGCGGGATTCTCCTCGTGAAGCGAGATCGGCCATGGCTGGTCTCTGGACTCCTGGCACCGGCCGTGGGGATCAACATCCTGCTCAACCTCGTTCTCATCCCTTACTGGGGTGCGGTGGGGGCGGCCTTGGCCTCGTCGGCATCATATGTCCTCAGCTCCGCGGGCTTCCTCATCTGGGTGACAAGGGCTGCCGGCCGACCATTCCATGAGGGCTGGATTCTCAACGCCGCGGACGCGCGATGGGTTTTTCGTCTCCTCGCGCCAAGATTCGTGCGCGGGGGGAAGGGTGTGAAGGTTGCCTGAGACGACGCAGGAGCCTGCAGGGGTGGGGCCGGGGACGAGGCGGATGGCGGCAGCTTCTCCCCAGGCCGAGGGGGGAACAGGGCGGCCTCACATGCCGCTCGACCGGCTGGTCGGTCTCCTGGCATGTCCGACGTGTCGCGGATCACTGCTGAACGAGCCCGCGACGGCCACCCTCACCTGCCCCTCGTGCGAGGCCACCTATGTTGTGGCTGAGGGGGTGCCGGTGATGCTGGCGGAGGCATCCCGGGTCCTGCTAGCCAGTGGACAGGAGGCCGATCCTACCGCGGGACGGCCCCAACGCTGGTGGGGCATCTGGTTCGGCAAATTCGTGCGCGCCGCCACCCCCGGCGGACCGTGCTACGATCCGGATCAGGAAACCCGAGTTCGCAGGATGATTCGGCACCTGGGGGACGGAGCGGCAATCCTCGACCTGGGATCCGGTGGCCGATCTTGGGGTCCGACTGTGATCACGATGGATGTCGACCGGTTCCCCAACGTCGGCCTTGTAGGGGACGGACACCGCCTGCCCTTCGCCGACGACGCCCTCGATGGGGTAATCTGCACGGGGGTCCTGGAACACGTAAACGATGCGGAGGCTGTCACCCGGGAGATCTGGAGAGTCACGCGCCCGAGCGGGCTGGTATACGTGGCGGTCCCGTTCATGCAGGGCTACCATCCGGCCAGCGGGACGCACCAGGATTTCAGGAGACTGACCCATGTCGGGTTGCAGGAACTCCTTTCGGCGTTCGAGCGGCTTGATTCGGGCGTCTCAGGAGGACCCAGCTCGTCTGTCGCCTGGATCCTGTGCGAGTACTTCGCCCTGCTCTTCTTCGACGGTGGACGCGGTTACACCCTGGCGTACATGGTGGCTGGATGGCTCACGTGGTGGATCCGGTACCTGGACCGGTTTCTGGCACGGCGGGAAAAAGCTCATCGGATCGCGTGCGGCTTCTACATTCTGGGGCGCAAGCCCCTGACCCCGAGCCACGGCGACGCATGAGGATCGGCCTGCTCATCTCACAGTTCTTCCCTGTTGTCGGCGGGGCGGAGCGTCAGGCCCATGCCCTGGCCAGGATGCTGCTCGCACGAGGCCACCAGGTCACGGTGGTAACCCGGCAACTGGGTGGCTCGCCCGCGAGCGAGGTCCTCGACGGGGTGCCGGTCGTGCGCGCAATACGGACGGTCGACCTCGGACCTTTGTTCGGGATGACTTACGTCCTCAGCGTGGCTCGATTCCTTCTAGCGCACCGTGGCGACTGGGACGTGATTCACACGGTTTTCGTGTACCTGGACGCTTTCGCGGCGATCCTCACCCGTCGTCTCCACAAACTGCCAGTCGTGGTCCGACCCGCATGCGCTGGGTACTATGGGGATTTGGCGCGCCTCAAGCGATTTCGGATATGGCCACTTCTCCCTGGTCTGGACAGCGCGACCATCCGAGCGGTGGTCCGGACCATCGCGCGGGCCGATGCCTTCATCGCCAACAGTATGGAGCTGCAGAGGGAACTGATCGAGGCTGGCTTTCCCGCGGAACGGATCGTGCGGATCTCCAACGGAGTTGATCTGAACCACTTTCGTCCCGACTCGAGAGCGCGGTCGGCTGAGGCCCGACAGCACCTCCGGCTGCCGACGGGTCCGCTTCTGGCCTTCGTCGGGCGCCTGGACCCGCAGAAGGGGCTACACACGCTGCTACAGGCGTTGCCGCCGCTTGCGCCAGGCCTTGAGGAAGCCCGGCTGCTTGTTCTGGGAGACGGCCCTCAGCGGGCTGAGCTGGAGCAGGCCGTCCAGCGCGCCGGCCTCTCGGACCGTGTCCTGTTCCGCGGTCTGGTGCCGGACGTGTCGCCGTACCTGCGGGCGTGCGACATATTCGTCTTCCCCTCTGTGGGCGAAGGGATGCCCAACGCCCTGCTGGAGGCGATGGCCAGCGGCCTCCCATGCGTGGCCTCGGACATCGGCGGGTGCAGGGATGTGATCACCGACGGCCAGACAGGCCTGCTGGCGCCGCCAGGTGATGCCACCGCATTTCGACGCGCGCTGGAGCAACTGCTCCGGTCCCCTGAAATGCGAGAACGACTGGGGGCGTCGGCCCGCCAGAGCGTCGCTTCGCGGTTCGGGCTGGAGAGGATGGCGGAGCGCTACGAGAGCTGTCTTGGCGCCGTCAGCACCGGGCATCTCCTCGCCTCCGATCTGGAGGGGATCCCGGACAAGCAGCCATGAACATCTGCCTGATCATCGCCAGTTACTGGCCGGGCTGGGGCGGGGCCGAGCAGCAGTGCCGGCTGCTCGCGAAGGAGTTCCTTCGGCGCGGCCATGAGGTGTTGGTCCTCACCCGAGGGAGAAAGGATGTCTCGGCCGAGGAGCTGCTGGAGGGCGGGGCCGTGCGACGCACCCCAGCCCTTGGCCCAGGCCATTTGCAATCGGTGGTGTGGATACTCACGGCCACCGCCTGGCTCCGCCGCCATGGTCGGCGGTTTGACATTCTGCAGGGCTATCAGCTCCTGTCCCCGGCTACCGTCGGAATCCTTGGTCGCTCGGGACGGCAGGCAGTGGTGCTCAGGCCTGCGTGCAGCGGGCCCTACGGGGACATCGCGGAGATTCAGCGCCTCCCTTTGACCGGACTGCGGAGGCGACTTCTCCAGCGAGCGGATACCTTCGTGACCCTCACGCCAGCCATTGAAACCGAGCTGGCGGAGTTCGGTCTGGGGATGATCCCATGCCATCGCATCCCGAACGGCGTGGATCTGACGGCGTTCGCCCCTGCCACTGGTAACGAGCGACGGGCATTGCGAGCCCGCCTCGGACTTCCGGAGAATCAAGCCGTTTGTGCGTTCGTCGGACGCCTCAGCCCTCAGAAGGACCCGGCCCTCTTGTTGGAGGCTTGGGCCATAGGCCACTGGCCGCAGGCGCACCTGGTTCTCGTCGGAGATGGTCCTCTCCGGACCCGCCTGGAGGCCAGCGTCACGTCCGGTCCCACAAGAGGGCAGGTCACATTCGCAGGAGCCACCGCCGACGTCGCCTCGTACCTAAAGGCGGCGGATCTCCTCGTCCTCCCCTCCCGGGCCGAGGGGATGTCGAATACGATCCTGGAGGCCATGGCGTGCGGCCTCCCCATTGTTGCGACCGATCTGATCGGCAATCGCGAGGTGATGGGCGACGACGGCCAGGTGGGCAGGCTGGTGCCCCCGGGGGACCCGGCGGCCTTGGCCGAGGCCATCGGAACGCTCCTCCGGACGGCCACCCTTCGCGACAAGCTCGGTGAAGCCGCACGCGCCATGGTAGCGGAGCGATTCGACATGCAGCGGGTGGTGACGCAATACGTGTCGCTCTACACCATGCTCCACTCCTAGTGGGTTTGGCTGTGACAGCTAGTTCTTTCCGCGGACGCGGAGTGTACCCGCGCCCCAGTTCAACGGATGAGACCCGCAACGAGACCGATGGGCAACGATAGCCGGCAGTCCTTTCCGCTTCGATCGGGCGCATGCGCTGTGATCGCGTTCCTCATCTGTCTCTTCCTCATCTATGCGACCACCCGGTTCTCGCTTGCCGCGTCGGTGAGTTTATGGCTCAAGTACACCTATCTGACGGCGCCGCTGATGATCGCAGGGATCTATGTCACCATTTCGCGATACGAGGACTACATCCACGCAGGCGGGGTGGTCCCCGCGTTCATGCTGTGCGTGTGTCTCATCGTGCTCGTGGGGATGTGGCAGGCTGGCGTGTCGGATACTCAAATCATTGGAGGACTGTTTCCGTACTCGGATGCTCATGGGTATTACACGGACGCACTGCGCCTTCTCCACGGCGAGAGATTCTCGGTATTCTCCTCGCGCCGTCCTCTCTTTCCTGCCTTCCTCGCTACCATACTCAGTCTGACGGATCTCAATCTGCGCGTTGCCCTCATCCTTCTGACCGGCATGGTGGTTATTGCCATCTGCTTCGCGGTGCGAGAAGTGCGGCGGAGTCTGGGTCTCACGGCAGCGACGGTGATGCTGGTCTGTCTCTTCATGTTTTACCGACGGTACATCGGCTCAACACTGACCGAGCATCTCGGACTGACTTTCGGATGCCTTGCCTTCGCCCTGATCTGGCACGGCGCCGTCGTCACCCGATCGGGACCCGTCTTCTTTGGGCTCTTTCTCCTATCGCTCGCTTTGAACGCCCGAGCGGGAACCTTTCTGATTCTGCCGGCGATTCTCCTCTGGGCGGCGTGGCTATTTCGGGGGTCGAAGGGCTCCGTGCTGCGCACCTTGGGGGGCGGCACGGCGGCCGTCTTGCTGGGCTTTGGGGTCAACAGCCTTGTGCTCCACGCCGTGGGCATTCCCGGCGCCGCCTACTCCAATTTCTCCTACGTCCTGTACGGCTTGGTGTTCGGCGGCAATTGGTCACTGGCACTGCAGCAACATCCGGAACTTGCGACACTCGCTCCTGTGGAGCAGGCGCACAGAGTCTACACCCTAGCCTGGGAGCACATCCGAACGAATCCTCTGTCTC
Source organism: Methylomirabilales bacterium (SeqCode) (assembly GCA_044451055.1). Lineage (GTDB taxonomy): Bacteria > Methylomirabilota > Methylomirabilia > Methylomirabilales > 2-02-FULL-66-22 > 2-02-FULL-66-22. The sequence continues at coordinate 13,526 of JBIOJT010000063.1, forward strand.
TGCTGACCGGATCCATTGGCGCGTGGCGAGCGTTCTTTCTTGGACGATCGGGCACATGGTTTTCCTTCATCCTGTACTTGTCGCCCGACTGGGCTGACCTACGCGAAATGCTCTTGGCAGACGGTGTGAAAGCGCTGAATTTCCGAAGAGATCTTTGGGTCCTCCTGGATGTGTCGGCTCGCGAGCTGTGGATCATCTGCCTCCACGGACTGCTGGCGGCTGGCCTCATTGTGTTGTGGCGGAATCATCGGCGCCCGCTCCCCCTGTTGATCATCGCGGCATGGACAGGGATTCTCCTGTCGGTGCCTTTCGTCCCTCCGTGGGATGCCGACAACATGCGAGCCTACGCGGCTACCATTCCTTTTGTTATCGCGCTGCCAATGATGGGGCTGTCCTACCGTCGGGAGGGCGCGACGCAATGGGTTGCAGGAGAGCAGAGGAGGGCGTCGCCCCGAGTGACGGATCTGTGGATCTTCAGCGTCTTGCTGATCGCATTGCAGATTCTCGGACCCCTGGCCGGAACCGCCGGAGCAACGTCCAGGTTGGCCAATGGTCAAGAGAAGCTCTGTGCCGTGAAGTGCGCACCCACCTGTCAGGCCAGGCTCGTATCCATCGACCCCCGCACCTCGATCAATTTGGTTGACTCCATGGTTGACAGGACGACAGACCGTCCAGGAAATTACGTGAACGTGCGGGACCTTCGGGAACGCAGACACATCAAGGACTATCCGGACGTGTGGCACATATGGCATGCGATCTCGAGATTACCCGCCGGGACAACGCTGGCAATGGCGTACGACGTGCGAAGCGGAGATACCGTATATGTGCAGTCCCGCTCGACGGTGTTTCCGCCTTCGCAGGGTTTGGTCCTACTGTGCGGTGAGGTGATCCAAGACAATTGGATCGAGTGGTTCAGGGCAGATTCTATGGGAGCATGTTGACGCGGAGACCCTTCGCGAGCACGAGGGCGGCGAATCGGGTGGTACGCGTCGTCGGGTACGGTGCGATTCGACGCAGCCTTATCAAGGGCTGTGGTGATCCGAAGTTCCAACGGGACATGCGGTAATGCCGCTTGACATGACGCGAAAACGGCAGTTCTTTGACGAGCTCGCCCCCGTACGGGATGCCTGGAAGGCGCGCCGTCCAACCTACCACCGCGAGATCGAGCGGCTATGCCGGTTCCTGATCCCGCCGGGGACCTCGGTGCTGGAGATCGGATGCGGGACGGGGGATCTGCTCCATGCTCTCCGGCCGCGACGAGGCCTGGGCATCGACCTCAGCCCGCGCATGGTCGAGATTGCCCGCGGCAAGTACCCGGAGCTGGAGTTTTCTGTGGGGGACGTAGAGGTGCTCGACATCGAGGAGCGGTTCGACTACGTCCTCCTCTCCGACCTGGTCGGACACCTCGACGATGTTTGGCTGGCCTTCCGGAACCTGCACCGGGTCTGCCACCCATCCACGCGCATTGTGGTGACCTATTACAACTATCTGTGGGAGCCGGTCCTGCGGGCTGCGGAACGGTTGGGCCTCAAGGCACCGCAGCCCCTGCAGAACTGGCTGCCGCCCCAGGACCTGACGAACCTCGCCGTCATCACGGGCTTTGAACCGGTGAAGCAAGGGTTCTGGTTGCTCTGCCCGATCCGGGTCCCCCTCCTGACACTGGTGGCCAACCGGGTCCTTGCGCATCTCCCGGGTCTGCGCCGGCTGGACCTCATTCACTACCTGGTGGCCCGGCCCGAGCCGGCGCCGAGCCCGCCGCGCCCACTCACCTGCACCGTCGTGGTCCCCTGCCGGAACGAGGTGGGGAACATCCCGGAAACCGTGGCCCGCATCCCGCTCATGGGATCCCACACGGAGATCCTGTTCGTGGACGGCGACTCGACTGACGGAACCCCCGAGGCCATCGAGGAGGCAATTGTCGCGCACCGCGGCACCCGAGACATTCGGTTGATCCGGCAAGTGCCGGCCACCGGGAAGGGGGACGCAGTTCGGCTCGGCTTCGCCGCCGCCAAGGGCGATGTAATCATGATCTTGGATGCCGACCTGAGCGTCATGTCCGAGGACCTGCCGAAATTCTTCCTGACCCTGGCAGGGGGTCGAGGGGAGTTCGTCAACGGCTCCCGCATGGTCTACCCCATGGAGGGGCAGGCGATGCGATTCCTGAACATCCTGGGGAACAAGATGTTCAGCATGCTCTTCAGTTGGCTTCTGGAGCAGCGGGTCCGGGACACGCTGTGCGGGACGAAGGCGCTGCTGCGTCGGGACTATGAGCGCATTGCAGCCAGCCGGGCCGTGTTCGGCGACCTGGACCCCTTCGGCGACTTCGATCTCCTGTTCGGTGCGGCCAAGTTGACTCTGAAGATCGTGGAAATGCCCGTCCGCTACCACGAGAGGACTTACGGCAGAACAAAGATCCGACGGTTTCATCACGGCTGGCTACTGCTGAAGATGTTTTTTGTTGCGGTGCGAAAGCTCAAGTTCCAATGACCGGAATGGCACCGACCCTATCCGAAGCCCCACACCGGGAAGGCCATGCTGCCCGCCAGTGGAGCTACTTCAAGGATGCCGACGAGGCGAAGTTTCGGTGGCAGACGACCGGTCCCGTGTTCTCCGCATCTGAGCGGGAATTGGTCTCCGTTGCGGTGGGCAAAGGAAGCCTCCTGGAAGTCGGGTGCGGAGAGGGTGGCAACCTGTTTCACCTGGGGCGCGGAAATGGCCTGACGGTGGGACTGGACTACTCCATGGCCAAGGCTGCCTTTGCCTCCGGCGTCATACCGTGGGCTCGGCTGGTGTGCGGGGATGCCGTGCGGTTGCCATTCCGGCGGAACGTCTTCGACCGGGTTCTGTGCCGGGACCTGCTCCACCATCTGGGGGGTCCAGAGCAGCTCGAGGCCGTGAAGGAGATGTTCCGTGTCTGCCGGCCGGGGGGCGAGGTCGTGGTGATCGAGCCCAACGGGCGCAACCCGCTGATCGCCGTCTTCGCCCTGCTGGTTCCTGCCGAACGGGGCATGTTCCGCTCGACACCGGCGCGGGTGGCCGCGTTGGTCCGCGGCGTAGCGTCTCGGATCGTCGTGGAGGCGGCGCAGCCCTTGCCCCTGGCCCGGGCCCTCTTGCATTACCGGATCGGTGTGCCAGGATTGGGTCGTCTACGGGTGGTGGCCCGGTTGCTCGGCGGGATCGACGCGGCCCTTCGCCGGGTGATGCCGCGCCCCTTCTGGGCCTACATCGTCGTGCGAGGGCAGGTCTCCTCGCGTAGGTCAGAGGGGGACGGGGTCTCGCCAGCGCCG
>JBIOJT010000064.1:0-16658 GCA_044451055.1 Methylomirabilales bacterium (SeqCode)
AAGGCGATGCAGAGCTTGAAGGTCGGCGACACCGTCCGCCTGACGCTCTTTCGCGAGGGCGAGACGCAGGACGTGGAGTTCGTCCTCCCCGAGCGGCCGCTCCTCCCCCAAGACCTCCTCACCCAGCGCTCCGTTGCCCCTGCGGCCCGCAAGAACTCCATCCGTTGTGGGCCGCAATACCTCTACCCAGCCAGGCTTGGCCCCCCTACTCCCTTCTTAAATTGGTACTTTGTCAGAGATTCCGCCCAGGCCAACAGCCGTCCACCAAGAATAGAAATGGATGGAGTCCATACCTTTACAAACAGTTAACTTGACAGCAAAGGGGGCTTCCGGCAGAAAGGGAAGCCTACAAGAAGGGGAGGGAGTCATCACTGATTCGACCGGCATGACCAGACGCGATCTCCTACGTGGCGCGGCCGCTGGGCTGGCCCTCGGCCTGCCCGGCCTGCCGCGCCCTGCCGGGGCGGCGGAGCCCGACCTTGCCGTGATCACTGGCGAGCCGGGGGCGGCCGCCCGCAAGGCCGTCGAGGCGCTCGGCGGGATGTCGCGCTTTGTTCAAAAGGGCGATCGCACCGTCCTCAAGCCCAACATGTCCTTCGCCAGCGGGCCGGACCGCGCCTCGAACACGCACCCCGCCCTGGTCCGTACCATCGCCCAGATGTGCCTCGAGGCAGGGGCCGAGCAGGTCATGGTGGTGGACAACCCGCTCCAGTCCCCCGAGCTATGCCTGCGGCGCGCCGGCGTGGCCGACGCCTGCAAGAGCCTGAAGAACGTCTACGTCCAGATGTTCACCGACCACAAGTTCTACCGGGAGGTCAAGGTCCCGCAGGGCAAAGTCCTCGACCGGGTGGAAGTCCTCAAGGAGGTGCTCGACAGCCAGGTGCTGATCTGCCTCCCGCAGGCCAAATCCCATTCCAACACCGGGATCAGCATGGGTGTGAAGGGCCTGATGGGGCTGATCTGGGACCGCTGGAGCTTCCACAGCAAGTACAACATCAACCACGCCCTGGCCGACTTGGCCACGGTGATTCGCCCCAAGCTCACCGTGCTGGACGCCACACGTGCCCTGACCACCGGCGGCCCGGGCGGGCCCGGCGAGGTCGTGAAGCCGAATCTCGTCATCGCCGGCACTGACCCGGTCGCGGTGGACTCCTTCGGCGTGTCCGTGGCCCCCTGGTACGGCCAGCAGTTCAGGGGCCGCCAAGTGGAGCACCTGCTCGCCGCCAGCCAGCGGGGCCTCGGAAGGATTGACGTGGAGCAGCTCAACATCCTGAGGGCCACCGCATGAGGACCACAGTTCAGGCCCTCTCTCTGGTTCTGTTCACGGTCCTGTTCGCGCTGGCCAATTACCGGCTTCCGGATTGGCTGCCGGCCGACATCTATTTGCGGCTGGACCCCCTGCTTGGCCTGAGCGCGATCCTGGCGGGCCACGCGTGGGTCGGCCGAGCCCTCTGGGGGCTCGTGACGCTCGTGGCCACAATCCTCGTCGGCCGGTTCTTCTGCTCCTACGTCTGCCCGCTCGGCGCGATCCTCGATTTCCTGGACCCCGTCCTCTTCCGCCGGGGGAAGCGGCGGACACTCGAATCCGACCCCAAACTCCGCAACCTCAAGTACGTCGTGCTGATCCTCTTCATCGCGGCGGCGCTGGCGGGGTCATCGCTCGTCTATTTGCTGGACCCGACCTCGCTCCTCACGCGCACCTACACCTTCGCCCTGTTCCCGCTGTTCGTCGGCCTGGTGAATATTCTGCTGGACGCCTTCCGCCCCGTGGCCGAGGTGATGCGCTGGACGAGCATCGCAACGCTGTCCTACACGCAGCCCGTGTTCTATATGTCGCTGATCACGTTCCTCATCTTCGCAGGCATCATTGCCCTGGGGCGGCTGGCCCCCCGCTTCTGGTGCCGCTACCTGTGCCCGCTCGGCGCGCTTCTGAGCCTCTTTTCACCGCTGGGCCGATGGCGGCGGACGGTCGGGCCGGAATGCTCGGCCTGCGGCCTCTGCCAGGACGCCTGCCCGATGGGCGCGGCCATGGACGGGAGCGGCACACGACTCGCCGAGTGCATCCAGTGCCGTACCTGCGTCGCGGAATGCCCGCAGGACGTGATCGCGTTCCCGGCCTCGCCACAACTGTTCCCGGTGGGGGAAACCTCGCGGCCGGACCTGTCCCGCCGCGGTTTCCTCTATTCCATGGCCGGCGGCGTGGGACTGGGCTTTGTCGTCCAGCAGTCGCCCTTCACACCGCTCCAGAACAAAGCCCAGCTCATCCGGCCGCCGGGCGCCCTGCCCGAGAATGATTTCCTCACAACCTGCATCCGCTGCGGCGAGTGCACGAAGTCCTGCCTCACCAATACCCTCCAGCCCAGCCTCTGGGAAGGCGGCCTGGCGGGCCTCTGGACGCCAAAGCTGGACCTCCGCTTCGCGGCCTGCGAGCAGGAGTGCAACGTCTGCGGCAAGGTCTGCCCGACCCAGGCGATCCGGTCGCTCGGCCTCGAGGAGAAGACCCATGCCAAGCTCGGGACGGCCGTCCTCCGCAAGGAGATGTGCCTGGTCTGGGCCCAGGATAAGCTCTGCTTGATCTGCGACGAAATTTGCCCGTACCATGCCATCGTCTTCCGCACCATCGACGGCTATCGCCGCCCCTTCGTTGTGGCGTCCCGGTGCAACGGCTGCGGCTACTGCGAGCAGCGCTGCCCCGTGGAGGGCGAGTCGGCCATCGTGGTGGCTCCCATCGGCCAGATCCGGATGCGCACAGGCTCGTACGTTGCCGAGGCGAAGAAGCTGCAGCTGGATTTCAAGCCCAACCCGGGTGATGACCAGTTCATCCTGAAGACCGAGGGGCTCAAGGTCGAGCCGGAGAAACAGGAGAGCGGGTCGAAGGCGATGTCCCCCGCATCTCCCTCGGCGGCGAAAAATCCCAAAGGGTTCCTGCCCTGAGCGAAATTACCCGAACCGCCCGTTTCCTGAGCGGAAATCGACAGGAGGGCTCGACACATGGAACAGAAGAGGGTGATGGGGAGAAGGGATTTCCTGAAGACGACTACGACCGGGCTCGGCGGGTTCGCCTACTTGAGCGCCAACCTGACCCGGCCGCCGGACGCGCCGGACAAGTTCGAGGGCACCCGTCTCCTCGGCAGGACCGGCATCCGGGTGCCGATCGTCTCGATGGGCGTGATGAACACCGACAACCCGCAGTTGGTGCGCGCCGCCCTCGACGCCGGCTACGTCTTCCTGGACACCGCCCAGGGCTACCAGCGCGGCTCCAACGAGTCCATGCTCGGCGAGATCCTCAAGGACCGCCCGCGGAACTCCTTCTTCATCGCCACCAAGGCCAGCCTCCCCAAGGACCAGACCAGCGGCGGCTACGGGCCGGACGCCACGGAAGAGGCGTACACCAAGAAGATCGACACCAGCCTGAAGAGCCTCGGACTGGATTACATCGACATCTATCACCACCACGGCACCTGGACGCGGGGAGCCACGCTGCACGGGCCGATCCTCTCGGCCCTCCAGAAGGCGAAGCAGGCGGGCAAGATCCGATGGATCGGCGTCAGCACGCACCGGAACGAGCCCGAGGTGGTTGACGCCGCGACGGATTCCAAGGTCTACGATGTCGCTCTGGTGGCCTACAACTTCCGCCAGCAGCACGCGGCCGAGGTGCAGAAGGCCATCGCCAGGGCGGCTGGCGCCGGTCTTGGGATCGTGGGGATGAAGTCCATGGGCGGGAATCGCGGGGGGGCGTATGCCTCCACCCAGATCGACGCCCGCGCATGCATCAAGTGGGTGCTACAGGATCCGAGCGTCGCAACCGTGATCTGCGGTTTCACCACCTTCGATCAGATGACGCTCGACCTGGCCATCCTGAAGGATCTCACGCTGACCGCGTCGGAGCGGGAGCAGCTCCGGAAGGCGTCACTGGCGGCCGGTCTGTATTGCCAGGGTTGCGGGGCGTGCGTGGGCCAGTGCGCGCAGGTGCTCCCGATCCCCGACCTGATGCGTGCCCACATGTACCTGTACGGGTACCGGAACCTCGTGGCGGCCCAGGATCTCGTGCTGTCCCTGGCGCTGCCGAATGCTGTGTGCGGCGACTGCGGCGCCTGTCCCGTGGCCTGCACGAATCGCTGGAACGTCTCCGAGCGGGTTCGTGACGTCATCCGCCTGCGGGACGTTCCAACCAGCTTTATTGCCTAGGCGACCTGGGGGAGGATCGCGCATGAAGACGAGGAGCACTTTCGTTGCTGTCCTTCTTGCGTTCGTCCTCTGGGTAGGGCCATCGCCGGCTGCCGGCGCGACGCCGTTCGCGTTTCCCGCGGTGGATGGATGGACACTGGCGGGCCGGCTCCAAGTGTTCTCGCCCGATACGCTCTACGAATACATCGACGGAGGGGCCGATCTCTACTTGAAGTACGACTTCGAAGAGCTGCAGGTCATCGAGTACCGGAAGGACAAGATGTCGGTGAGCGCGGAGGTCTATCGCCATCGTGACGCGGACCACGCCTTTGGTATCTACAGCCAGGAGCGCGTGCCAAGCGCCGACTTTCTGGCGCTCGGGGCGCAGGGCTACTACGAGAATGCGGTCTGCAATTTCATCCAGGGCGGCTATTACGTGAAACTGAGCAGCGAGAACACCGGCTCGGACGACCGGGAGATCCTGCTGGCTTTCGCCCGGCGGATTGCGCAGGAGCTGCCGGCGCAAACCGCCTTGCCGGCAGTCCTGTCAGCATTTCCGTCGGACGGGAAGAAGCCGAACTCGGAGAAGTTCATCGCCAAGGATTTCCTCGGGTACGCGTTCCTCCACTCCGGGTTCATCGCCGACTATGATCGGTCGGGCCAGAAGTACCAGCTCTTCGTGATCTCGGGCGACAGCCCGGATGACGCCCGCGCGATGCTGGGGCAGTACCTGAAGCAGATCAAGCAGGAGATGAATCTGGCCGAAGGGACGTACGAACTCAAGGACCCCTATCACGGAGAGATGGCGCTTTTCTGGAAGGGAAAATACATCTGGGGGACGATGAAGGTGACGGACCCCGGCCTCCGGTCCGCCTATCTGAAGCAATTCGAGGGCATCTTGATCCCCTAACCACAACCGTGGCAGGCGCGATCGCATGCCACTGCACAACCTCCACCAGCCTGGAGATCGGGAAAACCGGGGGCTACGCCGCCACAGCATTGGGTGCTACCGCCATGGTCGGACACCGGCGCTTTATAGTCTCGTACCATTCTCCGTTCAGCACCTTGGTGCGTACTTGAAGGAGCAGATGGGCCCGGCGCTGCGTCCAACTTAAGAAGCACCAGCAATCATCGCCCGATCGACTCAGCGGCGGAGTACGACGCTCCCCAAGTCTAAAAGACCCCCGGTTGGCCTGCCATGGAGCTCAACCGTCCGCTTTCTTCCCGGGTCGTAGTGGTCCCAAGCTGCTCGACGCCCACTCACGAGCGGCGCGACAGAACCTCCGGCGCCGCTCATCCATTCGGGAGGCCCCACACCTCCCGACTCGATATCCGAAAGACCCACGCAATCATCTGCGCTGCCGGCGCCACCCCCATGCCGCCCTGGCGGGCCAGGGCCAGCAAGCCTTCACCACCAACCTCCGAGTTGCCCCCTCCCCCCGATTCTGTCTCGCCGCTTCCGCCTCAGGCGTAACGGCCGAGCCCCCGGATCAAGGCAGGACCCAGCCGCCATTCACGTCGATGGTTTGGCCGATGATATAGCTGGCCTCGTCCGACGCCAGGAAGACGATGGCCCTGGCGACCTCTTCGGCGGTCCCCACCCGCCCGACGGGGACGTTGGGCAGGATCTCGCGGATATCGAAGAGCGGAGTGAGGCGGGAGTAGAACGGGGTGTCGATGGCGCCCGGCGCAATCGCGTTCACGGTGATCCCGGCCGGCGCCAACTCGCGGGCGAGGCCCTTGGTGAGCGCGATGACGCCCGCCTTGGCGACGGCGTAGGGATAGAGGCCTCCGGCACCGCCCAGACGGGCGGCAATGGATGACATGTTGATGATCCGGCCCCATCTCTGTTTGATCATGTGCGGGATCACGGCGCGGGAGCACAGGAAGGTGCTCTTGAGATTGAGCGACAGCGTGAGATCCCAGACGCGCTCGCTCATCGCCAGGATGGGGGATCGCCGCACGACGCCACCCACGTTGTTCACGAGGATGTCGATCCGACCGAAGGCGCGGATCGCCGCGTTGACGAGCCGCTCTACCTGGGCCGCTTTGGTGACATCGGCCCGGTAGCACAGCGCTCGACGGCCCAGCGCCCGAACGGCCTTCCCCACGTGCTCGGCCTTTTCACGGTTCTGAATGTAGGTGATGACCGTGTCGGCGCCTTCCCGGGCCAGCGCAAGAGCAGTTGCCTTGCCGATTCCGGTGCTGCTCCCCGTAACCAGGGCGACCCTGTTCTTGAGCTTCACCGCTCTTCTCCTATGCTCCAGTCCCCCTCATCGTTGCGCATGGATGGTCACCTTCTATCAAAGGTGATCCTGCGAAGCAAGAGCCAGACGGAGTGACCTCGCCCGAAGCGCGAGACGGCGGAGCGGTCAAGAGAACGAGCGCCCGCGGTGTTCAGCCCTTGCCAAGGAGATGGGCGTCGAGTTGGGATTGGGCCTCGCGGAGCGTCGCGTACGGCGTTCGCTTGTGGAGGTGCTCCTGGCGGTGGCCGCAGCCAGGACACTGCAAGATGTGAATGGTCTCGAGATAGAAGTGGCCGACGTTGGGGTCGGTTGGATCGTCGGCCAACCGGGCGCGCTCAAGGAGGTCCACGAAGCGGAAGGGCTGGCCATCCTGCTGGCACTTCAAGCAGCGGAGACCATCCCGGTCCTCGGTCATGCCCTACCGACCCCGCTCGCTTGAATATTGGATTGCGGATTTCGAATTTCGAATATCCTCAGAGAATCTCGAATCTTGTGCACCATCCGAAGATCGAGATTGCCCTCAATTGGCCGGCACCGGCTGGCGCGCCTCGATCAGAAGCAGCTGGGTCGTCTGGCCTCGGGCGGCATTCCGCTCCCCCTCGATCCCGGCGAGGGTGGCCCGCCAGGGTACGAGGTCGAACGGCTGGCCCTTCGGATGGGCCAGATATCCGTCGATGAAGCTCCGATAGAACTTGACGATCTCGGCCACCAGGGGCACGGGATACTCACGCCCCTGGACCTTCAGGCAATGCACCCCCAGGTCGATCAGGTGTGGGATGTCCTCCAGCAGGAAGAAGGCGTCGTTCTTCAATGCGACCCGGTCCTCCCACTTGGCGTCGCCGCTGTACAGCTCCCACGACTCCAGGCAGACGCGGTAGTCCAGGCCGCCGCGGTTCGGGCTTCCCTTGAATTGGTCTTTGCCGAAGGCGTCCGCCGTCCGCTCGAGGCGGTGGTACGGGGACATCCAGCACTTCCCCAGGTAGGTGTAGCAGTGGTTGGCGTGGATCAAAATCTCGATGCCGACACCGATCTGCTCTTTACGCGAGGCCAGCTCTTTGAGGGTGAGCTTCGTATCCGCGACGACCTGGGACACCCCGATAGATCGGTAAAAGTGCACGTCCTCGTCGTTGAGGATATTGGCCCCGATGCTGGCGTGGATGGTGAGATGCGGGAAGCGCCGGTGGACAAGGGCGATGGCCCCGATGTCCGTCATGATCGCCCCATCCACCCCCCAGGAGACAAAGCGCTCCATCTTCCTGAGCATGGGAGGGATCTCGTGGGACTGCATGTTGGTGTTGATCGCCACACGAATCTTCGCCCCGCCGGCGTGGGCGATGGCGATGGCCTCGCGGATGTCCTCGTCCGGGAGCTCGTAGCGATCCCGCCGACGACTCCAGCCCCGCGGCCCCGCGTACACCGCGTTCGCACCGCTCGCCACCACCGCCTCGACCATCGGAAGATTGCCTGCCGGTGCCAGAAGTTCGACCATGACTCACACTCCGCGTTGAAAGGGAGCCCGCCCCCACGACGGGCCGCCATGCATGAACCCGAGGCCGCCAGCGGGCGGCCCCCCCCAAAAGATTCCGTCCTACTGCATGGATGGGGAGACGGTCAGGAAGGATCCGAGCGCCTCCGGCCGGATCCCCGCATAATCCATCCCGCTCTTGCCGAAATAGAACCCGTTGCACAACCCGATCCGGGCGTGGGCGCGCACCGTCTCCCACCATCGCGGATCCTGCTCCAATGCTCCTTCCATGGCGCGCGCCAGCGCCTGGCGGTACACGGCCGCGATCTCGTGGCGATACGTCGGCGTCTCCGACAGAGTTTCGATCCGGAAATGCCGGTGGCCGTCGCGGAGCAACCTCGGGAGATGCTCCAGCATGCAGACGTCCTTCCCGCTCAGGATCCCCTTCCCCACCGACTTCATGGCCCAGTCCCCCTGCTTCAGGAACAGGTCCTTCTGGCAGAGGTCCGGGCACTTGACCCCCCACTTCTCCTCGTATTCCAGGAGGAAGCAGTAATCCGAGATCCCCAGGGGCATCTTCCCGTGCACCAGCAGCTCCATGGGCGCCCCGCAAGCGGTGGCGATCTCGTGGATTTCGTCCAGGCTCAGCTCGTAGTTGGGGGTGAAGCGTACCGCCCCGAACCCGCGCAGCACCTCGACGCCGGCGTCGGTATAGATATTGGCAAAGCCGCCGACGTGCACCGGCAGCCCGGGGAACTCGTCGTGGGCGATCTTCAGGATGCCGAGGTTGTGAACCTCCACCGCTTCGGCGCCGGCGGTCGCCGCGACTTCGAGCACCTTTCGGATCCGGGGCAGAAAGTCGTTCCGCGGCGCGGCGTAGGTGGCCACATAGGCCCGCTTCCCCTGATCGTGCAAGATGCGGAGGCCATCCCGCAGATCCTCCGGTCGCTCCAGGAAGTTCCCCTCGTACACCCGGCAGAAGATATCGCCAAGGTAGATCGCATCGTAGGCGGAGAGATCCGAGGCCCTGAGGTCCCGCAGATTCGCGATCGACGTGTTGAATTCATAAGTCATGGCTCGTAGCTCTTGGCTCATAGCTCATTGATGATTACTCATCTTCCAACTACTGTCCACGACGTCGGTAAGGCTGCCGGCTGGCCTACTACTCCGGCCAGGTCTGGCCCTCCGTCGAGCGCAGCCCTGTAGCGCCGGACCAGAGGCGCAAGCAGCTCGGGCGACAGGCTCCGCCCCTGAAGCTTCAGGATGTCCGCGCCCGCCGCCACGTACGCACCGACCTCGGCCGCCCGGCTGATCTGTCGGCTGGGGAAAAAGCGCGTGTCCACCCACCGGTTTCTCTCGAAAAGGTCCCAGGGTTGCTGGCAAATCTTGAAGCAGGCGCCGACTCCTCCCCGCTTCATGCTTCCCGTCTGACGCAGCCCCCGGTCGGCACCCTCCGGCGTCGCGTCGGCCCGCGCGCCCTCCGGTAGGGGCGAGGGCTTCAGGTGGACGTAGCTCGGCATCCAGCACTTCCCGAGGAGGATGAACTCCTCCACCATGTGGACCATGACCTCGATGGCGATCCCCTGGACGGCCCGAATCTCGCGGATGTCATCGGGACCGACGGTCCCCGGCAGGACCACGGCGTTCGCCCCGAGATCCCGGAAGAACGCTGCGTCAGAAACTGTCTGGGCCCCACAGCCGATGCTGGCCGTCAAGCGCAGCGCTGGAAACCGACGCCGAAGCGACCGGAGGATCCCGATGTCATTGACGATGAGAGTTCGAACTCCCAGGTCCAAGAGCGGAGGAATGCGCTCGAACAGCCTGGCACGTTCCTGCGGTTTCGGGATGATGTTGAGGGCGACCTGGAGTTCGCGACCGGCGGAGGCAACCCGGCGCTGGCAGGCCACCAGTTCCTCCCAACTCAGCTCACCTCGTGCTCCGCCGCGGCTCCAGCCCTTGAGGCCGACATAGACGGCATCCGCCCCCGCATCGAGTGCGGCCCACACAGCCTCGGCGCTCCCCGCAGGAGCCAGCAGAGTGGCCACATCCCCCTCACAAGGACCCGCAGAATTTCACAATTTGTACCACCCCAGCGTTTCAGTCGCAACGGAAAACTCTGTTGTGTCCACCATCTGGAGAGACCCCGCGTCGCTCGGAGGACAATGTCGTCACCTCCAACGGACTCGGGGTCAGGCTCTCATGGGGCAGGTCAAACCGGGTCAGTGCCAGTTGGTCTGCCACGCAACCATTATTCAGACAGGGGGGCGCCTGCCATTCCACCCTTCGAGATGCAGTTTTCCGATTGACATGTTCCGCTAGAATCCGCATCATACCGCCGCCTACCAGAGAGCTTCCGGGGAGGGGCCGCGAACTTGCCCCGCCACGTTCGGCGATAACCCTGAGCGTCGAGGAATCCACCCTCCCGGTTTCTCCCGTGGGGACCTGGTATTTGCTGGGGAGGAGGGAGTCTCAGTGGCCCAAGAGAAGCTCAAACAGCTCACGCCAACGCGCGCTGTGACGATGCTGCGGGACCAAGAAGCCGGCAAGGTGAAGGTCGTCTACGGCGTGCACGCGCTCGAGGCCAGCCTCGCCGGTCGGACCGTCCAGAGCGTCCGCGAGGCGCTCGTCCAGCCGCTGAACATCAGCCCCCAGGCGGTGACCCTGGTCAACGGCCAGGAAGTGGAAGGCACCCACGTGCTCAGCGCAGGAGAATGGCTCGAGTTCGTCCGCTATGCGGGGGAAAAGGGGAGGGAACTCGAGAAGACCACCTCCCCAACACCGAATCGCGACCAGATGGAAAAGCGATACGGTCAACTGGGAGACGGCCGGGTCGATCTCACCATCAATGGCCGAGTGTACGATCTGTATGCCCTGCTGGAGGTCCTGGGGCTGGCCTTTGAGGACATCCGACCCATCGATGCCCACGTGCTGGGAGAGAACCTCTTTGCCATCCGCTACTTCGATTCCGAGGAGCGGAGCATCATCGCTTACGAGTTCGATTCCGACTTCCGTCGCACGAGCGAGACGATCGTCCATATCCAGGAATGGATGGGCGACGAGTATTTCGATTTCAACTGGGGAGCCTGGTGCCCTTGGACCCTATGAGGCGTCTGTCCGCTTCCGGGCCCTCCCAGCGAGAGGCTCGTCCAAGGTTGGCGCAATCCAGCCTCTTTCTGAGAAGAATGGAGAGGTAGGTTGTCGAGAACTGGCGCAACGATGGATGCGGAACGCCACTGGAATATGCACCTCCGACTGCTTGAGGAGCGAGAGCACCAGTTCATGCTGGGCCTAGACGACATGGGCCAAGACGAGATGCGCTGGCTGGTCAGATATCTGGCCGACGCCCTCACCGAGGAGCGCTGGCGGATCCTCCTCGCCGGCTACCATGAGTCGCTCCCACCGGAGAAGATGCGCCAGTTCCTGGAACGGTTCATCCCCGAGTGTACCCAACTGGGGATCCTGGACCTCCACGCCAAGCGAGATGCAGAGACGCAGAGCCTTCAGTCCTTGACTGACACCGATCTACAGAGCATGTCGGCCATGGAGAAGTGGCAGATGATTGCGCGAGAGCCCGGGGGCCTCGATCCGCCCCGGACTGCGCGGGAGCTCGCCCGGCTGGCTTTCTGCCTTCAACCGGATCTGCTCCACGATGCCATGCTCCCCCGGGCCACCATCGAGTTCCCCTTCTACTTCCGGCTCCAGGAGGTCCTGAAGCAGCTCCCAGCATGCGAGATCTACCGCCTCGCCGAAGCGGCAGCGGCCGCCGTGCCCGCGATGGAACAGCTGCCCGCCGCCGAAGCGGCGGAACGTCTGGCCAGCCTCCACCAGGAAATCGCCCAAGCTGCAGGCATCACTGCTCCCGTACAGGAACTCCTGGGTGCGTCCATGGAATTGCTGCCCAAGCAGCTCTTCCCTCCCGCGACCCATGAGGAGATTCCGCAGGACCAACTCGCCGAGAGGCTGCGACAGTTAGAGAGCCTCTCCGTGCATGACCTCCGGCTGAGCCTGCAAGTCCAAGCGGACCAGTTGAGCCTTCGGGAGTTCCAGGAACTGCTGGAGGCATACCGGTCGCAATATCCGAGCGTCGGCCAGATGCCGGTCGAGGCGCTGCGGCGATTGGTGGCCATGCTGGATGTCCACTTGGAGAATCGGGGCTTGTGCGACTTTATCCGGCGATACCGGACGGGAAAGTTCCTCGCCATGACCCCGATCACCGGCGAGGTCTGGAGCCTCCTTCCTCATGCGGACCGCCTGCAATTGCTGGAACGGGATAATGCCGTAATGGACATCGTACAAATGGCGCGGCATGTCGCCAAGATTTTGTTCAGCCACGAATACCAAATGTTGGACGACACCGCGTCCCAGACGGCCATCGTCGTCTCGCCCGGTTATCAGAACCTGGCACAGCGGCTCACCCGCCTTGGCGAGGAGAACGGGGAACCCAGGATCGTGGCGCTCAACCGCACCGTGACAGGGCTGGTCCTGGCCATGGAAGCATCGCCACGCGAGGGGCGAGCGGAAGAGCTCGAACAGATCCAACGGCTCATTGCAGAGGCGCTGGGGCTCTCCCAACAGGACATGGCGGCTCTGAGAGCGTGATCCGTCCAGTCGGCTCCGGCCAGGAGGAGAAAGTCATGCGGAATGCCGGCACACCGCCCCACGGAGTCCAGTCCCCGGGGGAGGCTTCGATCGAGGCCATGCTCGTGGAACTGGAGCGGCGGCGGCAGACCGGCAGCCCGGCCGCGGTGGCCGAAGGCTGCATGCGGTTGGCGGAAGCATACGCCGCGCGCGGCTCACTCCGTCGCGCCCTCGTGATGTACGAGGAGGCGCTGAAGACGTTCGAGGAGCGCGACGACCGGGCCGCTCGGCTCCTGTGCCTGAAGAATATGGCCGGCCTCTGCTACCGGGAGGGCGCCTGGAACCGCGCCCTGGACCTGTACCAACAGGCGCTCGCCCTCCTCACCGATCCGGAGGCGCGGGCCGAGTTCGCCCTGACGCAGAGCCAGATCGGCAGCGTCTACCAGGGGCAGGGAGACTGGGAGAAGGCGCTGGCAGCGTACCGGACGAGCCTCACGATTCGTGAGGAGCTTGGGGACACCCGGGGAATGGCGTTGCTCTACAACAACCTGGGAGCGGTCCTGGCCCGACAGGAACGGTGGGAGCATGCGCGCGACGCCTGGAACAAGTGCCTGACCCTCCATGAGCGGACGGGCGATCTCGCCGGCCAGGCGATCACCCTGGGCAATCTGGGCAGCTTGTCGCAGCGTCAGGGCCACTGGACCGATGCCCTGGTCTGGTACGAGCGCAGCCTGGCGGTCCACCGGAAAGGCAGCGATCCCCTCGGCGAGGCCACCATCTGGAACAACGTCGGCTTCGTGGACAAGCAGCTGGGCCAACTGGATCAAGCCCTGGCGGCCTACCAGGAGGGCCTCACGCTCCTCCAGAAGATCGGGGATTCCCTGCGGGCCACCGTGGCCATGTACAACATGGCCGTGGTCCACGAGGGCCAGGGGAACTACCGCGAGGCTCTTCGCCTCCTGGAGCAGGTGATCGACCTGGATCGGCGAATCGGCCACCCCGACCTGCGCCGGGACATGGAGACTTTCCGAAGGGTGCGGCAGAAACTCGACGCCGAGCGTGACGCCAAGCGGGTGCAGGGGGAACGGGCCTGACGCGCGTCTTCACCCGCCGGCCGGCGAAAGCAAGAGGGCCCTTGGCACGTCTCCGACCAAGGGCCCTTCCTGTTTGAATCGCGGGAGCCGAATCGGGCCTGGCTCTCTACGAGCCCTTCGTCATCCGATCCCGCAGCACGCGGCGCAGCAGCTTCCCCGTGATGGTCCGGGGCATCTCCGGGACGAAGACCACCTCGCGCGGCAGCTTGTACACCGCCACCTTGCCCCGGCAGAACTCGATGAGTTCTGTCTTCAGCGTCTCGGCCTCCGCGGTGCCGGGCTTGAGGGCCACGTAGGCCCGGGTCTTCTGGCCCATGATGGGATCCGGCACCCCAATGACACCGGCATCGTTCACCAGCGGATGCGTCACCAGCACGTCCTCGATCTCCTCGGGACCGATGCGGTAGCCGGAGGACTTGATCAGGTCATCCTCGCGGCTGAGGAACCAGATGTAGCCGTCCTCGTCCATGGAGACCATGTCCCCAGCTCTGACCCAACCATCAATGACCGAGCTCTTCTGTTTCGGGTTGTCCTGCCAGTACACCGTTCCCGTCGGGCCCCTGGCCATCAACATCCCGGTCTCACCCCGCTTGCACTCCTCGCGCGTGTCCTGGTGGATGACCTTCAGCTCGTAGCCGGGAATGGCCGGGCCGATGGAGCCGGGCTTCACCTTCTTCGTGGCGGCGCCGGAGATGAACACGAACATCATCTCCGTGGTGCCAAGCCCCTCATAGATCTCCATCCCGAATTTGTTCTTCCAGTCATGGTAGGTCTGAGCGGTCAGCGATTCACCTCCTCCGGTGCATATGCGGAGCGAGCGCAGATTGTATTTCTTCTCCGCGTCGGGCACCTGCAGCATCTTGCGGTAGGCGGTGGGCAGGATGGAAAGGATCGTCACCTTGTGGTTCTGGATCGTCTCGAACATGGCCTCTGGGGTGAACCGGGCCAGCAGCGACACCGCCGCGCCGAAGCGGTACGGGATGGCCGCGACCGCCGAGTAGCCCGCCGCCATGGCGATGGGCGCCGAGCCCCCGATGACGTCGTTCTCCGTGACGTTCCAGCAGTACTTGCCGAAGCCATCTGGAACGATCAGGGCCTCCTCCATGAAGTGGACGGTCCCCTTGGGTAATCCCGTGGTGCCAGAGGTGAAGAGCAGGACTGACACGTCCATCCGATCGCGACGGACCGGATCGCACTCCGGCTTCTCGGCGTCCAGCAGCTCTTGCCACAGCAGATACCCTTTCCCCTTCCAGGCTGCCTGCTGTTCCGGCGTGCCGCCGACGATGATCACGTGCTTCACCGTCTTCAGGTTCGGCCGGGCCTTCTCCAGCTCCTCCAGCATGGCTCCGGCGACGATGACCGCCTTGGACTCAGACACGTTGGCAACGTGGGTGATCTCCGCCTGCGAGAACAGGGCGGACGTGGGAAGACTCACCGCCCCGATCTTGATGATGGCGAAGTTGGCCATGACCACCGGCGGGATGTTGGGGAGCCGCAACATCACCCGGTCGGCCTCCTCGATCCCCAGCCGCTTCAGGGCGCTGCCCAGCTTGTTCACACTGGCCAGGACGGCCTTGTAGGGGATCTTCTTGTCCTCGAAGTAGATGGCGATCCGATCCCCCTTGCCCGCAGCCACCTGCTTGTCCAGCAACTCTTCAGTGCTGTTCAGGCGCTGGGGATAGGTCGGATGCTCCGGAAGCTTGTAGATCCGGGTGGGCCACAGTTCTTTCGCTGGCAGGTACTCGGCAGGGATCCGCCCCATGCCCTCCTCCTCTACTCGGTGCTAGGTGACAGTTAAGCGTTCTTGATGAGAAGCTGCAGGGCCTCTTCCACGCCCACGAGCCGGCCCAGGTCCTTGTCCGTGCGAGGAAAGACCTCCGTCGGATACTTGTCGTCGCCCTTGCCGTAGACCAGTAGGGCCGGAACCGTCTTCCCCATGTCTTCCTCGAGGGCGCCCTTGGCGCCAAAGACCGCCCGCTTAGCGGCGCTGGGACCGGTCACGGCTGCGTTGTACGTGGCGAAAGGAACCGGCTGCGTCGCGCAATCCTGGACCACGACAGCCACACCCTTTGCCTTGAGCTGCCCGCACAGGCCAAGGGCCTTCGGGTTGTCGCAGTGGAAATTCTTCGCCGGCTCAACCTTGCTGCTGTAGTAGAACTCGACCTTGGCCGCCTTTACGACCGCGGCGGCGACTCCAGCCGCAACAGCTTCTTTCGAAACGGTCGAAGCCGTCGCGGCCCGCTCCGCCAGAAGATCCTGGAGGGTCTTGCCGGGCTTCCAACCCTTGGGGATGATCCGGACGAAGGGCCAGTCGATCTTGGTGCAGTAGCCGGCGTACGCCTGCCGGATGTGCGCATCCAGCGCGGGTCTGAAGCAATCGGGCACCCCATGAATCGGGCACGTGGCTTGATCTGCCATGCTGGTCGCCTCCTTCTTCTCCGATCTGGTGACGGGCAAGGCTGCCTGCGCAACAGGCGCAGCCGCCCGGGAAGCAGCACGCTTCGGGGTCGGCGGTGCCGGCTTGGCAGCGGCTTTGGCTCTGGTTGTCTTCTTCGGAGCCACAGCCTGCCGCTTGCCACGTCCCGGCTTCGCCGCCCGGGCCTTCGGCTTGCTCGCCCGGGCTGCCCCCTTGGCCGGGGCAGCCCGCCGAGCCTTCGTTCCAGCCCTCTTACCTTTCGGTTTGGGCATGTATCGCCTCCTGCCTACTCGTAATGTCTCCCCTCCATGATGAAGCGGGGGCGGCTCCCCACCAAGTCCTCGGGTTTGAGTGGGCCACCACTCACCGGCTTGCCCCGGATGCTCTTGCGGATGGGAATTGGCTTACCCACGAAGTCCGCGCGGGCCATGACCGGAGGGTTCACCTTCGTGGTGTCCGTGATCTTCGTCTTGTAATCCTTGGACTGGGCATAGCCGGGCAGCTTGTCGTGGGGCGGCTGGGCCTCGGTGGGGCCGGAGAGCCGCTGCCCGTTGTCGATCTTCAGCGCCCAGATGGCGCCGCAGCCGGCGCACTTCACCTTCCCGTCGAAGAACCAGAAGGTGAAGGGGTCCAGATAGTTGATGATCTGGCACTTGGAGCATTCCAAGATCAGCGAGCAATGCTTGTAGTCT
>JBIOJT010000065.1:0-16635 GCA_044451055.1 Methylomirabilales bacterium (SeqCode)
CTGCGACGAGCGGGGCACCGCCGAGTACAACCTCGGCCTGGGCGAGCGCCGGGCCAAGGCGGTGAAGGACTACCTGGTGGCCGCCGGGGTGGCCGCCGACCGCATCGCCACCATCAGCTACGGCAAGGAGCGCCCCTTCGTCCTCGGCCACGACGAGAGCGCGTGGAAGTGGAACCGCCGGGGGCACTTCGTGATCACGGGGCAGTAAACAGCCAGCCGTCGTTGTCCTGAGGAGTCAAAGGCCGCCTGACCCATTCCCTGGGGAGGCGGCCTTTCCTTTTCGGGATGGTCTGCTTATCCGGGGTTCCATTCACAGGTCCCGGTCCCAGAGGAATTTGACTTGCGCTGGCCTCACGATTTTGCAACAATCCCGCCTGCCTGGACGACCGCGCATCAGTGCACGGCTCTGGAGGTGACGACTCTGGGGGGCTCGCTGGGCCCGAGGGGGAGCGCCATGCCCAACGGATACACGGGGAAGCTGCTCTGGGTGGATCTGGCTTCGGGGAAGGTTTCGACCACGGTCCTGGCCGACGTCACGGCCCAAGGGTACCTGGCCGGCAGCGGCCTGGGCGCCAAGCTGATTCACGACCGCGTGAAGACGATCAAGGGGCCCCTGGACCCCTCCAATCTGCTCTGCTTCATGCCGGGCCTGCTCTGCGGCACGGTGGTCCCGGGCGCAAATCGGACGATGGTCTGCGCCCTGTCGCCGGCCACGGGCGCCTGGGGCGAGGCCCGGGCCGGCGGGGCGTGGGCGCCCATGCTGAAGTACGCCGGCTACGACGGTGTGATCTTTACCGGCAAGGCCAAGAAGCCGGTCTATGTCTGGATCGAGAACGACCAGGTGGAGATCCGCCCGGCAGAGAAGCTCTGGGGGAAGGGCTTCTTTGAGACGGACGAGCGGCTCTTGGAGGAGACGCACCGGGACGCCATCGTGGCCGGGATCGGGCCGGCGGGGGAGAAGCTCTCGCGCATGGCCTGCGTCATGTTCGAGGGGACGTACGCCCGCTCGGCCGGGCGCACCGGCATGGGCGCCGTGATGGGCTCCAAGGGCCTGAAGGCCGTGGTCGTCCGGGGCTCCGGCGGCGTGCCCGTGGCCGATCCCAGGGGACTGATGAAGCGCGCGTCCGCCTATGGCGGGAAGGAGAAGCAGCTCTTCAAGCGGAACTTCGAGCTGGGGACGGCCGGCACGGTCATGGCCACCGAGGCGGTGGGAGACATGCCCATCAGGAACTTCCTGGGCGGTCGCTGGACGGAGAAGGCGGAACGGATCTCGGGCCAGACCATGTTCAAGAAGTACGGGAAGCACGAGCGGTCCTGCCTCTCCTGCCCATCGAACTGCACCCTGGTCGTGGGTGTCCCCGGGACGTCCGTGGCCCACGCCCCCGAGTACGAGACCATCGGCGCATTCGGCAGCATGTGCGAGTGCGCGGAGATCGAGGTCATTGCGCGGTGTAACGAACTCTGTAATGACTACGGTCTGGACACCATCTCGGCTGGCAACACCATTGCCTTCGCCATGGAGGCCTTCGAGAAAGGGCTCTTGACCGAGGCCGACCTGGGCGGCATCCGGCTCACCTGGGGGAACGGGGAAGCCATGATCGCCCTGCTGCACAAGATGGGACGCCGCGAGGGGATCGGGGACATCCTGGCGGACGGCACGCGGCGGGCGGCGGAGCGGCTGGGCAAGGACTTCGGGGACATGCTGGTCGAGGTGAAGGGGGTCGAGGTCCCGATGCACGATCCCCGCGCCTTCTGGTCCAACGCGGTCAACTACGCGGTGGCCAACCGGGGCGCCTGCCACATGGAGGGCGTGACGTTCACCGCGGAAAGCGGCCTGCCCTATCCGGACCTCGGCTACACGGCACCCATGGATCCGTACATCACCGACGGCAAGGCGCAACTCGCGGTGAAGATGCACGACCTGATGGTCATCTACGACGGGCTGGGGATCTGCAAGTTTTACATCGTCGTGGCTTACGGCCCGACCATCATGGCGGAGTGGCTGAACTACTGCACCGGGTGGAAGGTGACGCCGGACGGGCTCATGAAGACGGCCGAGCGCATCTTCAACGTCAAGCGTCTGATCAACGTCGCCCGGGGCCTCTCCCGCAAGGATGACTACCTGCCCAAGCGGCTGCTCAGCGTGCCGCAGCGGGACGACATCGGGCCGGTGGACCCCCAGGGGATGGAACGCATGCTGACGGAGTACTACCGCATCCGCGGGTGGGACGAGAAGGGCGTTCCGACTCGGGAGCGGCTGAAGGCGTTGCAGTTGACGTGATCGTTCGCGGTGAGAGCAGGCCCGTCGAGCTGCCCGCGCGGGAGACCAGACAGCGCGGCCGCGGGCGGTGATGCCATGAGTTGGCGCGGACCGAGTCCCTTCCGCGTTCGGGCTCAGGAGGGCGCATGCAAGTCGAGCAGTGGATGAACCGAGATCTGGTGACAGTGGGACCCGATGAGAGTTTCCGCACCGCCATGCACTTGATCCGGCAGAAGGGCATCCGGCACCTCCCTGTGGTGGAGGGCAAGCGCCTGGTGGGCATGGTGACCGACCGGGACCTGCGACAGGCCGCGCCCTCGGGAGCCACCAGCCTCAGCATCCATGAGCTGCACTACATCCTGGAGAAGCTGACGGTCCGCGAGATCATGACCAAACAGGTGGTGAGCGTCCGCCCGGACCAGACGGTGGAGGACGCGGCCTTGCTGCTCTTGGGGCACCGGATCGGGGGGCTGCCCGTGGTGCGGGACGGCGAACTGGTGGGCATCATCACGGAAACCGACATCCTGCAGGCCTTCCTCCAGCTCCGCGGCAAGGGCCCATTGGACATCGCCACATCCATCGTGGCCATCGAGCGGGAGAAACGCGCCCCATGAAGCGGGGTCTCAGCCTCGCGGTCCTCGCCCTGGCCGCAGGGGTCTCCGTCGCGGGATGCGCCGTCACCTCTGGCTCTCCCCGCGAGTCTGTGGGCGGGACAATTCACAGCATCAGTGTCAGCAACACGGTTCAGATTCGATACCAGGCGGACCGCCTCCTGGCGCCTCTGGGTCTGAAGGTGCAGACCTACAGGCGAGAGGTCTTCATCTCCGGCCCCGTCCAGAACGGGGCACAGCGGGCCCGCGCCGTGGCCATCGCACGCGACACGCCGGGCGTCCTGGACGCCTATTTCGTGGAAACGGACCTCCCTGGCAGGTGGGTGAGCCGCCGGCACTATCACGCCAGCGCCCAGAACCTCTGGGCCGCGACAGTGGCTGCGGTCCGCGCCGCCGGATACCAGATCGAGCGGCAGCAAGAGGGTCGCAGCCTCGCCACCGGCTGGAGACGCCTGGATCCGGGCTGGGTGAATCTGTGGCTTCCCACCCAGGAACGGATGCGCCTCGCCCTGTACCCCCACGGCGATGTCGTCACGGTGATCGCCGTAGCCGATCGATTGGACGAGGCGTCTCTCTCCTGGCAGATCCAGCGCGAGCAGACCATCCTGCGCAACATCCAGGAGGCCCTGGCTTCTCTCGCTTCACCGGGTTCCTAGACCTTCCATCGCGGTCGCTTCCGGGCCGTCGTCAGCGTCCTCACGGGCGCTCACCTGGCCTTCACCCAGCGCACATCCGTCCCCCGAGGGTCCTGCCCTTTCCAGCCAGAGATCCTCCACGGCCGCGCGCTTGTGGAGACACGGGGAGTTCACACGGGATGGTCGGGGGAAAGGCGCGATGGGCCCACCCGTTCCAGGGGCTGCGCGGAGGATGGATTGAGGCCGGGGGCGTCTCGGTGGTTATTCGATCTCTTCCAGGGAGATCACCTGCCGCTTGTTGATGGCCAAGAATCCGGGATTGGATCGGGTTTCCCCTTCGGGGAAAGCCTCGGTCAGGGCAAAGAAATCTCCCTTGAGGTTGAGGGCGTCCAGGGTTCGGATGTTCTTCGGCTTGCTCATCTTGCCGATGAGGACCCCGGCCAAGGTGACCACCCTGACCTTGACCGAGGTTTCGTCGATCGCCATGGTGTTCCTCCCTAGGATTAGGTCGGAGCCTGAATTGAGCCAGGAAATCAAGCTGTCATCCCATATCATTTCCGGCTTGAGATTGTCAATCTTTTTGCCGGTCATTCCGGAGTTTGATACGAAAACAAACCGCGTGGCCAATCGGCTTGCTGAGGGAAAGCATTTGATCTTTCTGGTTTCCTGTGGTACATGTTCGCCCTGCTTCGGCGACGGCCTTGGGCCTCCGCCGGGACGGATCGGGACCGGGGACCGCCGTCGTCCCTTCCAGGGGTGTGCATGGGCGACGTGACGGTCGTGACCGGTGGGACGGGATTCGTCGGGGCTGCAGTCATCCGTCACCTGGTGGTAGCCGGGCACCGCATCCGGGCGCTGGCGCGTCCAGGCAGCGACCGGCGGTTACTTGCCGACCTCCCCGTTGAGATCGTGGACGGGGACCTGACCGACGCTGCTTCTCTCCCCCGGATCCTGAAGGGCTGCGGATGTCTGTTCCACGTGGCTGCCTTCTACAGCCTGTGGGCGCGGGATCGCCGGCAGTTCTATGACATCAATGTCGAGGGAACGCGCTGCATCCTGCAGGCCGCGGCGGACGCGGGGGTGCGCCGGGTGGTGTACACGAGCACCGTGGGCGCGCTGGGGATTCCCGAGGGCGGAGGGGTCGGCACCGAGGAGACGCCGGTCAGCCTGGCCGACATGGCGGGAGATTACAA
This sequence comes from Methylomirabilales bacterium (SeqCode), assembly GCA_044451055.1. Lineage (GTDB taxonomy): Bacteria > Methylomirabilota > Methylomirabilia > Methylomirabilales > 2-02-FULL-66-22 > 2-02-FULL-66-22. The sequence goes on from JBIOJT010000065.1 coordinate 4,700, forward strand.
GCGGTCCAAGTTCCTGGCGGAGGAAGTCGCGCGCACATTCGCCCGGCGAGGCCTTGCGGTGGTGATCGTGAATCCGAGCACACCGGTCGGACCGGGGGACGTGAAACCGACACCGACCGGGCAGATGATCGTGGATTTCCTCCGGGGCCGGATGTGGGCCTCCCTCCCGACCGGGCTGAACCTGGTGGACGTGGACGACGTGGCTGCAGGACACCTGCTGGCAGCCGAGCGCGGGCGGGTAGGCGAGCGCTACATTCTTGGCCGCAGGAATTTCACCCTCCGCGCGATCTTTGAACTGCTGGGGCGGATCACGGGGATTCGCCCGCCACGCCTGAAGGTGTCGGCCGGCCTGATCCTGCCCCTGGCATGGCTGTCCGAGTGGGTCGCGGATCACATCACAGGGCGTCCGCCCCTGGTTCCGGTGGACGCAGTCCGGATGGCGCGGAAGATGATGTTCTTCGACTCCAGTAAGGCAGTCCGGGAGCTGGGGTTGCCCCAGTCCCCGGTGGAGGAGGCCCTCGCCCGGGCGGTACAGTGGTTCCGGGCGAACGGATACGCACCCGCCCGCTAGGCGGTGCGGCGCGCGGCCAACCGGTTGGTGTCGGATGGATTTCCCCATCGCAGGCGGCTGAGTGGAGATGAGCGACGTCCCGCGGCTCCTCCTGGGAAGCCTGCTGCTTCGGCCGTATGTCTTCGCCTTCCTGCTGCTGCACCTGCTCGGGGTGAGCGCGCTCCTGGGTTGGCGCCGGACGGCAGGTTTCACGATGATCACCTGGGGGGTGGCGCTCGCGGCGGAACACTGTTCGATCCGGACCGGCATTCCCTTTGGATGGTACTATTACATCCCCCGCACGGCCGATCGAGAGCTCTGGATCGCCGGGGTGCCGTTCTTCGATTCGCTGTCCTTCACGTTCCTCCTCGTGGCCAGCTATGGCCTGGGGTGGTTTCTGCTGGCGGGCGCTCGCCCATCCGAGCGACCTGCCTTTGTGCTCGAGGCCAAGGAGCCGGGGGCTCTCCCGCGGCCGGGACGGGCGCGCCATCTGATCCTGGCCTCACTGCTGTTCGTCTTGATCGATGTCATCATCGATCCGGTGGCCTTGCGAGGCGACCGATGGTTCCTGGGCCAGATCTACGGGTATCCCGAGCCTGGGGTCTACTTCGGGGTACCCCTCGCCAACTTCCTGGGGTGGGGGGTGGTGGGCGGAACGGCCACGGCCCTCTATCACATCTGGGAGCGCCGTCGCCCTGCAATGGTGGTGGCGGACTTTGACGGGTGGGCGGCCCTGTGCCCGGGCCTCTACTTCATCGTGTTGGTGTTCAATCTCGCGGTGACGTTTGTCCTGGGGGAATGGCGGCTGTTGCTCAGCGGAATGCTGCTCACACTGCCGGTCCTCCTCTGGACGCTTACTCACCTCATGAGGCCGCGGCCCCTGGTGTGGAGGCCGCGGGCGGAGGGAAGGCGCGCATGAGGTTCCCCATACAGCTGCACTGGACCTTGATGAAGTACATCGCGACCAACGCCCTCCGGGGGAGGTCGCGGTACCCGTTCGTATTGATGCTCGAACCCACCCACCTGTGCAACCTGGCCTGCGAGGGTTGCGGCAAGATCCGGGAGTTCGAGAGCACCATCCGGGACATGCTCCCCCCGGAGACCTGTTTGAAGGCCGTGGAGGAGTGCGGGGCCCCCATCGTCTCCATCTGCGGGGGCGAGCCCACCATCTACCCGCACCTGGGCGCGCTGGTCACCGAGCTCATCCGGCGCAAGAAGTTCATCTACCTGTGCACCAACGCCATCAAGCTGGACAAGTGGCTCCCCCAGTGGAAGCCAAGCCCCTACCTCACCATCAACGTCTCCATGGACGGCCTGGAGCCGACCCACGACCTGGTCCGCTCCCGCAAGGGGCTCTACCAGATCGACATCCGGATGATCAAGCTGGCCAAGTCCCTGGGCTTCCGGATCGTCACCAACACCACCGTCTACAAGGAGACGAAGCTCGACGAGATCGAGCAGCTCTTCGCCGAGCTTGAGGGCATCGGGGTGGACGGGTTCCTGGTGTCCCCGGCGTACGAGTACACGGTCTTGAAGGGGCGGGACATCTTCCTGGAGAAACGGCAGACCCACGAGAAGTTCCAGCGCGTCTGGGAGCTGTCCAAGCGCTACCGCCTCCTCAGCACGCCCATGTACCTGCGCTATCTGAAAGGCGAGCGGGAGCTGAAGTGCTCTCCCTGGGGGAATCCGAATTTCAACCCCCAGGGGTGGAAGGGACCCTGCTACCTGATCACCGATGCCCACTACAAGACGTTCGGCGAGCTGATGACCAAAACCGATTGGGAGAAATACGAGAACAAGCGGGACGAGCGCTGCACCAATTGCATGATGCACAGCGGCTTCGAGCCCACCGTGATCCGCGAAGTGGGGAAGAGCTGGAAGGATCTGTGGGAGATGTTCCGCTGGAACCTCGCCTGATCGACTGGGAGACCACGTGAACCCACGCACCGTCAGCAGCCCGCGACCTCATGCCGGCCCCGCGCCCGAGACGGCCCTGGATGCGGCCATCCAGAACGGCGTCGAGGTCCTGCTCCAGCAACAGGATCCGGCCGGCTTCTGGGTCCATGAGCTGGAGGCGGACGCCACCATCACCTCCGAGTATCTCCTGCTGCGCCGGTGGCTGGGGATCGCCGACCCGGCGATCGAGGCCAAGGTCATCCGTCACCTCCTGTCGATCCAGCTCCCCGATGGCGGGTGGCCCATCTACCACAACGCACCCGCCAATATCAGCGCCTCGGTCAAGGCCTACTTCGCCCTGAAGATGGCGGGGGTCTCCCCGGAGGATCCCGCCATGAGGCGGGCGCGGCAGACGGTGCTGGAACTGGGCGGGATCACCCGCGTCAACGTCTTCACGCGGATCCTCCTGGCGCTCTTCGGCGAGTTCGACTGGCGGGGCGTCCCGTGCATGCCGGTGGAAATCTGCCTGCTGCCCCGCTGGTCCTACTTCAATCTGTACCAGATCTCCTACTGGTCCCGGGCCGTGCTGGTGCCCCTCTTGATCATCTTCGCCCACCGGCCCGTCCGGCCCGTCCCGGCCTCCGCCCGCCTGGACGAACTCCACCTGGTGCAGCGGGAGCAGGCCGACTACTCCCTCCCCCGGGACCCTGAAGTCTTCACCTGGCGAAACTTCTTCCTGGTGGTGGATCGGATCCTGCGGATTCACGATCGCTTCGTTCGCAGGCCGCTCCGGACGCGCGCCATCCGGGAGGCGACGCGCTGGATGCTGGAGCGCATGCAGGGCGAGGGCGGCCTGGGCGGGATCTTCCCGGCCATGACCAACTCCGTCATCGCGCTGACCTGCCTCGGCCATCCCCTGGATCACCCGGTGGTCCGGAAGGCCCTGGGGGAGATCGATGCGCTCCGGGTCGAGACCCCCGACACGCTCCGCGTGCAGCCCTGCCTCTCGCCGGTGTGGGACACCGCCCTGACCATCAGCACGCTCATCGAGGCGGGGCTTGCGCCCGATCACTCGGCGCTGGCCAGGGCCGGCGTGTGGCTGCTCGGCAAGCAGACGCGCCACGCCGGCGACTGGCGGCTCAAGGTCCCGGGGGCGCCGCCGGGGGGCTGGGCCTTCCAGTTCGAGAACGAGTTCTACCCGGACGTGGACGACACGGCGGCGGTCCTCACGGCGCTGCGCAAGATCCGGGTCCCGGACGAGGAGGCCAAGACCCGCGCCGTCGCCCGCGGTCTGAACTGGGTCCTGGCGATGCAGGGGAGTGACGGCGGCTGGGGGGCGTACGACAAGGACAACAACCGGCTGGTCTTCAACCGGATCCCCTTCGCCGATCACGGCGCCCTGATGGACCCCAGCACCGAGGACCTGGCCGGTCGCGTCCTGGAGGCGCTGGGGTACCTGGGCTTCCGGCCGGACGAGCCGGCGGCGGAGAGGGCCATCACCTTCCTCAAAGCGCGGCAGTGCTGGGACGGCTCCTGGTACGGGCGCTGGGGGGTGAACTACCTCTACGGCACGTGGTCTGCCATGGCCGGCCTCGCCCGCATCGGCGAGGACATGAGCGCGCCCTACATCCGGAACGCCGTGGCCTGGCTCCTGAGCCGCCAGAATCCCGACGGCGGCTGGGGCGAGTCCTGTTACACCTACAACGACGCCCGCACGGCCGGCATGGGCAAGAGCACGGCGTCGCAGACCGCATGGGCCCTCATGGCCCTGCTCCACGCAGGCGAGGCCGCACATCCGGCGGTGGCCCGGGGCATCCGGTTCCTGCTGGAGACGCGGGGGTCGGACGGCCTCTGGGATGAAGCGGAGTTCACCGGTACCGGGTTCCCGCGGGTCTTCTACCTGCGCTACCGTGGGTATTCGAAGTTCTTCCCCCTCTGGGCCATGGCCCTGTATCGTCGCTGCCTCTCGGCCGACGGGCTGACCCGTGAGGCCTCCGTCACCCGTCTCCGGCCTGGCGGTGCGCGCCGGTGAATCTGCGGGCTTCCCGCCTGGGTCACGGAGGAGTCAGCCTCATCCCGCCTCGGTTCATGCCTCGCGTTCCCGCCGGACGTCGGGTAAACCCCGTTGCCAATTCCGCGGCTCCCGGATGCGCTGTGATGATTGGTTCCGGGTAGGCCGGCGATGGGGCCTCCCCCGATAGCGCTGGTCGTGGCCCTGGCGCAGGAGCGCCGGGCCCTGCGGCGCTGTCTCACCTCTGTCCGCTGGTGGCGCACTCAGGAATGTCACGGGCTCACTGGCCGACTTTCGCGCGCGCCCATCGTCCTGATCCAGGCGGGCATCGGACGCGATCGTGTCCGCCGGGCGCTGCTTGCCGCCTCCCGCCGGTTTGCCTTTCGGGCCGCCTGGTCGCTGGGTTTCGCGGGCGGGCTGGTGGACGGTCTCCGTCCGGGTGACCTCGTATGTCCCGGTGTGGTCATCAAGGATGATGGTCAGGCCGGCCAGGCGTTCGACGTCCCTCCCACCCACGCGGCCGTCGCCGCCGCCCTCTCTGCCGCCCGCGTGCCCCTCTCCGACGGACCCCTGCTTTCGGTGGATTCCCCGCTCCGCACGCCGGAGGCGAAACGGGCCGCGCACCGGCGCACCGGCGCGGTGGTGGTGGACATGGAGGCGGCAGGGGTGGCCGAGGCGGCGGAGGCCCTCGGGATTCCCTGGCTGGCCATCAAATCCGTGGTGGATGCCGTTGAGGAGCCGCTCCCGGGCTTTCTGTTAGCCTGCACGACGGGCCGAGGCGATCTCCGCTGGCAAAGCGTGCTCTGGAGTCTGGCAGTCGGCAGCCGCCGACGAGCGCTACGCCGGTTGGCGCGGGCCTCTCGTCCGGCGGCCGTGGCGCTCCAGCGCGGCCTGGAGGCGGCCTTGCCGGCTTGGTCGCCTTGACGCCAGCTTGGCTTGTCCAGTAGGATGGTAAAGATGAATGAGTCGGCGCACGCGTTGTCTCGGGGGAGGACCCAAGGGATTCGGACCGTGGGGACGTGGCTGCTTGGCGGGATCCTGCTGGGGATCGTGTCCCTCGCCGCGGGGTGCGCGACCGGACGGATCGTCGGGGAGACGTACCGCGACCCCGAAAACGGGTTTCAGGTGCGGCTGCCGCCTGCAGCCTGGCAGCTCCGGTCCCTGGACGGGGCCGCGCTGTCCTTCGCCTCTCCGGAGCTGCGGGCGGGCATGGCGCTTCGGGTGGATTGCCGCACAGCGGAGCCGGGCGAGCTTCCCTGGGTGGCTCGCCACTTGTTCTTCGGCCTGCAGGACATGCACATCCAGGGAGGTGAGACGGAACGCCTGCACGACGCCATGGCGGTGCGGACCCGCTTGCGCGCCCGGCTGGATGATCAGCCGGTCGAGGCGGAAGGGGTGACGTTCCGTCGCGCCGGCTGCCTCTACGATTTTATTTACGTTGCGCCCCCGGCCGCCTTCCCGCAGGGTCGCTCCGACTTCGAGGCCTTCGTGCAGAGCTGGACCCCGCTCGCCGAACGGTGAGACATTTCCGGTGTCGCAGAGGAACCCGGAGGCAGACCAGACAATCATCCACCGATTACGCAGATTGCACAGATGTTTTGGACGGAACCCGTCCGGATCAATCTGCATCATCTGCGCAATCTGTGGTTTCAGTGTGTCGCCTGTCGTTCGTGTGGGGACGTGATGGCTGCGATTCGCGATCTCATGCAGGACCTGGGACGGCGGGCCCAACTCTTCGTCACTGACTTGGGGGGGATGTCCCTCCTGGCCGGCCGTACCATTTACGATGCGGTGACCCCACCGTACGGCCTCAAGCTGCTGGTGGCGCACATGGACCACATCGGCGTGCGGTCGGTCTCCATCGTCGGGGTGGCCGGGCTCTTCGTCGGGCTGGTGCTGGCTCTGCAGACGGTCTACGGCCTGGCCCGCTTCGGCGCCAAGGGAAGCGTGGGGATCATCGTCGGCCTGAGCATGGTGCGGGAGCTGGGGCCGGTGGTCACGGCCATCCTCGTCGGGGGCCGCGTCGGCTCGGGATTCACGGCCGAGTTGGGCTCCATGAAGGTGACGGAGCAGATCGACGCCATGCGGGCCCTGGGGGTCAACCACATCAAGAAGCTGGTGGTGCCCCGCGTCCTGGTCACCATGCTGGCTATGCCGATGCTGACCATCATCGCCGATACCCTGGGGGTCTTCGGCGGCATGGTGATCTCCCAGTCCGAGTTCAACGTGGATTACCATCAGTACTACACCACGATCACGCAGTACGTGCAGCTGGCGGACATGCTGGACGGCCTGGGGAAGACGGTGGTCTTCGGCTTCCTCATCGGCGTGGTGGGGTGCTACTACGGCCTGGAGACCCGGGGCGGGACGGAGGGGCTGGGGCGCTCCACGACGGGCACGGTGGTGACGTCGTCTCTCGTGGTGTTCATCTCGGACTTCTTCCTGACGAAGTTCTTCTGGTGGCTGGCGGGCTGGTGAGCATGCGATCCAGGGCTGTCGTCGCGGCGGGCTCGCGGCCGGGAAGCGATCCCCTGACGGGCAACGGGGAGACCCCGGCCATCGAGCTCCGTGGCCTCTTCAAGAGCTTCGAGGGGAACCGGGTCCTGCGGGGACTGGACCTTGCCATCCGGCCGGGAGAGTCGATCACCATCATTGGCGGCAGCGGCTCGGGCAAGAGCGTCCTGCTCCGGCTGATCATCGGCCTCCTGAAGCCGGAGGCGGGCCAGATCCTGCTGGAGGGGCAGGACATCGTCCCTCTCCGGGAGCGGGAACTGCTCCGGGTGCGCCAGAAGGTCGGGATGGTGTTTCAGGGATCGGCTCTCTTCGATTCCCTGTCCGTGGGTGAAAATGTGGGGTATGCCCTGCGGGAGCACACGACCTGGGATGAAGAGAGGATCCGCAGCCGGGTGCGGGAGGTGCTCGACCTGGTGGGGCTGGAGGCCGTCGAGGCCATGGAACCGGCCGAGCTGTCGGGCGGGATGCGGAAGCGCGTGGCCGTGGCCCGCGCCATCGCGCTCCCTCCCCGGATCCTGCTGTACGACGAGCCCACCACCGGACTGGATCCCAGCAATGTGGAGAAGGTCAACGAGCTGATCCTGGACCTCAAGAGCAAGCTGGGGGTGACCTCGGTGGTGGTGACCCACGACATGCCGAGTGCCCTGAAGGTGTCCGACCGGCTGGCCATGCTGCACGACGGGCGGATCGCGGCCGTCGGCTCGCCGGAGGAGATCCAGACGACCCACCACTCGCTGATCCGCGACTTCATGGAAGGGCGCGTGGACAAGTAGCCCGGTGAGCGGGGAGCTTGGCGGCGATCACCGCCGGAGGCGCTCCTCCGCACGCCGGGGTGCGACGGGGAGGCACGCGAGGTGAGGCGACCATGACGGAACGGCAGATGCAACTGCGGATCGGGGCCCTGGTCCTGACGGCCATTCTGCTCTTCATCAGCTTCGTCCTTTCCGTCGGCAAGCGGACCGCGCTGTTCGAGGAGCGTTTTTCGCTCTGGACCTCCTTCAGCTCCACGGAGGGTCTGGCGGTGGGGGCGCCCGTCCGACTGGCGGGCGTCACGGTCGGGAACATCACCCGGATTGCCTTCGGCCGTGACCTCAAGGATCGCCGCATCGTCCTGACGCTGAGCGTGGAGCAGCGGGTCCAGGACCGCATCCGCGAGGATTCGGTGGCGAGCATCGGCACCATTGGCCTGGTGGGCGACAAGGTCCTGGATGTCACCGTCGGCAGTATCGACCGGCCGGGGCTGCAAGCCGGGGCGCGGCTCGCCAGCGTGGACCCCATCGACTACTCGGAACTCTTGCAGAAGGGGGACCAAATCCTCGACCACGTGACGAAGATCAGCGCCTCGTTGGACGAGTTCCTGGCGGGGGGGGAGACGGCGGGGAAGCGGAACCTGAACGAGGCCCTCCGGTCGCTCCGAACCACGCTGGTTGAGGTTGAAAAGGGCCAAGGCCTGCTCCACGACATCATCTATGGCAAGGAAGGGGCCGAGCTGCTGGGCCGGGTGGATCGCATCGCCCAGTCGCTGGAGCACACGGCCCGCGGCATCGAGAACGAACGCGGCCTCCTGCACGCGCTGATCTACACGTCACAGGAGGATACCCTGGGGCGGCTCACGCGAGCGCTGGCGGGGCTGGACGACCTCGTCCGTGAGGCACGAGAGGGCCGAGGCCTCTTGCACGCCCTGATCTACGACCCGCAGGCGACGGAGATCCTGGCCCGCCTCGACCGGACCGGGGAGGAGCTGGAGGGGCTGGTACGGTCGGCCCGGGAGGGAAAGGGGCTGGTTCCGTCCCTACTCTTCAATCCCGAGGGGGCCAAGGTCTTGGAGGATGTTCAGGCGGCGGCGCAGAATATGCGGGCGGTCGCGGCCGACCTCCAGACCATCACGACGCGGCTCCGACAGGGAGAGGGGACGATCGGCGGCCTCCTGGAGGATCCCACGGTCTACGAGGACCTGTCGGCTCTGCTCCGCGGTGCGAACCGGAGCTTATTGCTCAAGAGCCTCATCCGCTCCACGGTGGAGGAGGGCGCTCGCCAAAAACCGTAGGCGGGCGCAACTGAAAACTGACAACCGACAATTCAAAACCGGCCAAGTGTCCGGTTGTCCGTTGTCGGTTTAAAATTTTCAATTGAGCCAAGGTCATGGCCATTCATCTGGTGATCCACGGTCACTTCTATCAGCCCCCCCGGGAGAACCCCTGCACGGGGGAGGTCGAACGGCAGGAGAGCGCCGCCCCGTTTCACGACTGGAACGCGCGGATCGTGGCCGAATGCTATGCGCCCAACGCCCGATCCCGCGTGCTGGATCCGAGGGGCCGCATCCAGGACATCGTCAATAACTACGAGCGGCTGAGCTTCAACGTCGGGCCCACGCTCTTCTCCTGGATGGCCGGGGAAGCGCCAGCCGTCATCGAGGCCTTGTTCCACGCCGACCGCGCCAGTCAGGTGCGCCTGGGCCATGGCAACGCCATCGCCCTGGCGTACAACCACATGATCCTGCCGCTGGCAACGCCGCGGGACCGTCAGACCCAGATCCGCTGGGGCATCCGCGAGTTTCAACACCGCTTCGGCCGGGACCCCGCGGCCATGTGGTTGCCCGAGGCGGCCGTGGATGCCGCCACCCTGGGGCTGCTGGTCCGGGCCGGCATGCGCTACGTGATCCTGTCGCCGGCGCAGGCGGCCCGCTGGCGTCCCGTGGGCGAGGCCCGCTGGATCACGCCGGCGGAGGCGGAGCTGGACCCGAGGCGTCCGTACCGCTGGACCCTCAAGGATGGGCAGGGGAGGGTGCAGGGGGACGCGGGAATCGACGTCTGCTTCTACCACGCGCCGCTCTCCCGGGGGATCAGTTTCCAGCACTATCTGCGGGACGCCGGGACGTTGGCAAGCCGGATTACCGACGCAGCGGAGGGATTCCCCGATCCCTTGGTCCTCATCGCGACGGACGGCGAGTCTTTCGGCCACCACGAGAAGTTCGGGGACATGTGCCTGGCCACGCTCTTTGCGCGGGAGGCGCCGCAGCGGGGATTTTCCGTGACCAACCTCGCGGCCTACCTGGCGTCGCACCGGCCGACGTGGGAGGTCGAGCTGCTCCCCCAGAGCGCCTGGAGCTGCTCCCACGGGGTGGACCGCTGGCGCGATGACTGTGGGTGCAGCGCCGGCGGGGGACCGGGCTGGACCCAGCGTTGGCGCCGCCCGCTTCGGGAGGGGCTGGACAGGCTGCGGGAGGCCCTGGGGGAAATTTTCACGGAAGAGGGCGGGCCGCTCCTCACGGATGTGTGGGCCGCCCGCGACGACTACATCGAGCCCTTGCTAGATCCCGACGACACGGTGCGCGAGGCCTTCTTCACCCGCCACGCGAGGCGTCCCCTGAGCGGCGAGGAGCGGGTCCGCGTCCTGCGCCTCCTAGAGATGCAGCACCAGGCCATGCTCATGTACACGAGCTGCGGCTGGTTCTTCTCCGACGTCTCGGGCATCGAGACGGTGCAGAACCTCCGCTACGCGGCCCGGGCCATCGAGCTGGCGGAGCCCTTCGCTCCCCTGGATCTGGAGGCCGTGCTGCTCGGGCACCTCGAGCGGGCGCAAAGCAACGTGCCTGCCTGGAAGGACGGCCGGCACATCTGGGAGCGCCGGGTGCGCCCGTCCCGCGTCCGTGTCGAGGACGCCGTGGCCCGGCTGCTGCTGGAAGGCGTGCTGGGCCGCGAGGTGACGTCCCAGGCCCGCTATCGGTGGCGGCTCACGCCCGACCCGATCGTGCGGGAGGACGGTCTGGTGCTGGCCGGCGTCCGGGTCGTCTCCCAGGTGACGGGGGAGACCTTGCGGTTCGCCGGGGCCTGCCGACGTGACGGCCGGTTCGACTTCCTGGCCGGAATCGCCCCATGGCCCGGCACGGACGACTGGGTGGGCTTCGTCGAGGAGGCCAAGGCCGCCCTGCGGGCCGAGGGTTCGGGCCTCACGGCCTGGACGGGGCGGCACGCGGCCCGGCTCGTTCGCCTGCGCGATTTCCTGCCGGACGAGCGGCGCGCGATCCTGGAAGAGATGTTGGTGGAGACCCAGGGCCGTCTGGAGCGCGCCTGTGATCTCCTGTGCGCCGAGGCCCTGCCTGCGGCCGAGGCCATGGTGAACGCCGGCATGGACCTGCCGGCCTGGCTCGCGAGCACGCTGGAGGCGACGTGGTCGCGGCAGCTGGCCCAGGCGCTGGAGAAGCTGGACGGGGTGACCGATCCGGCGCGCTACGCGGCCGCCATGGAACTGGTCGCCCAGGCACGTCACCTGGGGCTGAGCCTGGACCTCGCGCCGGCTGCGGCGTGGTTCGACCGGATGCTGGTGCAACGCTTGGAGGTCATTGCCGATGGGTCCGACGTGCAGGTCTGGCAGGAGTACCTGGAACTGCTGCACGTCGCCACGCGCCTGACCCTGCCCCTGCCGGAGCGGGCCCTGCAGGATCGGATGTTCAGGGTGCTCCGGGACCGAATCCCCGGACTGCTGGAGAGCGTGCGGGATCCGAAGGAGGAGGCCTACGCGCTCGTGACGGCGATCCTGGCGATCGCCTCCCGGCTGAACCTGAACACGGACGGGCCGCGCGGCCGGTTGCGTCCCCTGGAGGAGCGCGTGGCGGAGGATCCGACGTATTGGCCGTGAGAATCGAGAGTCGAGAGCCGGGAGCCGTGAGACGTAAAGCGTGAGGCGTGAAACGGAAGAGGCAACGCGTGACCCAACCGCAATCCATGACTCCTCATTCGTGGGCCTGAGATGCACAACATCCGGCGGCAGCTCCAGATCAAATTTGTGACCGGTCTTCTGGTCATCGTCCCCATCGCGGTGACCGTCTGGACCTTCTGGGAGTTATTCACGTTTGTGGACGGACTGCTGGCCCCCGCGATCGCCGACCGGCTGGGGCGTCATGTGCCCGGTGTGGGCCTCCTGGTGGCGATCCTCCTCGTCCTCCTCATGGGAGTGTTCGCCACC